>JAHQVU010000026.1 GCA_019634145.1 Micavibrio sp. | reverse complement strand
TTAAAGCCTAGATTATCCCCGATATATTCTGCAAATTGAGCTGACAGCTTCTCTCTCACACCGCCGCCGCGAACAGCCAACCCAAGCAGACCGCCCGTACCTTTAAGAACATCCACATAAAACTCGGAAACTAGCTCTTGTATTTTAGAATCTACAACTTTAACCGTGCCAGACAATTGGTCAGTATCAGAGATAAGAATTGCCACCATCGGATTAACAAATTTAAGGTTATCAACTTCAATTTCAACATATGCTGAACACAACCAACAAGAAAAACTACAGAAAGTAAAACAAGTAAAAAACACAATAAAAACTTGTGAGCCTATACTATTTCGCCCTTCTCTCCGCCACCTGAATCACCCATATTAAACATATGAAACAATATCTCGACTTAATGAAACATGTTTTAGATAACGGAGCGATCAAGGAAGACCGCACCGGCACTGGCACGCGCTCCGTCTTTGGCTATCAAATGCGCTTTAACCTGAGCGAAGGCTTCCCGCTGGTTACAACCAAAAAATGCCATTTGCGCTCTATCATTCACGAGCTCCTTTGGTTTATCGCAGGTGATACAAATATCAAATATTTACAGGAAAACGGCGTAAAGATCTGGGATGATTGGGCGGACGAAAATGGCGATCTCGGCCCCGTCTATGGCGAGCAGTGGCGCAGCTGGAAAACCGCCGATGGCCGCACGATAGATCAGCTTAAAAACGTCATCGAGCAAATCAAAAACAACCCCGACAGCCGTCGCCTTCTGATCGTCGCTTTTAATCCCGGCGTAGTCGACGAAATGGCACTTCCGCCTTGCCATGCGTTCTTTCAGTTCTATGTCGCAGACGGCAAGCTCTCCTGCCAGCTCTACCAACGCAGCGCGGATATCTTCCTCGGCGTGCCGTTTAATATCGCCAGCTACGCCCTTCTCACCATGATGATCGCGCAGGAATGCGACCTAGAATATGGCGATTTCGTTCACACCCTCGGCGATGCACACCTCTATTCAAACCACATTGAACAAGCAGAGCTCCAACTCAGCCGTGAGCCCTTCCCACTGCCGACAATGAAATTAAATCCCGATGTGGAATCAGTGTTTGATTTTAAATTCGAGGATTTCGAACTCACAAACTACGAAGCCCACCCACACATCAAAGCACCAGTGGCTGTATAAACATAAAAAGGTTGACATAATAACAAATCCCGCCTTATAACATCCTCAAAAAAAGAGGGTAATATGTGGTTTGGCATACAAAAGGATAAAACATACAATTTTCACACAGCCATCACGCTCGACCAAAATACACTAACAGTGCATTTCACAGATAACGCAAGACCAATACTAATACACCAATCCTCACAATTTGAGCCGGGTCAATTTCTAAAACTAGACAGCGCAGATGGTAAATTTTGGCTAACGGCAACAATCGCAACACCGGACACAGAAATTTATGAATACAGACCTAAACACTTGCAAAACTGCAAACATGCGCTTGTAGTAAAAGGCTTAGAAGCACTGCCTGACAAGCTATATCAACGAGAAACAGATTCAATGACCCTTGAAGAAAAGCTCCATGCAAGGCTCTCAAACCTTTTCCTGTTAGGCTATGAATACAAGCCAGAAATTATCTACAACGGTGTAACAAAAGATCGAATGGGCTATTACATTCCTGCGGAAGGGGTAGGAAACATACTTGACCAGCTAAACCAAGAAAAACCACACCTTGATAAGAAGTTAAACAAAATCAGGCAACTCATTACAGATAAAAAACTCTTCATAGCCGTAATAGAAACAAATAAAATAAAAAAAGCACAAAATACCCAGCCAGAACATACAGCTTCCACATCAGAATCTGGCTTCACAGGACTATATGGTGGCGGCCAAAACAGATTAACAGGGGCAACATCCCCCTCCCTAACACCAGACTAACCAAGCAACCAATCATCGCGCTTCATAAAAACCTCAACGCCTGCGCCTTGATCCTTGCCGAAAACATCCATTTTGCGGATAGAAGCGCGGCAGGCCATAACGATTTTATATTCAAAACACAGATCAAGTAGCTCTTTAAGGTAGTCTTCGATCAAAAGCACCTGCGGACGCTCCGCCCATGAATTAATCGCTTTATATAGCACAGCATAATCAATAATCGTATCCAGATTAACCGTCTTCAGATACACCGCCGGATCGGCGTACAGCTCAACATCCACCAATGCCCGCTGCGGCACATTTTTCTCGTGGTCATAAATACCAATACGCAGCGGCACCTCGATTGAATCAAGGAAAATTTTAACATGTGCGGGGCTAAGACTATTATTCTGCATGACTTTGATTTATATAGAAACAATGACTGATAGCAACCCCCACATCACTTTATCCTCTATCGTTTGTATCGCCAGCAATAACGCGATCGGCAAAGATAACGCCATGATCTGGCATATCCCTGAGGATTTGAAGCATTTTAAACGCACGACGCTAGGAAAACCTATTCTCATGGGGCGTAAAAGCTATGAAGCATTAGGAAAATCCCTGCCCGGACGTGCAAATATAGTGATTTCCCGCAGCTATGACGCACTTCCTGAAGGAGAGGCAACCCAAGTTTTCAAGCATATGGAAGCTGAAGGCGTTAGCGTAACCGAGGGCACATCGACCCATAAAGTCCAATCTATCAATGACGCCATCCGCCTAGCAAAAGCAATTGCAAAGTCTGATGAAAAAGACGAGATTTTCATCACCGGCGGCGGTCAGATTTACGCCGAAACGCTTGCCATTACTGAGCGCCTGTACCTCACCATTATCGATCGCGATTACGAAGGCGACACCTTTTTCCCCGAGATAAATTGGGATGAATGGAACGTTACCGAAAAGCGCAAGCACCCCGCCGAACCAGAAAAAGACCGCCCGTCATGTACATTTTTTACCCTTGAAAGGATAACAAAATGATTCGCCTACTTACCCTCACATTCCTTGCATTGATAACATTTAATGCGTCTATAAGTGCCGCAGATATTGGCAAAACCATCCCTCACACCCTTGAAATACCAAACCACAATGATGAAAAGCAAAGCTTTGAAAACCTTAAAGGCGAAAAGGGCTTGGTGCTAGTTTTCGTTCGCTCAGTTGATTGGTGTCCATATTGCCAAAAACAGCTCATTGAACTTAACCCGCATATGAAGGACATTAATGACCAAGGCTATAACTTGGCTGCGCTGAGCTATGATACGATAGAAAAGCAAAATAGCTTTGCCGAAAAAAACGACATTGACTTTACATTGCTCTCTGATCAAAACTCGGAAGTGATTAAGGCATTTAATATCCTCAATACAGATATAGAACCCAAAACAAGCTATTACGGTGTTCCGCACCCGACCATTTATATCATCGACAATGAGGGTACGATTCAAGCAGTTCTGGCCGAAGACGGCTACAAAGCCCGCCCTTCAATCGAAGCCATTATGAATGCAATTGAGCAAGAATAATCTCCATTATGGATGCGGGAAGAGCAACCTTCTCACCGGCATCAGCCCTAGCACGAATTTCGGCCGACAGTGGGATTTCACCAAGAAAAGCAACGCCGAGCGTCTCGGCTTCCGCCTTTGCTCCACCATGGCCGAAGATATGCTCTTCATGCCCACAATTCGTGCAGATATGCGTGCTCATATTTTCGATCAGACCCAACACACGTACACCCGTGGCATTAAACATTTCAACCCCTTTGCGCGCATCTGCAAGCGCTAGATCCTGAGGCGTCGATACGATAATCGCACCATCGACCGGCACTTTCTGCGCAAGTGTCAATTGCGCATCGCCTGTTCCAGGCGGCATATCGACGATCAGAACATCCAGTTCGGTGTCGTCTTCGCACCACTGTACGTCTCTAAAAAGCTGATACATAGCGGATTGCACCATCGGCCCACGCCACACCAATGCCTTGCCTGCATCAACCATAAGAGCAATCGACATTACCTTTACGCCATAAGGATTCCCGTCCACTGCCAGCACAGGAGGAATGATCATCCGCGCTGCATTAGTATCGGGTTTTTTCGTCTCAAGACCACTCAATATAATCTGCGAAGGGCCATAGATATCCCCATCCAGAATCCCGACTTTTAATTGGCTATTTTCGGCTATACTCCTTGCAAGAGCATTGGCCACTGTAGATTTTCCAACACCGCCCTTACCCGATGCCACAGCAATAATCTTCTTAATAGGAAGCTTTAGCGGCGGGTTCTTGTTCATTCCGTGCGGATCTGGAGCTGCACCTGCACCTTGAGGCGGAGGCTCTTTCTCAGCGGTTAAAACAGCTGTAACCTGCTTAACACCGTCCAGCGCACGTACAACCCGCTCGGCCTCTTGACGCACCCCCTCCATTGCCGCGCCGCGCGCAGCATCAACAACGATCATGAAAACGACCACACCATCTACACTGACCTGCACCCCCTCGACCATATTTAAAGACACAATATCACGCCCGTTGACCGGATCGAAAACTGATTGAAGGGATGTAAGGATATCAGAAACACTTGGAACGACCATATAAACTCTCTAAACGCACTCTTGATTTTATTGCTAAATAGCATATTGTTATTACGCATATACGATGCAAATCAAAGATTAATCAAATTATTTAAGGATACGACCTTTTCATGGCCCGCGAGGATAGACCCGATAGAGACCGTAAAAACCCATGGGCACGCCCCGGCCAGCCATCAGGCGGCAACGGACAAGGCCCTAAACGCCCTAGCGGCGGCGGTCACGGTGGTGGATCTGGTAATGAACCCCCTGATCTCGATGACATCCTGCGTAAAGCACAAGAAAACTTCCGTTCTGTGATGCCCTCCCGCTTTCAGGGCGGCGGTCTTATTCTTCTCGTAATAATCGGGATCATCGGCCTATGGCTCGCCAGCGGCTTTTATGTCGTAAATCCAGGCGAGAACGCAGTTATTCAGCGTTTTGGCGCGTGGGAGCGCACACAAAACGAACCCGGCCTCGGCTATCATATGCCCGCCCCTATTGAATCGGCCGAAATCGTCAATGTGGCGGAGATTCGCCGCATGAATATTGGCTTTACCGAAGGGTATAACCGCACGGGTAATAACAACCGTAATGATATTCCTGATGAAAGCTTGATGCTGACATCTGACCGTAATATCGTCGATATTGATCTTGTCATTCAGTGGAACATCAAAAGCGCCGAAGATTATCTATTCGAAATCCGCGATCAGCAAAACACAATCAAGAAAGTCGCTGAGAGCGCAATACGTGAAGTCGTTGGACAAACCAATATGTTCCCGATCATCACCACAGGCCGCGCCGCCGTGGCCGATGCCGCAAAAAACATCATCCAGAAAAACCTCGATGAATATCAATCTGGCGTGAATGTGACACAAGTATTGATCGAATTCGCCGAAGTTCACCCTGACGTTCAAAACGCCTTCCAAGACGTTCAATCCGCTAAGCAGGATGCTGAAGACGTACAAAACCGCGCAGACGCCTATCGTGAAGACATTCTGCCGCGTGCCCGAGGGGAAGCGATAAAAATGCTTCAACAGGCGCAAGGCTATAAAGAATCCGTAATCGCCCGCGCAAACGGTGATGCCGAGCGCTTTAACTCCGTCTACACCGCCTATCAAAGCGGAAAGGACGTGACCAAAGAGCGTATCTTTATCGAAACCATGGAAAATGTCCTGCAAAATGCCAGCAAAATCATCATCGATGGCGACAGCAATCAGGGCGTAGTGCCATATCTGCCGCTTAACGAGATCAATCGTAATAAAACAAAGCAGAATAACTAGGATTTAAGGACTAATAAAATGAACAAAACTCTGGTTATCTTTCTAGCCGTCATCGCCGTGGGGCTGATCGCCGCATCACAAATTTTCTTCGTAGTCGATCAACGCGAACAAGCCATAGTCCTCCAACTTGGTCAGCCAGTCGGCGAAATAAATGGACCCGGCCTTCATACGAAAATTCCTTTCATTCAAGACGTACGCTATTTCGATAAGCGCATTCTATCTGTTGACCCTGAATCTGCACAGGTCGTTATCTCATCTATGGATCTTGGCTTTGAGGAAAATGAAGAAGAGCAAGAACTGAATGAAGGCGAAGAGCCAGCAGAAAGAAATGAAGCTAGCATCGCCAATGTAACGGGGGAGCCGATCATCCTCGACACCTTTGCACGCTATAAAATTACTGATCCCCTGCAATTCCTAAAAACATTGGGTGACATCCGCAGCGCCAATTCACGTCTTGAAAACATCCTCAATGACGCTACACGTGCCGAGCTTGGTAAAACCAGCCTTAAACAACTGCTCTCACCCTCCAGAACCTATGTCATGCGAAACATTCTAAGACGCGTTAACTCGAACGTAGCCAAAGACAATCTCGGGATTGAAATCGTTGATGTTCGCATTGTTCGCGCAGATCTAACCTCTGACCTTCGTACCTCTACTGTACGCCGTATGATCTCTCAACTTAAAGAGCGTGCCACTGAAACACGCGCAAAAGGCGAAGAACGCGCCCTCGAAATCAGCTCTACCGCTGAAAAAGAGCGCTCGGTTCTTTTAGCAGAAGCCCAGCGTGATGCATCGATCTTAAAGGGGGAAGGCGATAACGAAGCTATCAAAATTTATGCCGATGCTTTCAATAAAGATAAGGATTTTTACTCTTTCATCCGCTCAATGGAAGCCTACACCAAAACATTATCTGATCCTGATACACAGCTTATTCTTTCGCCTAACAGTGAGTTCTTCAAGCATTTTCAGCAGAGCCGCTAATACCAGCTACTTGAAAATAACAGCCACAGAAACGATATAGTTTCTCGTTGCTAATCAAGCGAGAAGTGTTGACCTCAAACATAACTCGGCGTAGTGTCTTGAGGTGGTAAACAGCACACATATCGCTGATCCAATGCAAAATTCTAACGGAGGAATTATCCATATGCATAAATCGGTTTTGCACCTGACTTTAGCTCTTTCATTACTTCTTCCAGGGCAAGCGGCTTTTGCCCAAAGTCCTGAGGAATCACAAAAAGAAGCCAAAGCACAAGCGCCAAACCATGGCAGCTTTGCGGACATGGCAGAAGTGTTATTGCCTGCCGTTGTTAACATATCCTCCACCATCAAAATGCATCCCGATGAAATGCAGCAAATGCCTGGTATGCAGGACATGCCGCAATTTCCTGAAGGCTCTCCCTTCGAGCATTTTTTCGAAGAATTCATGAACAAACGCGGCGCGCCCGGTATGCCGATGGAACCTGAAGCCTCGCTGGGCTCTGGTTTTATTATCGATGCTGAAAAGGGCCTTGTTATCACAAACAACCACGTAATCCGCGATGCCGAAGAGGTGCGCGTAACGTTTCACGATGATGTAACCGTCGATGCTGAAATTATCGGCCGCGATGAAAAAACAGATATCGCTGTATTAAAAGTAAAAACCGACAAAAAATTGCGCGCTGTTAAATTCGGCAATTCCGATGTAATGCGCGTTGGTGATTGGGTCATTGCTATCGGTAACCCTTTTGGCCTCGGCGGCACAGTCACCGCCGGTATTGTCTCTGCCCGTGCACGCGACATTAATGCAGGCCCTTATGATGATTTCATCCAAACCGATGCCTCTATAAACCGCGGAAACTCCGGCGGTCCTATGTTCAACCTCAATGGCGAAGTTATCGGCATTAATACTGCAATCTTCTCGCCTTCCGGCGGATCAATCGGTATTGGCTTTGCGATCCCTTCCTCATTGGCTAAACCTGTCATTAACCAAATCATAAAATTCGGTCGTACGCGCCGTGGATGGTTGGGTGTTCGCATTCAAGAAGTCACCAAGGACATCGCTGAAAGCTTGGGGCTTCCAAATGAAAACGGCGCTCTTGTCGCGAGCATTACAGAGGGCGGCCCATCTGAAAAAGCAGGACTAAAACAAGGCGATGTTATTCTTGAGCTAAATGGTCAAGAAATCAATGAAATGCGCGAACTCCCTCGCCTCGTCGCGGAAACACCAATTGATTCTAACGCCGAAGTTACATATTGGCGTGACGGCAAAAAACTTAAGGCTTCTGTCAATATCGGCGAGCTAGAAAAAGCTGAAGAAGACGGCCTGCTTGCCGAAGCCGATACCGGTATGGAAATGCCCGGAAATTCAGGTACCTCCATTAACCCGCCGGGTATAACCGTGACGACATTGACTGATACAGTGCGCGGAAATTACGGTATATCGAGCGATATGAAAGGTGTACTGATCACATCCATAGAACCGCACTCACAAGCAGCAGAAAAAGGGTTGTATGAAGGTGATATCATTATCGAAGCCAACCAGAAGCCTCTGGAAAAGGCCAAGGATCTACAAGCCGTAATTGACGCAGCAAAAGATGACGGGCGCTCTTCTGTTCTCTTCCTGATAAACCGCGAAGGTGACACGCGCTTTATCGCTGTAAAGATCGATGACAAAGACTAGCGACGAAAACGCCCGAAACGAAAAAGGTGAGCCGTTCTTTAAAACGCAGCGGCTTTCCTACCATCTCCTGACTCACAAACATGATGAAGACCTTCACAAGACCCTCAACGCAAAAGAAAGCTGTGAGGCACTCTCGTTATTTTTTTGGCCACTGGATCAAAAACAAATCACGAACTTCTGCGACATCGCGCTCAGCGTTCATCAAAAGGATAATGGCCTCGTTTTACTAGCTTATCTGGATGATCAACCCGCCGGACATCTGGGGCTGTGGAACGAGCCTGAAAGCGTGCAAATCGGATACTGGGTTACGCCGGGTTTTCATGGGCAAGGCTTTGCCAGTGAAATGGTTCAAGGCGGGCTTGAAATCGCCCGCTTGCATTTCAAAGCGACAAAAGCATGGGCAACCACGGCGAATGATAATATATCCTCACAAAAAGTTTTACAGAAAAACGGTTTCATAAAAACAGAATCAAAGCTTGTGCCTTGCGAGGATGGAACGCTGCGTCCATCAAAGGTTTTCACCCGCTCGCTGGTGGATGTGTAAGAACAGCCCTATTTTTTCTTTCCCGCCAGAAAAAGAACAATCCCGACCCGACAATCACGCTAGCCCCGATGATTTTGAATATATCGGGCACATCACCGAAAATGATATAGCCGTAAAATAATGCCCAAAATCCTTGGGTATATTGATATGGCGCAATGACAGACGCATCGCCCATCTGAAAAGCCAGGGAAACCAGCATTAATCCCATTGCATATACCGCGCCGACTATAAACATGATACCCCATATCAGAGGAGGAAAATCGAGCGCAATCTGCCAATCATTCAGATAAAGGCTGAGCAGCATGACAAAACTGAGCGGATAAACGCCATAAGGCAAAAGATTACGTCCACCACCGGCTTTTTTTGCTATTAAGTTAGAAAAAGTAAAAGTGAACATTGACGCAAAGGCAAAAAGATATCCCGGCCCCAACTCGGTAAAGCCCGGTCGAAAAGCAATCACACCGCCCAAAAACCCTATGGCAATTGCCGCCAAACGCTTTGGACCGAGCTTTTCACCGAATAATACAGCCGAAAACAAACTGGTGACGAAAGGCATCATAAACCAAATCGTATTCGCATCCATAAGCGGAATAGCAGCCAAAGCATTCATGGCAAGATAAGTATTTGCCGCCATAATCAGGCCCCGCAAAATCAGCCATTTCATATTTTTGGCTTTATATAGCGAGCTGACACCCCCAACTAAAGGTGAGAAAATAAGCAAAAAAACAAGTCCTAATGCGGCTTGCCAGAAAAGTATATCGGGAATATCAATGCTGAGCGCGAGGTATTTCCTCAAAGCATCACTTAAAGAAAACCCTATAAATCCTGCTATGCAGATTAAAATGGCATGATAGCTCTTGGATTGTGTTTGGCTCATAACTATGCTTAAAACAGCAGCAAGAGAAAAGCAATCATGGCCAGTAATTTAAAACACATTATCTATATTGTTTGTGGCCCAACCGCCAGCGGCAAGAGCGCGCGTGCGATGGAGCTTGCACGAGAGCTTGATGGCGTAATCGTGAATTGCGATTCCATGCAAATCTATGATGCGCTGCCCATCCTAGGCGCGCAGCCGCCGGAAGAGGATAAGGCCGAAATCCTCCATCTTCTCTATGCCCACCTTCATCCCAACAATGTATGCAGCGCAGGCAATTACAGAGAAATCGCCGAGCCTATTATTCAAGATGTTCTTGATAAAGGCGGGGTGCCGATCGTCTGCGGCGGAACGGGGCTATATATCAAAGCGCTTACAGACGGCCTATCGCCAATGCCAGATATCCCCGAAGACGTACGCGCATCAGTTGTTGCACATTATGAAGACATCGGAGCCGAAGCTTTCCATGCCGAACTTGAGAAACGCGACCCTGTCATAGCCGCGCGTTTCCACGTTAATCATAAGGCACGGATCATCCGCGCAATGGAGGTGCTGGAGGCCACAGGGAAATCATTAGCCGAATGGCAGAAACTCCCGAGGCAAGGCGCACCTGAGGGCTGGCAATTTGAGGTCATTAAGGTGTTACCAACCCGCGAGGATCTATACGCGCGCTGTGATGCTCGGCTCGATATCATGATGAAGATGGGCGCGCTGGAAGAAGCTGAAAGCTTTAGCGCATTAATCGATAACCAGGCGGTTAAGGAGAATGTTCCCGCGGCCAAAGCGCTCGGTTTTCGTCAACTTCGCGAATATATAAAAGGTCATATTAGTCTGGAAGATGCATTAGAGCGCGCCAAGGCTGAAACACGTCACTACGCCAAACGCCAAAATACATGGTTTACTAATCAGATTTATAGTCGTTTGGGTTAAGAATAATACATCCAGCGAAAATTGTTCGGCTTTTCTAAAAATAAACGTGAGCGTATTTAATATACGTGCGGCTTATTTTTATAAAAACGGCAATTTGCAGCCATGCATTATTCTTAAAGCAAGCGACTATAAGCCTTCTTTTCCCTTATGCTGGTCCCGCAAGCGCTGCGCTCGCCCGACCTGATAAGCCGTTTAAGCCTGTTCGCCTACATTTATTCATAGATTTGAGCGTTAACCTCGGAATCCCTGCTAGTAGCTGCAAATTGGCCGATAAGAGATTCCTACCCGCTTTATAAAAACCCCTGTATTGAAATATAATTACCTTCAATACTTTTTATTTAGTTTTTTCTTTCTTTTGAAATTGACTGAGCGAAATTTAAATGCTTATATGAAAGTGTAAGGCGGACGCTTCAAGGACACAAACGGTAAAAAAATTGAGTGTGTATAAAAAGGTCCGGAGCAAATTGCCTTAGCAAAATATACGATTCTTTACGGCCTTCCTCCAAAGATATAGAGGCTGTAAAGATTCGTATATGTAATGAAATAAAAACCTATGTTACAATAGAAAAACCGCCCCAAACGGGCGATTTTATTTGCAATTCAAAACCTATTAGCGTTAGAACAAAGCTCCAGATATAGAGGATATAATGAGCACCAAAGAAGCTAAAAACAAAGCAACCAAAACCGCAGCCAAAACTCCCTCAAAAATGACAGGCGCGGAAATAGTGATTAAAGCGCTGATTGATCAAGGCGTGGAAGTCATTTTCGGCTATCCGGGCGGTGCGGTGCTGCCGATCTATGACGAGATATTCAAGAATTCTGACAAAATTAAGCACGTACTTGTCCGCCAGGAAGGTGGCGCTCTACATGCTGCAGAAGGCTACGCACGCTCGACAGGTAAAGTCGGTTGCGCGCTCGTTACATCCGGCCCCGGCGCGACCAATGCGGTCACAGGCCTGACCGATGCATTGCTCGATTCTATCCCCCTTATCTGCATCACAGGACAAGTCCCTACATTTTTGATCGGTACAGATGCGTTTCAGGAAGCTGACACGACAGGCATTACGCGCCCCTGTACAAAACACAATTATCTGATTAAGAATGCCGACGAGGTGGCCGAAACAATGCACGAGGCGTTTCACGTCGCACGCTCTGGTCGCCCTGGGCCTGTGATCATCGACATCCCGAAAGATATACAATTTGCCAAAGGCACGTACGCCCCGGCAAAACCAGTTGCACAGCAAAGCTATCGCCCGAAAACCGAGCCGAACATGGCCGCGATCGAGGCCGCAGTCGAGCTTATGGCGCAAGCCAAACGCCCAGTATTTTATACCGGCGGCGGGGTCATCAATGCTGGCCCGGAAGCCTCAAAACTTTTGCGCGAATTGGCGGAATTAACAGGTTTCCCTGTCACCTCGACCCTTATGGGATTAGGCGCATTCCCTGCCAAAGATAAAAAGTGGCTCGGTATGTTGGGTATGCACGGCACGTTTGAAGCCAACTGGGCGATGCATGATTGTGATGTTATGATCAATATCGGTGCGCGTTTCGATGACCGTGTTACAGGACGCACAGACAAATTCTCCCCTCATTCATACAAGATACACGTAGATATTGATTCCAGCTCTATCAACAAAAATATACCAATTGATATTCCGATTGTGGCCGACGCTGGCCTGGCGCTTAAAGCCATGATTGATGTATGGAAGGCACGCGGATACAGCGCTGATAAGCCAGCGCTCACCAAATGGTGGGATCAGATCGAAGGCTGGCGCGCCAAGAATTGCCTAGCCTATAAGAAGGACAGCAAAATCATCAAACCGCAATATGCGCTTGAACGCCTGCGCGATAAAATGGCCGCTGATCCACGTGATGGATATATCACAACCGAAGTTGGCCAGCACCAAATGTGGGCAGCGCAATTCCTGCCCTTTAACGAGCCTAACCGCTGGATGACCAGCGGTGGCCTCGGCACAATGGGCTATGGCCTTCCGGCCGCAATCGGCACGCAAATCGCACACCCTGAGGCTCTTGTTGTGGATATAGCGGGCGAAGCCTCGATCCTGATGAATATTCAAGAAATGTCATGCGCCGTACAGTACAAAACACCTGTAAAAATCTTCATTTTAAACAACCAATGGATGGGTATGGTGCGCCAATGGCAAGAGCTCTTGCATGGTGAGCGTTACTCAAACTCTTATACCGAAAGCCTGCCTGATTTCGTAAAATTGGCGGAAGCGTACGGTGGGGTCGGCCTGCGCGCCACATGTGTAGACGAGCTAGACGGTGTTATTGATGAAATGCTGGCCACTGATAAAGTCACTATTGTGGATGTTCTAGTTGATCAGAAGGAAAACTGCTTTCCCATGATCCCGTCAGGCAAGGCACATAACGAGATGATCCTCTCACCCGACGCCGCGGCATTTGATAAGAGCTTGGTTTAATAATAAAAAGCTTAGAAGCTATAACTGAAAAACGCGCCGCCCATGTACTGATCTTCGTCCTGAACGATCGGGCTGTCGGCTGCCTCGCCGATTAAACGACTATAGCTGGCATAGCCATTCAATGACCAGCTTTCTGATATAGGCATCCGGGCAAAAAGGCGCGCAGAAACATCCTTAAAACCCTGATCGGCAGAGTATTGCGCCAAGCCTGAACGCGCCGATTGCGCACCATTCACACTAAAATAGCTATCCATATAATCTTCACTGGCGTAAGTGACGCCCACAGAAGGGCTAATCACAGCCCTATAAGCGGGGATGAAAAAGGCGTGCGCAGCAGAAGCTCCTACAGTTAAACCGTCATGCCCATCAGAAATGCCCTGCGCTATTTCTAGCTCAAGCTTACTTTGACCGAACTCATATTGACCGAAAACCTGCCCCTCGATGCTACCGTCCACGTCACCGAGCCCACGCAAATGATCAGAATCGCCCTCTTCACGGCCAAAATCATACCCTAGCCCAGCGCCCAGCGTCACACCATTCTCTTTAAAAGCGTGATAGCGCAAGCCCTCAAAAGGATTGAATGTAATAAGGTCTTTATAATCGATATCAATATAAGGCAGCGGCAAGGCTTCATAATCCTCAGCCCCCTCATATTCAGGCTTAACCAAAACACCCGCGCCCAAACTTACCCGCCAGTCTTTATCAGCTGTTTCAGGCGCGCGCGGAGGCTCAAAATTATTTGTATAAGTTTCAGCCTGAACCGCTAAAGGAAACAAGCCAACAATAGTAACACCTGCAAACTTAATAAAATTCATCACTCTCATACCTATTTTCCTTCGCTCAATAATTACTTATGTCTTGGTTTAATCTGCAGAATTTAACACAGCATATAGATAATGACTAATGAAATATATTAAATTTATCGAGCCAACAAAAAATTATATAACGTAATAACAATAAATTAGCCAATTATAGCCGAATAAAAACAGCAAAGACAGTAAAGACCGCAAAAAACAAAAAACCATAACATCATGGTAACAAACGCCCAATATGCTATATATGTTCATAATAAAAATTGAAGACGAGAAGATGGCAAAAGCAATAAACACAAAAGACAAGCCCCGCCTTATTGTACGTCAAGCTAAAGTTAAGGATGTACGTGCATTATCAGATCTAAGCGAACGCGCTTTTGGTCCGGGTTTGGGCTTAAGCACGCAGATGATCCGTGGTCAACTTTTAAACTTCGCCAAAGGCCAGTTCGTCGTCGAATATGACGACAAGATTGTCGGGTATTGCGCGACCTTTATCATTAGTGGCGATGTCGCTCTTAAACCCCATACCTGGAAAGAAATTACCGGAAACGGCTTCGCTAGCCGCCATGACCCTAAAGGTGATTATCTCTATGGCATGACAGTATGTGTAGACCCTAAAAACCGAGGCCTGCGCATTGGATCACGCCTATATCAAAAGCGCCGCGAGCTTTGCGAGGAATTGAACCTTAAAGGGATCGTCTTTGGTGGACGGATGCCGGGCTACGCCAAGAAAAAGAAGAAAGACAAAATTGAAAGCCCCGAAGAATATCTGGTCGGCGTAAGTGAACGAAAATACAGAGATTCAGTGATCCTTTTTCATCTGGCCAATGATTTCGAGCCTCTCGGCATTTTGCCTAATTACGACCCCGCTGATAAGGAATCAGAAACCAACGCCGTACATATGATCTGGTACAACCCGACCATGGCCGAGCCGGTAACAAAAGAAACAAAAAGGAAATTTAGGTCAAATCAGGCCGTACGCGTTGCAACAGTACAGCTGCAAATGCGTAAAGTGGAAGATGAAACCCAATTTGAAAATCAGCTCGAATATTTCATTGATATCGCATCAAATTACGGATCTGACTTCGTACTTTTTCCAGAATTGGTAACACTGCCCCTGCTTTCTGCAACCGATAAAAAGATGCGCCCTGAAGAAGCAATTGATTATCTGACCAATTATACAAACCGCTATCTTAAATTTATGGAGCAGATGGCAATTTCCTATAACGTCAATATCATCGGCGGATCACACCCGACAAAGATGGAAGACGGTGACATCCATAATATTACCTACGTATTTCTTCGTTCGGGTGAGGTGTACGCACAGGAGAAAATCCACCCCACCCCCAATGAACGTTATTGGTGGAACATCAAGGGCGGCGATGTACTAGAGACCATCGAGACCGATTGCGGCCCCATTGGCGTATTAATTTGTTATGACACTGAATTCCCAGAAACTGCGCGCCATTTGGTCGATCAGGGGGCACTTATTATTTTCGTACCCTTCTGTACTGATGAACGCCAGGGATATTTACGCGTACGGTACTGCTCTCAAGCGATCGCCGTGCAAAACCAATGCTACGTCGCCATGTCGGGGACCGTCGGCAACTTACCTGATGTTGAGAATATGGACATCAACTACGCCGAAAGCTGTATTTTGACCCCGTGTGACTTCCCCTTCGCCCGCGATGGTGTTGCCGCGCAAGTTCCGCCCAGCGTAGAGATGATTGCCTTTGCCGATCTGGATCTTGAAATGCTTATCCGCGCGCGTCACTCAGGTACCGTGCAGAACCTGCGCGATCGCCGTTTTGACCTCTACAACATTGACTGGAAAAAAGATTAGGCTTATTAAACCTTGTACGTTTCTAATCATTTAAGGACAAACCATGACCGCTACTGCCAAACGCGAAAAGAAAAACAAATCCGTATATGGGGACGGCCCCAAAGAAATCGCGATTGAAACCCATACACTTGTGGTGATGGTGCAGAACGAGCCAGGTGTGCTGGCGCGCGTGATCGGACTTTTCACAGGACGTGGCTATAACATTGAAAGCCTGACAGTGGCCGAAACCAACCATGAGGAAAACACCTCGCGCATCACCATCGTTTGCAGCGGGACACCCGCCGTCATCGAGCAAATTAAGGCTCAGTTGGAGCAGCTCATACCCGTTAAACGCGTACGTGATCTGACCGTTTTCGGCCCGCATATCGAGCGCGAATTGGCGCTTATAAAAGTAGCCGGCACTGGTGAAAAACGCATTGAAGCACTTCGCCTAGCCGATGTTTTCCGCGCCAAACCCGTTGATTCGACGCTAGAATCCTTCATTTTTGAAATCACAGGCACAACGGAGAAAGTCGATGCATTTATCGACCTTATGAAACCTCTAGGCTTGGTGGACGTATCACGTACAGGCGTTGCGGCAATCTCAAGAGGAGCAACAACCCACGATGATAAATAAAGCCCACATCACTCTACTCCTTCTTACAACCCTGACTTTAAGTGGTTGTATCAATCGCGAACAAGCCGATGCCAAACTTGCGAAAGCTTGCATTGCCGCAGCGACCGCAATGCTAGAAGAAGATACAGAAATCATGGATATTAAAGACCAGACCTTCTCGGATACGGGTATTTTAAATGGCGATTATCGCTACGTCTCTTTTACCGCCACCGAAGATGACGGCTGGTTAAAGACAGAGAAATCATACAGATGCGCATTTCATGAGGAAGTCGGCCCATTCCGTAGCAATTATAACGCCGCAATTTACAGGCTAAAAGCGGGTGATGCCGTATATGGAATGGATGAAAACGATAATATCATAGGAAATATAAGTGATTACCAACGTCTTATGGGCGTTGTACAAAACGCAATTCAATAATTTCCCCCACCAACGACAGGGCGAAAAGGCAATAAAGTTGCGCAGCTTTTCCTTGATTCTTTGCGTAAAAGGGTTTTTATTGCCCGCAGACTAAAATTTTAAACCAAAAATAGAGTGGAAACAAACGATGTCACAGAGCAATTTGGCTGAAAAACTCGAAGGCGCACGTACGCCCCTTAGCATTTACTACGATAAAGATTGTAACCTTGATCTGATCAAAGGCAAGAAGGTCGCTATTATCGGCTATGGTTCACAAGGCCATGCCCACGCGCAAAACATTAAAGACAGCGGCGTAGAAGGCGTAATTATCGGTCTACGTGACGGCTCCTCTTCTGCCCCTAAAGCACAAAACGCAGGCTTTGAAGTGATGAACCCTGCTGCTGCGGCTGCCGAAGCTGATGTTGTTATGATCCTGACGCCTGATGAATATCAAGCAGATATCTATAAAGATGAATTGGAAGCTAATCTTAAGCAAGGCGCGACAATAATGTTCGCCCACGGCCTGAACGTTCACTTCGGCCTAATCAAGCCACGCGCTGATCTGGATGTGATCATGGTTGCCCCAAAAGGCCCTGGTCACACAGTGCGCGGCGAATACCAAAAAGGCGGCGGCGTACCATGTTTGATCGCTGTTGCACAGGATGCATCAGGCACTGCCAAAGACATGGCGCTGTCATATGCTTCTGCTGTTGGTGGTGGTCGTTCAGGCATCATCGAGACCACATTCAAGGACGAATGCGAAACCGACCTGTTCGGTGAGCAAGCCGTTCTTTGCGGCGGTACGGCCGAACTTGTTAAAGCAGGGTACGAGACATTAGTTGAGGCAGGCTATCCTGAAGAAATGGCGTATTTCGAGTGCTTGCACGAACTTAAGCTTATCGTTGATTTGATGTATGAAGGCGGTCTGGCCAATATGCGCTATTCCATATCTAACACGGCAGAGTTCGGTGACTATGTATCAGGCCCGCGTGTAATTACATCCGATACAAAAGCCGAGATGAAGAAAATCCTGGAAGACATCCAGTCCGGTAAATTCGTTCAAGACTTCATGGGCGGCAACAAAGAAGGCTTAACGCGCCTTGTTGAAATTCGCGAGAAAGAAGCCCAGCACCCAATCGAAGCAACTGGAGAGCGCCTGCGTTCTATGATGCCATGGATCGGCGCGAACAAGCTGGTTGATAAAAGCAAAAACTAATATTATCGCTTAACGAAACAACAAAGGGCTGCGATAATCATCGCGGCCTTTTTTAATGAATAAAGCACAAAAAATGAGTGATCAGAACCGCCCATATTTAGCCGCAGGCTTTATGCTAACCGCGGCCTTTATGATTGTGTTGCAAAACACATTTGCAAAGCTGATGGGCGAGGCTGGCTTAAACCCCATTGAAATGGCATTTTACCGAAATGCAGGGGGCTTAATTCTTATTGCCTTACTGATTACATGCATTAAGAAAAAGGCATATTTTAAAACCGAAAGACCGCTAGCGCAGTTAAACCGGGCAGTCATAGGAAATATATGCCTGAGCCTTATCTTCTGGGCAAATACTCTTCTACCATTGGCCACAGTCACAGCCATTTTGCTATCCGCACCAATTATCGCCACCGCTCTGTCACCACTATTTTTAAAGGAAAGAATAAGTTGGGTTAGATGGGGCTGCATTACTCTCGGCTTCCTTGGCGCGATTATTATTACCAATCCTGAGAGTGGAACATTAGATTGGCGTTATGCTGTCGCAATAACAGCGTCCTTTGCCTCTGCACTGACTTTAATAACACTCAGACAGCTCGGAAAAACAGAAAACGCTCTTACCACCAACTTTTATTTCTTTGGTTTAGGATCGCTCATTACCGCGCCTATTTTTCTGTTCGTGTCATCGGGTTTTTCGCAAGTCCCCTTGCTGGTGATTGCAATCATCATCGCAGGGGTTTTAAACCAAACACTCAAAACCAAAGCCTTCAGGCACGGCGATGTTTCTTTCTTGAGCCCATTGAATTATCTGAATATAGTCTGGGCAACAGTGCTGGGGTGGGCTATTTGGGATAAAATTCCCGATATTCATGTCTACATCGGCTGCGGGGTAATCATCATCAGCAATGTACTTATTACTTTACGTGAGCATCAATTAAAGAAGAGAAAAAATGCCGCAGATTAACACCTCAGAAGATAGAATAATCCGCGGCATAATCTATGCGTGCACGGCATTTTTAATGTTCACACTCTCCCACTCACTCAACAAGCTTTTGGTCGGAATACACGATCCTATCGAAATTGCATTTTGGCGAAATGTAATATGCGCACTACCCTGCCTGGCTTATATCTTGGTCACAAAACAACCGCACTTATTTAAATTCAGTAAGCCATACACACTCGCATTTCGCGTTATTATAGGGACAATAGGCCTCGTCTTTACACTCGCCGCTATGCAACACCTTCCCGTTTCCGTTGCCACAGTCTTGTTTTTCGTCTCTACGCTACTCATCCCGATTATGGCGCATTTCTTCCTTAAAGAGTATATCGGCCCCCATAGGTGGATTGCCGTGATCATAGGGATGAGCGGAGTGTTGTTGATTGCACGCCCCAGCGGTGAAATTACAGCCATCGGCATAGCGTTTGCCTTGGGCGCTGCCTTCGTCCATGCCTCTATTCAGGTTCTTATTCGTGCTATGAAAGGGCAAAACCCCTTCACCATCACGCTATACTTCTTTGTTGGCGGCGCAATAATGCTCGCTTTTGCCATGCCCTTTGTATGGAATACCCCTACGCTCTACAGCGTACCCATATTATTACTGATCGGGCTTTTCGGTGGACTAGGGCAATATTTCCTGACCCGCGGCTTCCAGATGGCGCCCGCATCCCTTCTCGGCCCATTTAATTATACAGGGCTTATATGGGCGAGCGGCATCGACATCATCATATTTCTTCATATCCCGTCATGGCATATATATGCGGGGGCAATGATCATCATCGCCGCTCAAGCCTACATATTATACAGGGAAAAGAAGAATTCTATAAAACGGGTAAAGCCAGCCACACATTCAGTGCCGCCCCTAAAATGAGCATTAGTAATGTTAAAACCATCCCAACAAAGCGGTACATAAATTTATTCTCTATGATCATACCGATAGCGTGAAGAATACGTCCAATTACAAGCGCAACACCAAGTACGTGCAAAGCCCAATATGGCGCTCCGCTAAGCTCTGATACGAGTATAAGAAAAAGCGCCAATGGGACTGTTTCAATGAAATTACCATGTGCACGCACTTTATTGCCCAAAACTTCATCGCCGCCATCACCGATAGAGATACCTTTACGGCGTCTTATGGAACTGATTTTCATTGTAAGTATAAATTGAATAATCGCTAATATAGCAGCATACAAACCTGTAAGCATATGAGTTTACCTCTTATTGCAATTGCAGCCCGTCCTTGGTGAAGAAACCAACACTTTCAAGACCGCTATATAATCCAAAAAGAAACGTCTCCTCCTCATACACAATATGGATAGAACCACTTTCATCATTGCGAGTAATACCAAATACATGATCAATGAAAGTCACTACGCGCATTTTCTCCAGATCGGACAATTGCAAGAATGCATCCCCGACCTCTAACAAAGGCATCCCGTCTTTCATGGTTTGATCTTTAATAATCCCTACACGGTAAAAGCCATCAATCACTTTCAAGGGCTGTCCGCCACGCGCATCAATCCAATCTTGCGGGCTCCATTTTTCATCCGCCCATTGGCTGCTGTGTGGAATTTTTGCTTTATTCAGATATACGCGCACATCATCATGATAAGGCCCACCCCACAAATATTTACCATGCCGTGCAACATTTCGAGCTGAAAAGAAATCACCAATTTCTTCTTTGGCAATTTCATTTTCGGTCTTTTGCTTTTTTACTACCAGGGCTGGTTCCGGCAGCATAACAGCCTCAGTCTGAGCCTTTGGAGCAACGGGCTGAACCACGATCCGTTGCTCTTCGTCTGGCCAAGCTTTAATCACCTCACCCGGAAGCGGCGTAAGCTCAACCTCTTCCAGGATATCTCCCTGCGCATGAACCTGCACCGAGGAGACAAAAACCATTAAAAATAGTAAATAGAAAAGAATTTGACGCATATTAAGACCTTATCGGCATATAAAATTAATATTTCAATGCGATTTTAACCTTTTATAGTGTAAAATAACAGAGATGATTAATGCAATTACAACAGCACTCACAGGTTTAGCCGCGGCTTCGCAGAAAGTTACCGCCAGTGCGAACAATATTGCCAATGTTACGACTGGCGGATCACTAGAAGACGGGGAAAAAGCGCCCTACACCCCACAAACCGTGCAACAGGAAACATTAAAAGGCGGTGGAGTAAAGACAAATATAGCGGCAAAAAACCCGCCTTTCACACCATCATATTCGCCAGATTCACCATTGGCCGATTCAAACGGCATCATCGGTCTGCCTAACGTGGATTTAGCAGAAGAAGGCGTAAATCTTATGCTTTCGGAGGTAGAGTATAAAGCCAACCTCAAAGTCATAGAAACAGCAGCAGAACTATCAGACGAGCTTATAAAGTCCTTAGATAAAAAAGCCTAATGCCAAATGGCTTGTACAATCCCCCTTATTAACGCATAATTTTTTCATGAAATTCGTTTATTTTGGATATGATTTTATGCTGCCCTCAATTCACCGCCTTTTAGATGATGGGCATGAGTTATTAGCTATTTTCAGCTTCGACTGCGATAATGTATTCAATTATAATTTAGAGTGCCAGAGCACCTGCACGCTTCTTAAAATCCCATTCATTACCGATAAAGTGACCCCCGAACACATTCAAAACTTCATCAACATGGGGGCTGAATGCTTTCTAAGCGGTGGTTATCCTTATAAAATCCCTCCCGTGCCAGAGAGTATATATGCAATGAATATACACCCGACCTATTTACCGGAAGGGCGCGGCATCATGCCAATACCAAAGATTATAAAGGAAAACATCAAAAGCGCAGCCGGTTTTACGGTTCACAAAATGACCGAAAAATTCGACGCGGGCGATATCATCGCACAAACAAAGGTCGCTCTAAGCGAAAACGATACTGTTGAGAGCTATTCAGCCAAAATATCAGTTCACGCACCTTCGGTTTTAAGCAAAATTTTTGGCGATTTTAAACGATTTTGGAATAACGCTCGCCCTCAACAACATAATAAAAGCACTTACTATTCACCCCCGACAGATGACGATCGTGTTCTGCACTGGGAAATGGATGTGAATTCGATAATGGCAACCGCCCGAGCGTTTGGCCGTTTTGGATCAATTGCAATCATAAATGGAGACGTACTAATAGTTTACGAGTGCGCCGGATGGCAGGAAAAACATTCATTAGAACCTTCAAAATTAGTAAATGCCGCAAGTAACGAATTAATAATAGCCGCTAAAAACGGGTACATCTTACTAAAAAGATTTGAAGAAATACAATCATAAGTACAAATTTTAAAAATGTTGATAAACTTCACCTTTACTTTCCTTACTTGTATTATAATATCACTATAGTTGTTTAAAAATAAGAGAGACGTAATGTCTAAAGATAATAAAATCGCACAATTAAAAAATTCTGGTGAAGCAGATAAGCCTCACTATGTAATTCTACTCGTTGAGGATCAAATACCTGACAAGGTCATGATCAGAAAACAGGTTTTAGAATTGTGGCCTGATGCTGAAATTGTCCCTGTCACCTCAATAAGTGAAGCCTATGAGACCTACAAGCAAAACAACTTCAACCTTATATTACTCGATTTAAATCTACCCGACAGCCTGGGCCCTAACACTGTTCACGCAATTAGACAATTTTCTAAAAGTGTACCTATAGTCGTCTTAACAGGTTTAAACACCGATATAACTGTATCTGAAGCCTTAAAATTAGGGGCCAACCATGTTGCGCTAAAATCACAGCTTCTGGATGAAGATTTCAAAAACATCCTAAACCAACATGTTCAGGCCGAAAGTTAAGTAAAATTAGGTGAAAATGTGAGACACGAAAATACCAAGGATTTACTATCTCACATCCATGACGGCGCAATTATCTGCAGCCATGATCATAAAATTATCGCAGCCAACAAAAGCGCACTGCGTATTCTTAAATATAAGCGTGAAGAGCAACTCGTTTTTAAAAATGTATCTTCATTTATCGAAGAAAATAACTGCGAAAATATCCCCTACAATAAAGAAACAACATCAAGAGGAATAGATTCTCACGGAAGCGCACTACCATTACAAATAACCAGAATTTCAACACCTGAAAATAAAAATGACTATATTCTTTTAATAAAAAATAAAGACCAGAATACCGAAAAGAAATATAAGGAAATATCCGACTTTCAAAACCTGATCATGAAGACGATACCAGATTTGATTTTTGTAAAAGACGAAAATTTTAAAATTGTTTCATGTAACCCAGCTTTTCTAAAGGTATATCCGAAAGAATTACGAGAGAATGTTATTGGCATCGACAGTAAAACAGGATATCACCCAGATGAAGCGGATGAGTTTACCTCCTATGACCGGATCGCACTCAATGAGGGCGAGGTTGAATATTATGAAACCATTCATTTCCCCGATGGAAAAAAAAGAACTCTGTTTACCAAAAAAATAAGATTCTACGGCCAAGAAGGTAAAAAATATATGCTCGGCATATGTCGGGATGTAACTGCCATGAAAGAAGCAGAAGAAAAAATTCTAAAATCTAATACAGAGCTTGAAAAATTCGCATATATTGCGGCCCATGATATGCAAGAACCATTGAGAATTATCGGGAGTTTTGCAACATTGCTCGAAACAGAATACGCCGATAAATTGGAGGGAAATGCCCTAGAATACATAAAACACTGCATTAAAGGCGCAAAAAGAATTCAACATATGGTAGATGACCTTCTTGAATACGCTCTACTTAATAACACGCAAGAAAAAATCCAAAAAATAGAGATGGACGATGTTTTGCAAACCGTATGCGAGAACCTTTACGATAATATTTCATACTATGAAGCAAATATAGAATACGAAAAACTTGGAATAATAACGGGAAATAAAAACAATGTTATTCGTCTATTTCAAAACATTATTGGTAATGCAATTAAATACCATAGAAGCGGCACCCCGCCCGAAATAAAGATATCACGTGCAGACGGCAGCCATAACACTGTTTTCAAAATTATTGATAACGGAATTGGCATTGATCCTAAATTTTATAGTATAATTTTCGAACCATTTAAAAGACTTCATAGCTCTAGCCAATATAAGGGGACAGGAATTGGCCTTGCCATATGTTCAAAGATTTTAGAGAACATGAAGGGGAAAATAGAAATCGAATCAGAAATAGATAAAGGCACAACTTTTATCATCACCATCCCTAAAAAAATGTAAGAAGAAAATTAATGAATCCGGATAGAAGAAAGTTCAAACGGTTAGCACCCTCAAATATTGTTATGATAGAGGATAATGAAGCCGATATTGTTCTTGTTAAGCATGCATTGAAAAAACTGAAGAATACCGAAGACATTAAAATCATTAAAGATGGCGATTTAGCATTGCAATATATAGCAGCCATTAAAGACATTCCTGAACATCAAATACCTAATATTGTTCTGCTAGATATTAATCTGCCCAAAATATCCGGCGAAGAAATTTATAAAAAAATTAAGAGCGAACCACGTTTAAAAAAATGCGATGTATTTATACTTTTAAGCAGTAAAAATACCATTGAAAAATACAAATCTACTTTCCCTCAAGCCACCGATTTTATTGAGAAACCACTTGATTTGCAAAAGACAGCAGACGCTATAGCAAATAGTGATACACATGATTTATCCATTTGCAAAAACGCAATCAGCACCCCTAATGATTGGGAAAATCGCTATCAGGAGCTGAAGCGTGAATACGAACAATTTTCCTATATTATATCACACGATTTACAGGCACCTCTTCGACAAATAAATGGCTTTACCAATATAATGATGGAAGAGTTTCCAGAGATAATGGGCGAGGATCAAGAACTCTATAAAAAAATGTTGGCTCATTCTATCGATCAAGCAAATGGCACAATTAGCGCACTATTAATTTTTTCGCGCCTAAATACTTGTGAGAAAAAATTTGAAAAAGCATCCCCATCAAAACTTATAGATCACGTTATTACTACTCTAAATACTCAAATCATAGAAGCAAATGCCAACATAACGATCAAGGACTTGCCGGAATTTGTTCGTTGCGACAAAATACTCTTTGAAAAAATTGTAACCCATTTACTTGAAAACAGCATAAAATTCAGAAAAAGCGATACTGAACTCAAGATAAAAATTTCTTGCACTGTAGATGATGATTTCACCACCTTCTGTATTAAAGATAATGGAATAGGCATTGAAAAAAACCAACAAGAAATAGCACTTACTATTCTAAGAAAATTATCCGCGGATGAAGACAGCACTGGGTACGGTGTAGGACTAAATTATGCCAAAAAAATCGCAGAAATTCATGGCGGTAAACTTTGGATAGAGTCGAAAGTAAATAAAGGGACTGAAGTTTACTTCTCAGTAAAAAATTTCGATTAACATTTTTGCTGCAACTATAAGCATGAAAATTGCAAAAACCCTCTTTAATTTAGGCACCGGAAGTTTGTGCGCCATATGCGCTCCAAGTGGAGCACAAAATATACTGCTGAGAATAATCACTGCTGCAGCCGGAAAATTTATATAGCCGAGGCTATAGGGTGGCAAGCCTGCCTCGTTAAGGCCGATCCAAATAAAACCCACCGATCCAATCACAGCGGTAAAAGGGCCAATAGCCGCCGCTATTCCAATGGCTTTATGAATCTGAACATTACAGATCGTCATGAAAGTCACATTCTGCACACCGCCGCCCACCCCCATGAGAGTGGCTAAAGCGGCATTGGCCGCACTCACGATGGACAGAAAAGGCTGACGCGGCATCTTCTCAAATAAATGCGTCTTATTTGTGCGCAAAATCATATAGCTACCAAACAATATTTGTGACGTCGAAAAAATGATTTTGAGCGTAAGTGAGCTAAAAATCTCGGCCATCCACGTGCCCGCCAGCACCCCAAAAACCACACCAGGCAGAAAAGATTTTAAAAGCAAAAAATCCAATGCCCCCCGACGATGATGCGCAACAGCTGAAGATATCCCTGTGAAGATAATAGTAATAAGAGATGTCCCAACCGCAACATGCATCGCATGAGCTTCATATCCCATATGAACGAGAATATAGTAAATACCAGGGACGAGAACAGCTCCCCCACCGATCCCCAACAATCCGGCTAGCAATCCTGCAACAACTCCAAGCGGGATTAACAGCGTAGCGGCAAGCAACAAACTCATTTACAAATCTCCGTACATATCGGATCTACGATCACGAAAGAACCCCCAAATGCTGCGATTTTTCTGCAACGCTTTGAGATCGAAATCATGCATAATCACACCTTCTTCGACTTCGCCCAATTCTTGCAAAATTGCGCCTGTCTGATCAGCGATAAAAGAATGCCCATAAAAACTTTGCGGCGAGCCTAAACCTTTTTCCGTGCCGATGCGGTTTGCTGCAATCACCGGCATAGCATTCGATACTGCATGCCCCTGCATCGCGCGTTGCCATGCTGCGGAGGTATCGAGGGCTTCATCATAGGGCTCCGATCCGATCGCTGTTGGATACATCAGTAAATCCGCCCCCTGCAAAGCCATCGCACGTGCACATTCAGGAAACCATTGATCCCAGCATATACCAACACCGATCGTACCAAACTTCGTTTTCCAAACCTTAAAGCCAGTATCACCCGGCTTAAAATAATATTTCTCCTGATATCCCGGCCCATCTGGGATGTGCGTTTTGCGGTACACGCCCATAATCGAGCCTTCATGATCCAGCATAACAACGGAGTTATAAGTGTGCGGCCCATCGCGCTCAAAGATTGAAACAGGAATTACAACGCCAAGCTTTTTTGCGATAGGTTGCAAACCAATAACGCAAGGGTGTTCCACCGCTTCATAAGCTTCATCAAACCAACGCTCATCCTGCGTGGTGCAAAAATAAATATTTTGCAAAAGCTCGGGTGGCAATATAACGTTCGCACCTTGCCCAGCGGCCTGCTCTATAAACCCGATTGTTTTATCGATATTGGACTTCATATCTTGACTATATGATGTCTGTATTGCTGCAACTTTAGTTATCATACATCTGGCTCCTGCTGGGTAATACAATGAAACGATCCGCCGCCGGTCAGTATTGCCGTTGCGGGCAGGCCAATCACTTTATGGTGTGGGAAGAGATTTTGCAACATTTTCAATGCCTCATGAGTGCTCGCCGCACCATATGTCGGCACTACAACAACTTTGTTCGTAATAATAAAATTCATATGCGAAGCGGGAGAAATTTCACCCGTCAAGGCATCTTTGAATAAACCAGGTGATGGGATTTGCGTCACCTTAAAACCCATAGCGCGCAAATCAGTCGCCATCCTCTCATAAAGCACAGCGTTAGGATCATCCTCACCAAATCCTTGTTGGCATACCACATGATTTTCCGCGACAAAGCGTGCAGCATTATCAATATGCCCATCGGTATGATCATTAAGCAAACCCTCATCAAGCCAACAAATACGATGCGCGCCAAAGGCCACCTTCAAAGCAGCCCCCGCTTCTGCCTCACTCCAGCCCATACGGTTAGAGTTCAGCACACATTGACGCGTGGTCAGAACAACGCCTGCACCATTATGCTCGACTGCACCGCCTTCCAAAATAAAATCGTTGCGCAAAATCGGCGCGCCAGATTCTTGTGCAACTAAATCACCTACTTGATCATCGCCTTCATAAATATATTTCCCGCCCCAGCCATTGGTACGGAAACGCAGCGCATGACCAGCACCATCAAATATTGGCCCCGTATCACGTAACCAAATATCACCGAATTTAGCTTCAAAAACCTCGGCTACATCCGAAACCTTCGCCTTAGCGCTCTCAAAAGCCCCAACCCCGCTCGCAAGCACCTTGACACGCGTGCCGTCAGAAATCGCACGCACCAGCCCCGTAACCTCGCCCCTAGCCTTTTCCAACAAACCTTGCGGCCATAGCTCGGGATCAGACGGCCAACATAGCCAAACCGCCTTTTGCACCGCCCATTCAGCGGGTATAAATCTCTGCTTTACATTCGCACTCATAGCCACACTTATACTTGAAATCCCTGCGTTTTCAAGTATATATGATTGCTACAAACGAAAGGATAAAGGCTTATGAACGTACTTATTATCGGCGCCGGAGCAGCAGGCAGCGTGGTCGCAAAAAAATGCGCGATGAACAAGGATATTTTCACCAATATTCACCTCGCCAGCCGCTCAGTTTCCAAGTGCAAAGCCAACCAGAAATGGATTAAAGAGCGCTTAGGCGTTGATATTAGTGTATCTGCCGTGGACGCCGACAACGTGGCCGAAACCGTCGCGCTTATTAATCAGGTCAAACCCGACCTCGTCATCAATATGGCGCTACCCTATCAGGATTTGGCGATTATGGATGCCTGTCTTGAGACCAAAACACACTATATGGATACTGCCAATTACGAGCCGATTGACGAGGCAAAATTTGAATATCATTGGCAGTGGGCATATCAAGAGCGCTTTAAAGAGGCTGGTATCATGGCGATCCTTGGCTGTGGCTTCGACCCCGGCCAAACGAATATCTACTGCTCTTATGCGCAGAAAAACCTATTCGATGAAATTCACGAGATCGACATCATTGATTGTAATGCGGGCGATCATGGGAAAGCCTTTGCCACCAATTTCAACCCGGAGATCAACCTGCGCGAAGTCACGCAAAACGGTAAATATTGGGAAAATGGCGAATGGGTGCATACAGAGCCTCTGGAGTTTTACAAAGACATCGACTTCCCCGCTGTCGGTGAAAAGCGCGGCTATCTTCTCTACCATGAAGAGCTGGAGAGCCTGTGCCAGAATATCAAAGGGCTAAAGCGTATACGCTTTTGGATGACCTTCGGCGATGCCTATATCACCCACATGGAAGTGCTGCAAAATGTCGGCATGACACGCATTGATCCTGTCATGCATGACGGCAAGGAAATCGTGCCGATCCAGTTTTTGAAAACTTTGTTGCCTGAGCCATCATCACTGGCGGAAGGCTACACGGGCAAAACCTCCATCGGCTGTATCATTACAGGCGTGAAGGACGACGAAACCAAAACACACTTCATCTATAATGTCTGCGACCACGCAAAAACGCATAAAGAAGTCGAAGCGCAGGCCGTGTCTTACACAACGGGCGTGCCACCAACAACCGGCGCAATTCTAATTGCCAAAGGCCTCTGGAATCCCGGCCCAGGTGTTTGGAATGTCGAGCAGCTCGACCCCGATCCATTCATGGAAGAAGTCGCGAAACAAGGCCTGCCGTGGGAGAGTAAAGAACTCCCCGAAGGTCTGGGTGACCTCACCCAGCGTAGAGCAAAATATGATAAGAAGGTGGCTTGATGCTAACCTATCCGTCATTGCGAAAGAAAAATAACTCCATATCATTCATAGAAATAACCACCTCCAAGAATATTATGGTTACTGCAATTGATGAAAGGCTAAAAACGATCCACAGTAGAAATTCAATACTAATGGGTAAATTAATACCATCTCAATACTATGGAACATGCACTAAAACAGAATAAATACTGGTGTCATCCTGAACGAAGTGAAGGATCTTATGGATAAAAACTACTATGTTTATATGATGACCAATAACCACAATAACGTGCTTTATACGGGTATGACCAATGATTTGGAGCGCCGTGTTTATGAACATAAAGAGGGTTTAGTCAAAGGTTTTACCCAAAAATATAATTGCAAAAAGCTTGTCTATTTTGAGCAATATAATGATGCTGAAAAAGCAATTGTAAGGGAAAAAGAAATCAAGGGCTGGGTTCGTGCGAAGAAAAATGCTTTGGTAGAAGCTACGAACCCGCATTGGTTAGACTTAACGGAAACCAATTATCAAATGGCAGGAGATCCTTCGTCGCAAGCTCCTCAGGATGACAGCTTTTGCCATTCTGAGCAAAGCGAAGAATCTCTATTACGGTGAAGCAACAATGAATAACCTCCTTACCATTCCCGCCCCTGCCTATGTCGCGGACATTGCCGCGATAAAGCGCAATATGGGCATCGCCGCGCGCATTCGCGAGGAAGCGGGCGTTAAGATATTGCTGGCGACCAAAGCCTTCGCCATGCCCGCGGTTTTTCCCTTTATGAAAGACTACCTCGACGGCACAACGGCAAGCGGACTATATGAAGCGCGGCTTGGCGCAACGCATTTCGGGAAAGAGGTTCACACCTACTCCCCCGCCTTCACGGAGAAAGACCTCCTCAATTGCTTGGAATATTCCAATCACATCTATTTCAACTCGGTATCACAACTGATGCGCTTCGCTCCAATCGTCCGCACAAAAAAACCAGACATCAAAATCGGCCTACGCGTTAATCCAGGTCTATCACTCGTTAAAAATTCAGAGCTATACGACCCCTCCTCCCCCACCTCGCGCTTTGGCATTCAACCCGATGAGCTAACCGACAATGTGCTGCAGCAGATCGACATCCTTCATGTGCACAATTTGTGTGAGAACATGGCCAAGGATTCCCTAAGCCTTATCACACATATTGCAAAAATAATGCCGCAAGCCCTGCACAAAATTTCAAGCGTTAATCTGGGCGGTGGTCATTATTATTCCCACCCTGATTATGATGTCCCCTCGCTCATTACCGCGCTTAAAAACATGAAAGAAACATTCAATGTAAACATCACGCTTGAGCCCGGCGGCGCGCATATTTATGATGCGGGATACCTGATCGGCGAGGTTATGGATGTGTTCGAAAATGCAAACAAACAAGCGATTTTAAGCGTGTCTGCCTCCACCCATATGCCCGACGTTCTCGAAGTCCCCTACCGCCCAAATATTATCGACAGCGGCGAGGCCGGCGAAAAAGCACACACCTATATCCTCGGCGGCAACACCTGCATGACGGGCGA
>JAHQVU010000025.1 GCA_019634145.1 Micavibrio sp. | reverse complement strand
TGTATCGCGCCGTTGATAAATATGGTGCGACAGTTGACTTCATGGGGCCAAATGTTATTTTCCCGCCACCATCGGCTATTTAGAGAAATCTTTTATGTTTAAAAATCCAAAAAAGAATAGAAAAACTAAACATCGCCATGACGATAGCAGGACCGGATGGCACGTCCCACAAATAGGAGGCAATAAGACCGAGAGCAAAAGAGGCAATTGAAATTATGTAGCCTACAAAATACCCGTATCTTTCTAATTTTACAGTTGCTAAGGCGGGCAGGATCAGGCTGGCAAAAACCAGATACACTCCTATCAAATTAACTGAAAATGGTATGGTTAGCGCAAATAAAATGTAAAACAGACGCGCCCTGTCGTTATTCAAAAATATCCACAATCCCGCCACCAACACAAATACGGGGCTGTAGATCATTAGATCATGCCATGTAATCCACAGAACCTGACCGGCCATGATATCAGCCATTTGCTCTCCGCTGTGTGGATCGCCCGCCATCAATAAAATGCTGAAAGACGCAGCCAGAACGAAGGCAGAGCCAATCAGGGCTTCCTGATATCGTCCGGCCTTCTTTTCAAACATATGAAACCCTAAAGCACAGGCCAGAGCAAGGCTCAATCCGAAAGCAAGCGCTCCGGCAGCAGCATAACGCGGGTCCATATCGTGGTTTTCAAAAAAGACATGAAAGGCAATCATGCCCAGAGCGGCAAATTGCGCCACCGCCAGATCAAGAAATATGATTCCGCGTTTTAAAACTTCCATGCCAAGGGGAGCATGCGCCATGGAAACAATCGCTCCAGCCACAAAAGCCGGAGCGAGTATTGTAAATATGCCGAAATCAAAGCTCATGAGGCGTCTTTCATACGTTTGAGCGTATCATCAAACAAGGAAATCAGATCACCCGCATTATCTGTTCCCCCCACCGTGAAGGGTAATCTGACAATCGGAATACCAGTTTTCTCGGCTAGCCACTGCGCCGCGTCTTCGTTTTCAAATGGTGCAACCAGAATAGCGCTGACCTCTTGCCCTTTTACGGTTTTCAGAACCTCTTCGAGATGTGAGGCCGTTGGCGGCAAGCCCGGCTTTGGCTCCAGAGAAGCAACCGCATCTATCCCCAGCCATTTGAGAAGGTAGGCCCAGCTATTATGATAAACTACGACCTTCTTTCCTTGGATTGAGGCTTTCTCGGCACTCCAACGTTTTGTTGCTGCTGTCCATTTCTGCTTGAAATTTTCCAGATTTTGGCTGTACGCAGCAGCATTGGTTTGGTCGATCATAAACAGCCGGTCTGCCAAGACTTCCGCCACTGTTTCAATATTAGCGGGATCAAGCTGGATATGGGGATTGCCCTCAGGGTGAACGTGGCCCATTGAGCGGTCAACCTTCTGCATAATCTCCAGTTTTTCGACGTAATCCGAAGCCATGATGGAACCGAGCGTTTCCATTTGTACGTCTGGCCCGCCCGCTTTTTTCAGCAAGATCGGTAACCAACCGATTTCCAACCCTGCGCCGGTGCAAAAAACCAGATCGGCCTTTCGCATAGCGGCAAGCAAGCTCGGCTTGGCGCGGAGATGATGAACGTCTTGCCGTGCGGTTGTGGCAGATGTCACATCGATCAGATCGCCACCGATTTCCTGGGCCAGCGCCGCCCATTCAGGTTCACAGGCAAACACATTCACTTTGGCAAAGGCGGAAGTTGGGGATGCAATTAGCACCCCCAAAATTGAGATGATAAGGAGTGTCAGTCTCATAGCAATCTCACCCTTCTAATATGCGTGCGCGCCATGAGCACCAAGGCTCATGATATATTGCAAGATGATCTGGTTATCTTCTTGATCGCGGGTTAGCTCTTCACGGTTATATTGCAAACGCGCTCTTGAAAACTCGCTGTTCGTCCAGTCGACCATAACCCCTACAGCGCGTGGTTTATGCCCTTGGTGGTCGATGGCACTGCCCGCAAGACCTGCTGGTACATCATCACCGTAGAGCTTGGAGTAGCGTGCGCCCACGCGCCATTGCGGATGGAATTTGTATACACTTTGTGCATACCAACCGCTTTGCTCGCCATCATAAGGGACAATAGCTGTTCCGGCATCGGTGTCTTCGTATGAGCCATTTTCATTACGTAGGAAAAATTCACCCTGCAGAGTAATTTCCTGCTCGGCATTATTCCCTGTCGGTGCGTAAACAGCACGCGCATCGGCAATATAAAGACCGCTGTCACCGTCAAAGGTGACATTACCTTCATTACCGGAACGCGTTGCACCGTCTACCTGAAGCGTCGAGAGGCCTAAACGCCAGCTTGTGTTATCGCCTATATCGCCGCCGACACGTCCATAGGCCGTCCATGAGCCGATGTCGCTGCCATCCGCGCTGCCGCCGGGGAAATCATCACCACGATAAATACCGCCGCCGACTTCAGAATAGAATTCTGTCGGGAGAACGAACGAAACCTGCGCCCCGTCGTCACCATAATTTCCGTTCAGAAAAGCCCGGTTTGTTAGCGGACGATCCGCGAAATCATCGGCGTGTGCGTGATGGGAGTTCAGATAGCCAAGCTCGGAGAAAAAGCGTCCGGCCTTGACCTGTGCACCATAAGGCAGTGCGGTTGTTTCTACATAGGCTTCTTCAATCTCCACTTCCGTTTCACCATCATGTTCATGCAAAGCCACGGTCGCGCTTCCACGGAACTTATCATCGACATTGGCGGAGAAGTTAAGCTCTGTTTCATCAATGCCTAGCCCTTCTTTGCCGCGCTCAGCTTCCTCGCCAACGGCAAAACCAGCAAACTCGCTCGCGTCTTCAGAGAAGCTTTGATACTTCCCTTGCAGGATTACACCAATTTCAGGGTTAAAGCTGTTATCGTTGATTTTCCGCACGGATGTGGCAGGAATAGTGTTCCCAGCCGCCGGTTCAACTGATGCGACCTTTTGGGCCGTTTGATTTTGTTGAGCTTCAAGGCTTTGAACCTTGCTTTCCAGTTGGCCGATTTTACTTTCATAAGCCTGTTTCATCGCGGCAATCTCCGCTCGAAGGGCAGATAAATCGGCATCATCCGCCGCAAAGGCTGGAGATACGTTTAATATAGCGAGCGCACTGGCTGCCAATAGCAGTTTTTTTGACATGGGTATATCCTTTCTTATCTAAAATTTTTGAATTGAGTTTTTTGTTTAGATAAGAAAAGCAGGTGGAGCGCGGGGCCGGTAGTTTGCCGGTATAATGTTCTGAACCACATCATTTTTGGCAAAAGAATAGGATTCCAAAGAAACCGGAATATAAAAATCAAATGAACCATCAGATGTCAAAGCACTCTGAAAGGACTTTGTTAGAAGACATTCAGGGCATTTATGTTTGCTGTGATGTTTATCATCATGCTTTTGATCATGATCAAAGATGACATCAAATGCAGCAATAGAAAAAACACGGTCCGAATTCTGAAGTGCGTGCTTAACAATGCTTATTTGCGAAAATATTAGCGCAAATAAAGCAAGACAAGTTATTAGCCTCTTTGATGTCCAATTTTTTATGCTCATGAGGCTGATACATCTACCAAAAATGTTATAGCATAACAATACAGTATTTTTAAAATCCAAAATGCTGACGTTAATCATATACAGTCTTTTGATTATATAAGTTCAGGTTATGCCTGTTTTAAATAATTTCCCACAGTTCTGATCGTAACATTAAGTGCTTGTGCTTTTTCTTTGGCGACAGCAATTTTACCGCCTCGCGACTATCTAAATTCAGCGCCGTTACGACACTACCTAAAAAGTGTTACGGCTTGATGTGATTTGATGGGTTTTCATGTGGTTTAAAATATGATTCAATTGAGGTTTAATTAATCTAAAAGGAATGCCCCATCTCTTATTTATCCGAAGCACAAATGAAATTTATCCAACCTCACTTTCCCGTTTCTTGCGGTGTTGTTCGTCAAGACGATCGCCGCATTTTAAGCGGTATCATTAACAATTAAACTTTCAACAGAACTGGAGAGAGTTATAGGAGTGTAATGAGTATTACGATTTTAGACGGGGGCATGGGCCAAGAGCTCCTAAGGCGCAGCAAGCGCGAGGCAACCCCTTTATGGTCGGCAGATGTGATGTTAAATGAACCGCATCTGGTTCAAGACCTGCACCGTGAGTTTATAGAGAGCGGCGCGCGCGTTATTACGCTCAATACCTATACCGCAACTCCTCAGAGGTTGGAGCGCGACGGCGCGCTTCAGCATTTCGAACGCCTCCACAAATCCGCCATCCATGCCGCGCAAGAGGCCGTGAAATCCCTTGGCGTTGCGGGTGTACAGATCGCGGGCTGCCTTCCACCACTAGTCGCCAGCTTTCGGCCAGAAACTAGCCCCTCTTTCGAAGAGTCTGTCGAGGGCTATCGCCAAATTGTCAATGTGCAAAGCACGGATTGTGACCTGTTTATATGCGAGACAATGAGTTCGATAAACGAAGCACGCGCCGCATGTACCGCCGCGATGGAAAGCCAAAAGCCCGTCTGGGTATCGTTTAGTGTGAATGATAATACGACCCCCGCTCAATTGCGCAGTGGTGAGTTATTAAGTGATGCTGTCAAAGAAATAGGGACATTCGGCGTCGATGCTATATTGTTGAATTGTTGTCACCCTGAAATTATCGATAATAGCTGGGAGTATTTACAGGCGCTCGGTATACCCACGGGTGCGTATGCAAATGCGTTTAAAAGCGTAGAGCCTCTAAAGCCGGGCGGAACGGTTAATGACCTACAAGCCAGAAATGATATGTCCCCTGAAAAATACGCGCAGCACGCCCTCAAATGGGTCGAAATGGGCGCGACGATCATTGGCGGCTGCTGCGAAATCGGCCCCAAACATATTGAGCTCCTACATCAAAAATTTTCAGAGCTAGGGATGCTGGATTAGCTCCTACATGTCACAACGAAGCGTGTTTTCAATTTTCTTATTCGAAGCATGCATAGCCTTCGGGTGTTTCCGGTGACCCTTCGGGCACGAGGAAGGTGTCATAAAACTCACCATCCGAGTTGTGCGCTATGAGGACTGGCTTAAGACCATCCGTAAGCAAAACGGGCTAGTGGTTTTTTATAGTTATAGTATCTTGCGTTAAGAATAATACGTGGCTGCTTTCGGCCCCAGCCTGTATGAAAACTAAGCGTCAGAGTTTCTGATCGCTCTCTCAGGCCATTCTCTTGCCTTTTTGTAATGAAAAATAAGCACGAGAAGCATCAGAATCGTTGTTTTATGACTGAAGAAATTCATCGTTTTGAGTTTTCACACAGTCTGGGCTCATAAGCGGGCATTAAAAGATGCTGCAAAAAGAGTGAAAGATTGACTTAAAAATATTGTCTGTGCTAACTCCTGCATCATAGAATAAAGTAAAAGAGGGATAAGTGCCCACACAATTTGATCTTGTTTTAAGAGAAGAAACACTAGCGAATGAGCGAAGAACAGTCCTTACACCTGAGCACGTTGCTAAGCTGACCGCTCGGGGCTTTAAAGTAGCACTTGCGCATTGGCCTGAGCGTGTGTTTTCCGAGAAAGAGTATATTGATACTGTTCAACGTAACGGCAACCAGAACAATTTTGCTGTTATTGATCCTGAGGATTGGAAAACACAAACTCCATATGAAAATAGCCTTATTGTGGGTGTAAAAGAAATTGTTGAGGCTCCTATTGGCTCTTCCCAGTATGGTTTAAAACACATCTATATTCATTTTGATCACAGCTATAAAGGGCAACAGCATGCCGAAGAAAGGTTGGGACGTTTCATTGGAGGGTATACGCCGCATTTGAAAGATATATTCACAGCAGCCAATAGGAATAGTCGCTCGCCCCTATTGTTAGATCATGAGTATTGCGTTGACGAAAACGGGCAGCGGACTCACGCCTTTGGAAAGAGCGCAGGGTTTGCAACGACGGCAATGTCTTTGATGTCATGGGCTCAGAAGATAAACGAAGAAGCGTTTGTGCTTGAACAGTTTTCTTATGATAAAAAAGAAAAATTCTTTGCTCTTCTAAAAAGTAAAATGGAAGCAGCACCTTCTCTGAATCAATGGCCGCCCAAAATTTTAGTACTTGGAAGTGAGAGAGGACGTTCGGCGCGAGGGTGCCTTGAATTCATTAAAGAGCTAAACGGCTATTTAGAGCTTAAAAATCCACTTGACTATGACCTCTGGGGGCGTTCAGAGACTCAAAACAGGCAAACATCAGATGGTTTAGACGGCATTACAGATTTTGATGTGGTTATAAATTGTACTTTTGCAGCACAGGCATGTGAGCCTTTTATTACAGATAAGACAATCACAAATCGGCATGATCCTGATCGCCCTATTATAATTGGAGATGTTACGTGCGATGCAACGCCCGATAAAAACAGGATTAGG
>JAHQVU010000024.1 GCA_019634145.1 Micavibrio sp. | reverse complement strand
GCTAATGATCCTGTGAAGCTTTCACAATGGATTGCGTCTGTGTGCCTGGATGATCTAGTAGAGAAACACAATCTGACCCCGCCTGATGCAGTGAAAATTGATATTGATGGCTTTGAAATGCGGGCACTTGAAGGGGCGAAATCCTTACTTTCTTCTGGAAAGGTTAAAACATGGTGCATAGAATCCAATGATAATAATCAAGATGAGATTATCAAAATTTTGACTAGGCATGGATATTACCATGAAGGTGAGTATGTACATTATCCAGAAATGAAAGAAATGTCCCCTCGCGACCTCATTTTTTATAAAGGATAACCCCATTTCTTTAAATCGAGATCGTAATCTTGAGCTAATACACGGTTATCTTCCTTGTATAATTGATGGATAAAATTTTTGTGTTCTTGAGTAATACTGGGGCTACAACCTTTTCCTCGATTCAAAAAATTCTGGAAATCCTCTCTCAAACGTGTCCCTCCAGGGATAAATGATGAGAATGAAAAACCTGGCATAAATTTTTCTCTGAAATGCTGATAACGAACCATTTTTTCGCTTTTTCGAGGGTTGCTTTTCTTACCCTTTAGTAGCTCTAAAGTAAGCTCAGTATTAACACCCAATAGATCCGAGAATTTTTTAGAAAAATCCGAGTTTTTATTTACGATTTCCTCAAAAAGAAAAATTTCTATAGAATTACGACCATAAAGATTTTCAAAAATTTTTATAATGGGACGGTAGCGAATAAAATCTAAATAACTATTAGTATGGTTTGTTTTGCAATACTCAAACCATTCTGAGAAACCTACTTGTTTACCGCGATAAGGTCGAGGCGCCTTTTTTAGAATTCGTCCGTGGTTAGAATAATATGAAGGAATAATCGTATACTGATTGCGAATGGTAAAAACAATTTTCGCCTTAGGAAACAAGGCTTTTATGCGGTTCGCTAAGGATTGATTTTCGTATATTCTCGCCGCAAAAACTTCATCTGAAAACACTATTGCACGTCGATCAGAATTTTGCATTACTGTCTGCAAAAACTCTTTTTGTTTTTTTTCATCATAATGATCCATATTTCGGAGTAAATTATCTCTAAATTGAATAGCGTCTCCGCCCTGTGGTCTTCCTATGCACTCAATTTCTGGATGGTTGATAAACAAGTTATTTTGTAATGTCGTAGTTGCCGTCTTACCAAAGCCGGGGTGAATTATAATTGGAAGGGTATGAGGCATAAAGTTAACTTTAAATGTTTATATGTGGTGCTCTTGCTTAAGACATCATAGCGTTGTATAGATAATTATCAAATACAATTCGGAATTAAACAATATGGCCGTACTTCTCCAGAGCCTTCTTGTACAATGGGAGGTGCAAAAAAAAACTCCCATTATTGAAGAGAAAAAATTTTCATCCATTTTAAAAACACTCGAAAATGGTCATCTTACATTACACATTCTTGGGACGCCGATAGTTAAGGATAAGATTGATCGCGAGGGCGTAGCGCGGTTTTTATTAGAAAGCAAAAATCCTGAAAAAGACATTGCTTCTTTGAATGGCGAATTTTGTATTTACCTCTGGGATAACGCTAAGAACTCACTCAAAATTTTCACTGATCGCTTTGCCTCTTACCCTGTTTTTTGGGCGAACACCAATTCGCATTTCTATGCCAGCTACAATTATATGGATTTGGCAGAGACTCTGAAAAAATTACCTGAATTTAAATTATTACCGGAGCGCGCGTTCGAATTTTTACAGTATCGTCGTCTCTTTAATGGTCATACCCACGACAATCTCTCTCAATGCTTGGCGCCGGGATCATGCCTTACTATAGAAGCTGGCAAGGCTCCCATTTTAGAAAAGTATTGGGCGCCCAACTATGAAAAAAGTATCCAAAGCAAAAAAGCTCTTATCCATAAGTTTTCGGATCTTTTTGAACACTCCGTCAAAGTACGACAAGACGGCGATGATGTCGGAATATTTTTGAGCGGAGGGCATGACAGCCGCACAGTCGCGATGTATGCCGATAAGCCCGCCACATGTTTCACCTTATCGTTTTCGGACAATCTTGAAGTAGACGTTGCCCGCAAAATTGCCGCGGCCAGCGGTCACTCACATAAATTTTGTCAAATCGAAGACGGTTTTTTTGAAAAAACACATGACCTTGCAACGAATTTGGGCGGGGCAATGTATGTGAATGAAAATTCGCTCTTTTTTCCTGTTCATATCACCCCGCCGCCCACTGCAAATGTTTTATTGCATGGGCATGGGCTTGATTACATGTATCAGGGGATGTATCTGAATGCGCGCGCATATCACATTTCAGGACGTCAAACTTATATCAGAAAATTCCTCCCCTTCCCTGATGACATGGTTTCTTATTTCATGGATAGAGCTCCTTCTAAAATGAAATATGAGGGATTAGAAAAATATCTTACCAATGATTTCAAAGATTATATTTCTACTACGTTTTCCACACTATACGATGACGCTAAAGCCTTATCCGATGACCCTCACGATCAATGGGAGTATTTGATTCTCCACCAAATCTCCCAGCATCACACTTTTAGTAATGTTTTGAGCAAGCGCGCTTGTGGTGAGGTACGCACCCCTAGCTTTGATAATGATCTTTATGATTTTTACCTATCGCTGCCTCACACATATCGCCTTCATGGCGATATATTGCGCGGTGCGATGTATTATAAAGATCGTCATATTGCCAACACAGCATCGGCCAATCACGGCCTTCCCGCTGGATGGGGCCCATATGCACGCACCAGCTGGATGATTACCCGAAAACTCCTTAGACATGCCAGCATGGGACGCGCTTTTCATGTTCCGGGATCTGATGACCGTACATGGCCTGATCTCGATACGCATATGCGGACAAACGAGAGTTACCGCAATAAAGCTCTAGCCTGTCTTGCGGATAAGGATTTTCAGGATTTAATATCATTCATTGACTGGAAAAAGCTAAAGTTAGACTATGAACAGGTACTGCGAGAAAAATATGGCGGACAATTTTTCACAGCATTATTCTCTTATTATAGTTTTTTTAAAAAGCTCTACCCTTAAGGAATAAAAGTTAATAATGTGCGGAATTGTCGGATGCCAACTTAACAGAACTCTTTCATCGGAAGATATTGCCCGCATGGGTGAGCTGCGCGATGGCTTAACGCACCGCGGCCCTGATGATGAGGGGGAATATATTGATCGTGTTAATGGGCTTTATCTAGGCCATCGCCGCCTATCCATTCTTGATCTTGATTCGCGATCTGCACAGCCGATGGAGCTCGATGGCGATGTAATTTGTTATAATGGAGAGATTTATAATTATCGTGAATTGCGAGCCGAGCTCGGCGGGGATTTTTTCACCGAAAGCGATACGGAAGTTCTCTTACGCGCTTGGCAGAAATGGGGGGTGCTGGCGCTGGATAAGCTGGATGGAATGTACGGCTTTGCGTTGCGCGATAAAAATGGCCTACATTTGGCAACGGATATATTCGGCGAAAAACCAATCTATTTACTAACAAGGCCAGAAGGTTTTTATTTTGCATCAGAAGCACAGGTTTTAATTAATTCTTTTAAGTTAAAATTCGATAATTCCGATACTCAGCGTGATGAATTTATCAGTTTGGGGTTTTTGAGAGCGCCTGCAACAGGATACAAAAATTTAGAATATATTCCGCCTGCTATGCATATAAATATATCATCGGACGGAACGCTAAAGCGTAATCATTATTGGCGGCCCGATACACCGCACATTGGATCAGGAAAAGTTCTGGATTTTGACGAAAATGTCATAGATACCTTGCGCGACATACTTTGCGAATCATTGGAAAGACGCCTTAGGGCAGATGTGCCGATCGGCTTATTTTTATCCAGTGGCGTGGATAGTACTCTTTTGGCAGCTCTTGGAAAACGCGAACTCGGACAAGATTTAAAGACCTATACAGTTTCTTTTCCTGACGGAAATGACGAATCCGTAAATGCTAAAAATATCGCCAAAGCCTTAGATCTCGAGCATTTGGTCATTAACAGTCAATCCGGTAATTTGTGGCAAGATGCCCCCGAAAACATCACTGATTTTTACGGGGTGCCCATCGATAATACCACGGTTTTCGCCATCTATCAGATGTGCGAAGCCGTCAAAAAACACTTAACAGTGGCTCTTTCCGGTCTAGGTGGCGACGAATTGTTCTACGGGTATAATAAATATGAAAGCCTTTATCAAAACCGCTTTCACTATCGCCATTCCGGTATAATGGAACCGATGTTTAAGGGGCTGGCTGTGTTGCCTATCCCAAAAATCAAAACAGCTAAAGATTTGCTTCAAGGCGATAAAAGCCAACAATTTTTAAGACTAAAAAATGACGGCAGCTACACAAGTCGTATTTTAAAACTCGATTTGGCTCGTAATATAGATATGGTGCATAGTGTGCGAATGTTCGATGTGCATAAAACTATGCCTTATAACCTTATTCCTTCTGTTGATCGTGGCTCTATGCGAGCGGGAATAGAAGTGCGCAGCCCGTTTTTGAGCAAAAAGTTGCTGGAATTCACACTACAGCTGGATCAAAGAGCCTTAATCCATTTTGGTAAAAAGGAAATGTTACGCAGACTATTGGGGCGATATATAGACCTAGATTTACTAAACCAGAGCAAACAGGGTTTCGTCTTTCCTCTCAGCCGCTATTTTGCCCAGGACGATACACCGCCGCCGCGAAAACAGCAGATGGTCGAATTCCGCAAACGTGTATGGGATGCCCTGAACTATAAGGGTAGGTCATGAAAATACTCTATGTTTGCCGCTTATATTCGGGATTTGAAGAGAGTCTTAAAACCGGCAAATGGGCCCCAACGGGTGCACCGACAATCGCACGAATGATCGAACATCTGGATGCGCATGATAATATAGATCTCGATGTTATTCTGGCGCAAAAAGGGTTTATCGATTCGCCCCTGCCTGAAACCTTGCAGTTAGAAGGCTTAAATACCAGCTTTAAAATTTTAAAAGGGCCATCGGCCTTTCCAGAGTGGATGTGGAAATTTCGTGATAAATTCAGCGAGGCTTACCACTGTCTAAAAGTCTTCCAGCACTATCATAAAACCAAGCCTGATATTATCTATCTTGATCGTGGGAATATCTTTACCGCCGCCATGCTCGCCCGCTTTACCCATGCACGAATTATTTGGCGTGTTATGGGCGTGCTCGGCATAATGCACAAAGCCGCTAAAGAGAAAAGCCTGCGTGCTAGGCTTTTGCAATGGATGTGGCGATCACCTTTTAATGCCGTTATTTGCACAATGGATGGGTCGGATGGCGAACCGTGGCTTAAAGCTATGCTGCGCGATGATGTGCCTTATCGCATGCTGGTCAACGGCATCGAATTTGATTTAGAGCCTGAGGCCGTTGACCTGCCCGAGGGGGACAAAGTGTTATTTGTTGGTCGATTAGAGCCCATGAAAGGCGCTGAAGAGTTTCTGGATGCGTTAGCGGACGTGCCCACACTTAATGCAGTCATTGCCGGAGATGGGTCTTTACGTAAGCAGTTAGAGAAAAAATCTGCGGTTTTAGGCATAAGTGATCGCGTTCACTTTCTCGGCGCTTGTTCACATGCGCAGCTTAAATATCTGCGTCAAAATTGTGATTTTTATGTTTCACTTAACACGCATGGCAACATCACCAATGTTAATCTGGAGGCTCTTTCAGATCACCTGCCGACAATTATTCCTGCCACTGATCCCGAAAAAGGAATTGATAGCGATACGGATGCGTTAATCCCTGCCGACGTGTTTTATCGATTTGGAAAGGTCGGTGATAAGGCTGCTTTGATCAAAGCGTTCGAGTTTATGATGGGCGCGAAAAACTGTGCTGCCTATCGTAGCGCGGCTAAAAAATGTGCAGGAAAAATTTTGCGCTCATGGGATGAGCGGGCACAGGACGAAGTAAAATTTTATGAACAGGTGCGCGCTGATGATTTTTCAATTATCATTGCTGACCTTGGCCCAGGTGGCGCACAAAAAGTTGCCGTTTCTTTGTGCCGCGAATTGATTGAAGCAGGTAAAAAAGTATCGATCATAACATTGCAAAATGCGGACAATGATTTTCATACATTGCCCGATTCCATTAACCGCATTACGCTCGATAAATGTAATCAGTACCAAGGTCTAAAAGCCAACCTATCGCGTATATATCACTTGCGCAAGGCACTCAAAAGATCAGGAGCAGACCAGGTGGTCAGCTTTATCGCGCCAACCAATGTTTTGTGTGCGCTAGCCCGCATTGGCTTGCCCGCACGCCTTGTTATCTCCGAGCGCAACGATCCTGCTGCGCAGAGTTTCGGGCGTATGTGGGATGGCCTGCGCAAGGTTACATATGGTTTTGCTGATGTCGTTACCGCCAACAGTCAACCTGCTATCGAGACTTTGAAAGAATACGTCCCGGAAGATAAATTGCGATACGTACCTAACTCCCTCGAAACACCAAAAACAATCACGCGTGATAAAGAAAAAATTGTTCTTATTATCGGTCGGCTATATCCGCAAAAATCGCACAAGACATTACTGGATGCATTCGCCAAAACGCGTGAAACACACCCTGAATGGCAGCTCGTAATTGCTGGTGATGGTCCCTTACGCGAAGAGCTTATAGCGCGAGCAAAAAATCTTGGTATTGATGATGCTGTCCAGTTTAAAGGGTTGGTCAAGGATACGGCATCTCTATACAAAAAGGCCGCAATCTTTGTGCTTCCATCTTTATTTGAAGGCACGCCCAATGCCTTACTTGAGGCAATGGGTTATGCCTGTGCGCCTATTGTAAGCTCGGGCGTTAAAAGTGCGTATAATTACATTGAAGACGAAAAGAGCGGTCTGTTTTTCCCCTCTGGTAATGTTGATGCGCTGGCTGATAAACTCTCGCAGCTTATGAGCGATGATGAAAAAACTGCGCAAGTATGTATGGAAAGTTTAAAAGCCGTCGAGCCTTTTCAGAAGACAAGCCTTGAGCTTTGGGCGGATGTTTTGGAGCTGGGCGCATGATTAAAATCAACGTCCTCAGCCCAGGTTTTACCAGCCCAAATAGCGCAGCATTTTTGATGCCTTTCATCATGTTCAAACGTGCCCTTAAAGATGCAGGCTATCAGATTCAAATCTTTGACATATATAGCTCCAACCTCACCGAATGCGATTATCTTTTCATAGAAAGTAAGTTTCATCAAAATGACTGGATTCCACGCACCGATCAAACACTCGAACATCTTGCCGATTTGAACGGACGCACCAAAATAATCTGGTGCGATCAGGGCGACAGCAGCGGCACCTTTTTAGGGAATGTTGTGCCGCACGTAACCGCTTATTTAAAGGCGCAGCTCCTAACAAATCGTCGTCAATATTTGCGCGCGCCTTATGGCAGCCGTATTTACGCCGACCATTACCATCATAAATATGGTGTTGTTGATAACGACCCTTACATTCAGCTTCCTATCGAAGATGAAAAAGATTTGGACAAGCTTGGATTATCATGGAATTCTGGGCTCTTTCATCATGGTCTGATCGGCCCTTACCTGCTGCGCCTGCGCGAAAAAATTCCCGTTAACGCTATGCTTCATTATTCAAAGCAAATATGTGCTGCCGACAGACATAGATCAAAAGAGCTTAGCTCTCGCATGGGCATCTCATATGCGCGCGCGACCATGCGTTTTCAGCGTGAAAGAATCCGTGATATTTTGAAAGATCAGTTGCCTACAAATAAAGTTTCACGCCGCCAATATTTGCGAGAATTGTGCGAGAGTAAAGTTTGCATTTCACCCTTCGGCCTCGGTGAAATTACGCTAAAAGATTTTGAATGTTTCCTTACCGGTTCGCTTCTTTTCAAACCTGATATGAGCCATATGGACACATGGCCGAATTTTTATGAAGAGGGTGCAACATATATCTCCCATGATTGGGATCTAGAAAATTTTGAAGAGAACCTTAAACACATCCTTCGAAACGATGCGAATCGAATCGCAATTGCATATGAGGGTCAGCAAAGATTTTTACGCCATACTACGGAAACGCAAGCAGCCGAACTTTTCGTGCAGCATTTTCAGAACGCACTGAGTCGTTTTTGATGAGGTTTTAGGATGCTTTCGAACTGCTCCATAATATAAGGCAATGAAAATTCATCGGGCAGCAAAGACGGTGCGCATTTTGTTTTTACCTTAGGCTGGACAGCTTTCATTTTTTCTACCAGCTCATCAACAGTGTCTACAATTTGCAAAATATCGGTGTCTGCATATTTCGCGATATCCGATATACCGCCCGCCTCACGCATAGCCAATGCAGGCAAGCCACAGGCAAAACCTTCCAGAACCACATTCGGCATCCCCTCCCAACGGGAGGGCAATATAAGGCAATCAGCCTGCGCGGCTATCTTCCAAGGATACGAGTAGTAGCCACGAAGAAAGACGTTTTTTTCTAGCCCGCGCGATTCAATCAAAGCCTCTAATTTTGTGCGGTAGTCCCCCTCTCCTATGATATCTAACCGCCAGTTATAATCATGCTCAAAATTTTCAAGTATACGTATTAAACGGTCATATCCTTTTTCAAAAGACAGACGCCCAACACATATAAAATAAACAGTTTTTTTGCGGTCTTTGATGGGTTCAAATTTTTCGGGCATCGCCTCGAAAATGCGCCCCTTATCAACAGGGTTAAAAAGTATCTTATGATTATATGGTTTATGTTTTATTTCGGTTTTAAACTCACGCAGCACTTGTGAACAATTGCTCAAAACCAAATCAGCTTTTGGATAAAGATATTTATAGATCAAGCGGCACATTTTTCCTTTAATTCCATAGCCCGTCAAAATAGAGGATGGCAATGCCGCTTCGCGCACCACAACACGAATATGGGGAAAGAAAAGCTTCATGATCAATGCCAGACCATTAATATGCACCATCGTGGTAAAAATCACATCTGGCTGGTGCTCCTTAATAAATTTGTGCAGCCCCAAAATGCTCTTACGAACACTGCCCTTACCCAGTGAATGAAATGGAATATCTTCGGCAATCCAGTCTTTGATCTGCGTTGTATTGTTCAGCACCAGAAATTCAGGGGTAAAACGCTCGCGGTTTAGGTTATTCATCAGCGTAATCAATATACGCTCGGCTCCACCCGGGCAGAGCGAGGGAAGCATAAATAAAACTTTGGTTTTTTTATAACGTCTCATAGATCACACTATCGGGAAAATCCAATGTCTTCCACGTGCCTTTGATATCATAAATCACCGGCTTAACATGCTCCTGTTTCGCACCAAGCAACGACAAGATGGAAGATACTGTCATCTCGGAATAAGTTTTGTGATTTACAGCGAGCATAACACAGTCATAATTCTTTTGGCGCGGCAGTGTTGTAAGAATATCAAGACCGTATTCGTGGCTAACTTCTTCTTCCCTAGCGTGCGGATCATGGACATCCACATTATAGCCATACCCTTTAAGGGTGTTGATCACATCCACAACCTTCGTGTTACGTACATCATTAATGTTTTCCTTAAATGTAAAACCAAGGATCAGGATATTGGCCTCATCACGCTCGGCGTTATGATCGCATTGACGCTCACGGTTTAAGAAACGGTCAATGCGGTCGGCAACATATGCGCCCATGCCATCATTGATTTTACGCCCTGACAAAATCACTTCGGGCTGATGCCCTATATCAAGAGCGGATTTTGCAAGATAATACGGATCCACACCGATACAATGCCCACCAACGAGGCCAGGAGTAAAGGGTAGGAAGTTCCATTTTGAACGCGCCGCGTCAATAACATCATAAGATGAGAGGCCCATCTTGTTAAGCAACATGGTGACTTCATTCATGAAGGCGATATTTATATCGCGCTGTGCATTTTCGATGGCCTTAGAGGCTTCGGCTGTTTTAATATCACGGGCTTTATAGATGTTGCCGCCATTCATCTGACCGTATAGCTCGACCAACAACTCAGCAACCTCATCCGTTTGTCCAGCAACCACCTTGGTTATGTTTTCGACCGTATGCACTTCGTCGCCCGGGTTAATGCGCTCAGGTGAATAACCGAGGAAGAAATCTTCGCCCGATTTTAAGCCACTCACCTTTTCCAAAATCGATCCGCAGATGTCTTCGGTAACGCCCGGATAAACGGTGCTTTCATACACGATGATATTGCCATTATCCAAAACGCCGCCAATGGCTGTGCTGGCTTTTTCAACGATATCAAGATCAGGATTATTTTGCTCGTCAATCGGCGTGGGGACAGTCACGATATAGATGTCTGCGCTTTTAATATCGTCCAATTTATCCGTAAATTCACATGTGGAGGCGCGAAGCATGGCTTGACGGATTTCGCGGTTTGAATCCCAGCCCTCTTTCAAATCGGCGACGCGGGTTTTATTCACGTCATAACCAACAACGCTCCCATATTTTGCCAAGGCCACTGCAAGGGGCATACCTACATAGCCTAAACCCACAACCGCAATTTTCATATTTTTCAAATTATATGTCATTTAAACGCTTCTATAATTTATTTTTAAAACTTATTCTTCAGTGCCCAGCTTTGCGCCATTAATACAGACCATAACGCGCTATGATTATCGACTTTTTCCGATATAAAACCATTCCACATTTTTCCAATTACGTCCGTATCATATAGCCCTGTATCGGCATGCACAAGAGCGTCTGCCCAATCTTTCAGATCGTTTTTCAACCATCTGGCAACTGGCGGGGTAAAGCCTTGCTTAGGGCGGTTTACCAGCTCTTCGGGGACATACGTGCAGAGCAAATCATAGAGCGGTTTTTTTCCACGCCCCTTATCAGCGAAGATTTTCTCCTTAATCGGTCGCGTCCAGCTATATTCGATGACATCCTTATCAAGCAGTGGCGAGCGAATTTCAAGCGATGCAGCCATTGAGGCGCGGTCAACCTTAACCAAAATGTCATCGGGAAGATAGAAATGCGTATCGATCATCATCATTTTTTCGAGATCGGTTAGATCAGATGATAAATTGAGCCCAAGCGCGGGTTGTGGCATGTCAGGATTGACGGACAGCGTTCTTAAAATAGTACTTTCCAAAGACTTTTCTTCTAAAAAACCGGCAATAGAGTGCAGTCGTTTGCCGTTTAACCCAAGCGCATTATAAGTATCTTGCCCCGCTATGGTAATCAGCTTCGCAATCGCTGGGCGCGGCATACGCTTGGTCGCATCCAGCAATTTTTTAAGCATGAAATAACGTTTATAGCCACAAAAGACCTCATCTCCGCCATCACCGCTAAGGGCCACAATCGTATCTTTGCGCGCCTCACGACATAATGCGATCGTAGGAATTTGGGAATAATCGGCAAAGGGTTCGTCGTAGATTTCAGGCAGCTGTGGTATTATATCGAGCGTTTCTTTTTCTGTGACGTGATAGGTCGTATGATCTGTTCCCAGGTGTGCGGCAACTTTTTCGGCGTGACGGGATTCGTCGAATTGATGATCGCTAAAACCAATTGAATATGTTTTAACAGCGCGCGCGCTCTGCTCTTGCATCATTGCTGTGACCAGCGAGCTGTCAATGCCGCCCGATAAAAACGCGCCAAGCGGCACATCGGCAATCATTCGATCCGCAACCGCCTGCTTGAGCAGAGTTTTCAGATCCGCGCCTTCATGCTCAGCACGTTTTTCAACCTGCCAAAACGGGGTCATTTTTCTCAGGATAACGCCCGCATCTTTTGCCGCCAAATCGCTTTCGCGTAATGTCAGAACATGAGCAGGCTTAAGCTTATACACCCCGTCGTAAATTGTATGCGGGGCAGGAATAAAGCCGAAATAATTGAATTGCGCGAATGCTTTTTGATCAATAGGCAGTGCCGCCTCGACAAGCGGTCTTAGGGCTTTTAATTCCGAGGCAAAGGCCAAAGCCCCACCGACAAACCCGATATAGATCGGCTTTTTTCCAACATGGTCACGAGCGAAGGTCAGCGTGCGCGCTTGCTTATCCCAAAGAGCAAAGGCGAACATTCCCTTAACAATGGACAGTGTCTTTTCTACGCCTAATCTCGCCAAGCCCTCTAGCAATATTTCAGTATCGCTACGACCATTCCAGTTTATCTCGGCAGGCAATTGTTTCTTAAGATCAGCAAAGTTATAAATCTCGCCGTTAAAGACAATCACATATCGCCCATCATGCGATGACATCGGCTGCGCACCGGCCTCTGATAGATCGAGAATCGAGAGACGTCTATGACTTACATAGAGCCCAGATTCGGGCTCACCCCATACGCCGCTTGCATCAGGACCACGGTGGGAAAGAGTATCTGCCATTGCGCTGACCAACGCTTCCCCTTTTTCCGCAGAAATAGAGCGAGCAATACTCCAAAGCCCTGCGATCCCGCACATGTCTTAATCTGCCTTGGCATTGTAATAATCTTTATACCAGGCGATAAAGCGGGGAATGCCTTCTTTGATAGTGGTGGTCGGCTTATACCCTGTCAGCTTTTGAATCGCCTCAATATCAGCATAGGTTTCGGGAACATCGCCGGGCTGCATGGGTTTAAAACCTATCTCTGCTTTTTGACCCAGTTCTTTTTCGATGAGCGCGACGAAATCCATCAGCTTTTCACTACGGTTATTGCCGATGTTCAGCACACGCCATGGTGCATCATCGCCTTCTCTTTGCGGCGGGTTATCGAGTGCCCCAAGAATGCCGGTTACAATATCATCAACATAGGTGAAATCGCGCTTCATCTGACCGTTATTAAAGACCGAGATCGGCTTACCTTCTACGATATTTTTAGTGAAGATGAACAGAGCCATATCAGGGCGACCCCACGGGCCATAAACTGTAAAAAAGCGTAGGCCGGTTTGCGGCAGATCGAAGAGATGGCTATAGGTATGGCTCATCAGCTCGTCCGCACGCTTAGTCGCAGCATAAAGCGAGATCGGCTTATCGACTGAATCATCTGTAGAATAAGGAAGCTTTTTGTTGCCGCCATAAACAGAGGAAGAGCTAGCATATACCAGATGCTTAAAGCCTTCGGTGTGGCGACACATCTCCATAATCGTCACATGGCCCATGCAATTACTGGTTATATAACTATAAGGATTCTCCAGAGAATATCTTACACCCGCTTGCGCCGCCAAATGAACAACCTCTACAAAAGGCCCTTTTTCCGCCCAAAGTTTTTCCATCGCGGCTTTGTCAGAAATATCACCCTTAACAAACTGGAATTCCGAAAAATTATCGAGTTGCTGAAGGCGCGCAGATTTTAATTCAGGATCATAATAATCATTCAGATTATCAACACCCACCACTCTACGGCCTGCTTGCAATAAACGCGTTGCCGTATGAAATCCAATAAAACCAGCCGCGCCTGTAACTAAAACAGGTAAATCAACCATTTTCCCTCACCATCATCACTTTCAAATAAGTGTTCTAGCAAGCCTTTGTCATTTTGCCAATGTCGCATTTAGTATTTATCGCACTCATTCTTGTAAATTTGAAAAAAACTCTTCATAGGCCGTTTTATATAAATTTTTTAGCCGATAAATTTTGTCCGCTGTAATACGATTTGAGCCATCTTCATATTTTTGTATTTGCTGAAAGGACACATGCAGATATTTAGCAACCGCCGCCTGACTTAGCCCATTTTCCTCCCTTAACCTCTTTAGGTTACCAGCTATATTTTTTATAATTTTTCTATTGGACACAAACACCTCCACAACTATCTATAGTTGTTGTAAACTTTCTTTTTTGGAAAGTCATTAAAAAATTTTCTCAATTAGCAATTAAATGCTAATTTAAGAGTGTTATAATGCATCCCATGAGCGAAATAAGTTATTCAGATTGGTTGAAGGCACAATTCACACGCCATAAAGATAAAACAAAAGCGGATTTAGCTCGTGAACTAGGTTTAGAGCCCCCTGCCGTTAGCAAAATTTTAAATGGGGATCGTCAAGTTAAAGCGCGTGAATATGAAATCATGAGAAAGTTTTTCGGCTTACCCACGCATACTCGCACTTCACGCGCTGCCTTGAATAAAGACCATACGCCCCAAAAGAATAATCTAAGAGAGCACGAAGAAGATACGGATCGTGATCAGTGGTTAATTCCAGCAGAAATAACTCCTAATTCCTCAACTATTAGCAAAGAAGCACTTTCCATATGCGAAGTGCTGGACAACCTCATGTCTCCGTTTTTTGTAAAAGGTGAATATGTTGTATTGGATACGTCAGATAACGTCCCGTCTCCCGAGGGTATTTTCGCCGTTTCTGATAAATTCAATACAATGATTAGAGATTGTGCGATCGTTGCAAAATCTACACCTATTAAGGTTAAGATAACCGCTCGTCAAAACGAGTTTCAGCAACAAACATTGAAATTATCCGAGTTTGAAATTCTTGGCCGTGTCATCGGAAAAGTCAATTTTCTTTAAATGCAGTAATTAGGCTTATTATTCAGCCAGATAATCGTGCCAAGGGAAAGAACAGGCTATAAATTCCGGATTTAGCCATTTTGGATTTTCTCCACCATAGGTCAGCTCTTTCCCCTTTTCATCGGTGAGCACACCCCCAGCAGACCTTAAAACAGCATGGGCGGCAGCAGTATCCCACTCACATGTCGGGCCAAAGCGCGGATACATATCGGCTTTTGCCGCGGCGATCTTACATATCTTGAGCGAGCTTCCATATTTTACCAGTTTATTAGTCTTAAAACTCTCCAGAAATTTATCAAGCTTATCCGCATCACCATGCCTTTTGCTGGCTACGACTGTAAGCCCCTCTGCGGGATAGCCCCTAACCGATATCGGTTTTTCGATATCATTATCGACCATCGTTTTTGTTGCCGTTCCCTCGCCATACCCTGCATACAGCTCGCCACGTACAGGCGCAAACACAACGCCTAATACAGGCTCACCTTTATAAATAAGCGCGATATTTACGGTAAAATCCTGCCCACCGCCAATAAATTCTTTTGTGCCATCCAATGGATCAAGCAACCAGAAATAGCCTTGCTCCTGTGTCATTTTCGGCGCCTTACCGAGGGCTACCGCCTCCTCACCGACAATTGGGATATCGGGTAAAATCTGCTCCAGTGACATCTGGATGAAGCCCTCGGCTTCCCGATCAGCCAAAGTGACAGGGCTATCATCGGCTTTGACGTCAACCTCCATATCTTCTATACCATCGTAATATTTTAGCAATATCTCACCGGCATCAATCGCAATGCGTTTTACCATATTACAAAGCGCGGCAGGATGTTGAAGGAGTTTGTTAGAAGCTTGGGACGGATCAGATGGCAATAGCTTTTTCTTTCCTGGATGTTTCATAAGTCTCCAATCTAACCAAATCTTCGACATAGCGCAAAACCTGATTTACACATGTCTGCACATCATTATCTTGCGTATTTACAACCATCTCCGGATTTTCGGGCGCTTCGTAGGGAGAATCAACCCCTGTAAACTGCTTGATAGAGCCTTGGCGTGCCTTCTTGTACAGCCCTTTAGGGTCGCGGTTTTCGCACGTCTTTAGATCGGCCTCAACATAGATTTCATTGAAATTATCCGGCGATGCTGCGCGTGCTTTATCTCTGTCCGCTCGATAAGGCGAGATAAAGGCCGAGATTACGATCAGTCCTGCATCCGCCATAAGTGCCGTCACTTCACCAACGCGGCGGATATTTTCCGCGCGATCTTCAGGTGAGAAGCCCAAATCGGAATTCAAACCATAGCGAACATTGTCACCATCGAGCACATAGGTATGGTAGCCCTTATCAAACAGCGCTTTTTCCACTGCCATTGCTAGTGTCGATTTACCCGCACCGGAAAGCCCTGTGAACCAGAAGATACCGCCTTTATGGCCTTTATTAAGAGCGCGGCGCTCATCGGTGATCAAGTGGTCGACCATGAAAATATTCTGGGATTTAGGCGCATTTTCACGTTGATCGGCATAGCCGTCCATATTAATCGAGCCACCACCAGCGATATCATAGCCATCATAAATGACCATGCGCCCAAGCTTTTGATTATCAGTGTATGGATCAATCGCCAGCATTTCACGTGAACGCAGCGTGACTTCTGCCACCGCATTTTTGCCGACCTCACTAGCTTTTTCGGTTTGGCCGAGATCATCCGTATCGATCACACGGTCGATGGATTGGACGGTGACCGTAGCCTCATTTGTGCCATAGCGCACTTTATAGCTATTCCCTTGCTTCAATGGTTTAGCCGACAGCCAGAAAAGGTTGGCGCGGAAAACGTTGGAGAGCATCGGCGGGTTTTCATTATGGCTGCCAATATGGCCGCGCTCGACAAAAATCCGCTCATCGAGCGTGATGCCGATACATTCGCCCGCACCTGCGCTCACCCTGGCACTGTCTTCGGGCCAAACCTTGATATTGGTGACTTTGGCGCTTTCGTTAGTCGGAGAAAAGAGGATCGTATCCCCCTTTTTGATCGAGCCCGTTTCAACGCGCCCAACCAAAATACGCTCTTCGTTATAGCGGTAGACATCTTGCACAGGGAAACGCAAGCTTCGGGAAAGCGGCGGACTTTCAAGTTCAAAACAATCGAGGGTCTCTGTTAAAGATTTACCCTTATACCAGTCCATCTTATCGCTACGATTGGCGATCATGTCACCTTCACGGGCGCTGATCGGCACGATGTAATTGGCGTTTAGGCCGATAGATTTGAGGTAATGATCAACTTCTTTGGAGACTTCTTCAAAGCGCTCGGTCGAGTGATCAACCATATCCATCTTGTTAATAACTACAGCGATTTGACGCATACCAAGGAGCGAGAGCATATAGGCATGGCGTTTGGTTTGCTCGCGAACGCCTTCGGTGGCATCCACGACGAGGATCGCGGCATCGGCTTGCGCCGCGCCGGAGATCATATTTTTCAAGAATTCACGGTGGCCCGGCGCATCGATAATCACATAATCGCGCATCTCGGTTGAGAACCAAATTTGCGTGGTATCGATGGTGATCGCCTGATCGCGCTCGGCTTGGAAGGCATCGAGGACAAAGCTCCATTCCAGCGCGTCTGTGCCGCGGCGCTTACAGATTTCCTGCAATTCCTCATACTTACCCGCAGGCAAGGAGTTTGTATCATATAGCAAGCGCCCGATCAGCGTGCTTTTGCCGTGATCCACGTGGCCGACTATCACTACGCGCAGCTGCTGCATTGCCTTTTGGGATTGTTTTTTCATTATATTAGTCATTAGTATTTCTTTCTAGCATCCAAATATCCCGAGCCACTACAGCATCCACAGCTAGTGCCATTTTTACGCCCAGCACCCTTACACAAATCGCACTCTATCCAGTCGTTATTATTTAACCTGCTCCCAATAGTACTACCGCAACTTTTGGCACCAATACGTTTTCCACAAGTCGCGTTGATGTTTGAAAGAGAATAATATGGCTCTCCACATTTTTCACATATTGCGCACGGAAGCCTTCCTGTCACATATACCCCCGCGCACGCAGCTTCTCGAAGCTGTCTTCGGTTTCGGTGTCCATGCTGCGGCCAGAGCGTTCGGAGACTTCGGTCACGCCAAGCTCTTCGATAATTGCTTCGATGCTGTCTGCCGGGCTTTCGACCGGGAAAGTGAGGTTTTTCTCACCAAGAGAGCGATAACGCATCATTTTGCCCGTTTCCTTATCCTCACGCGCCAGATACAGCTCGCAGAAGGGAATATTCTCGCGCTGGTGATAGCGCCAGATGTCAATTTCCGTCCAATGCAAAATTGGGTGAACACGCAAATGCGCGCCTTCGGGGAACTCAGTTTTATATTGATCCCAAAATTCCGGCGGCTGGTCTTTGAAGTCCCATGAGCCATCAAATGAGCGTGGAGAGAACACACGTTCTTTCGCGCGCAAGCCCTGCTCATCACGGCGAATACCGCCGAACATACCTTTGAACTTATATTCTTCCATAAGGGTTTTAAGCCCCTCGGTTTTGCGCATAGCGCTGCGCGTATTGGGCGGCAGCGTCATATCCATTTCTTCTTCGGGCGGACATTTCCAGTTTATGCAATCCAAATCCCATTCTTTAATCAAGCGATCACGAAAGGCGTACACTTCGGGCATTTCTTGCTCAGTATCAAGAAGGGCAACAGGAAAAGGCACACGGCCAAAGAAGGCTTTACGCACCATATATAGCAGCGCGGTGGAATCCTTACCGATCGACCACATCATGCCCAGCGGGTCGAGCTTGTTATAAGCCTCTCGGATAATATAAATGGATTTCGCTTCGAGTTCGTCGAGATAATTATACATCGTGATCCTGATTTTGTTCGGGGCTACTATACCGCTTTTTTCATCGCTTAGGAATCGCTCGTGAGCAAAACTTCGCGACGACCGATAGAAACATAATGGAAACCTCGCTCTTTCATTTCTTCAGGCTTATAAATATTGCGCAAATCAATCAGGCGTTTTTCCTTCATAATTTCAGAAAGTTTTTCCAGCGAGAGTGCACGGAATTCATTCCATTCGGTAATAATCACCAACGCATCGGCATCTTTTGCTACGGCATAGGGTTCATCACACCATTCCAGATCAGAGAGCAATTTTTTTGCCTCGTTCATTGCGATTGGGTCATGCACAGAAATATTTGCCCCATGCTCTTGCAAAACCGGAATAATCTGCAAGCTTGGCGCTTCGCGCATATCATCGGTATTTGGCTTGAATGATAGGCCAAGCACGCCGATCTTCTTACCCTTAACAGATCCACCACAGGCCGCGATGACTTTACGCGCCATTGATTTTTGACGCTCGTCATTAACCTTAACAACTGTTTCAACAATTTGTTGTTTCGCACCAAAAGTTTCGCCAATTTGGGTTAAAGCCAACGTGTCTTTAGGGAAGCACGATCCGCCATAGCCAGGGCCTGCATGGAGGAATTTCGAGCCAATACGCCCGTCATAGCCCATTCCCTTGGCGACCTCCTGAACATTAGCGCCTGTCTTTTCACATAGATTGGCGATTTCGTTGATAAAGGTAATTTTAACGGCTAGAAACGCATTGGCCGCATATTTTATTGTTTCCGCAGTCTCAGGCGAGACGATAACCATTGGCGTCTCATTAATATATAGCGGACGGTAAAGGCGCTTCATCACTTCTGCCGCGCGCTCTGTATCCACACCGATTACCACGCGATCAGGGCGCATAAAGTCCTCGATCGCTGCGCCTTCGCGAAGAAATTCGGGGTTTGAAGCAATATCAAACTCAATCGTAGAATCGCCGCGCGCTTCAACTACCTCGCTTACAATTTTATTAATTTCGCGCGCTGTACCGACCGGAACTGTCGATTTTGTAACAATCAGCGTATAGCCCTCCATTACTTGCGCGATTTCCTTAGCTGCCGCATACACATATTGCATATCGGCATGACCGTTATCGCGGCGGGCGGGTGTACCCACTCCAATGAAAACCGCATCCGCGCCTTCCATAGCTTCCTTCAAATCAGTTGTGAAAGAAAGGCGATTGGATTTCACCTGTTTTTCAACAAGATCATCAAGCCCCGGCTCATAAATCGGAATTTCTCCATTCAGGAGTCTGGAAATTTTGCTCTCGTCTTTATCAACGCCGACGACGTTAATTCCGAACTCCGCAAAACAAGTTCCTGATACAAGACCGACGTAGCCCGTGCCTACCATTGCGATGCGCATTTTAAATACTCCTGAATACAATAATCATTTATATTGTGCCTTTGTTGCACTGCCGACGGGCATTTACAAGCTAAAATTCACCTTTTGCAGGCGTTAAGTAAGCAAATTGATTGGCTTTAAGGATTGCATAGAGCGCGGAATTTTCTTAGACTTGTAAAGAAATTAACGAACAGCACGCTTTAAAAAAGGATTCAAAAATAATGGCCGATAAAAAAGATAATTCCGCTAACGGAGAAAACCCCCAACCCGCGAATATGCCACTTTTTTATAAGCAGCCACTTCCTCTGGATGCGAAAAAGCACGAAAAACTGGCTTTAAAAGAAAATTTCGGCTTTGAATTTACACGTGGGGTCAATGCCGTGCCTGTTAACTTGATTGAAATGGCGCAGATTTGTCACTTCTATCCAATCGCTTTTTCACCTGATGGCCGTGCGACACCGGTGGCTATCATGGGTTTGCGCGACAACGAAAACCTGTTTTTGCAAGCTGATAGCAGCTGGGAAAAGAATTGCTACATCCCTGCCTATATTCGTCGCTACCCATTCATTTTTTCGGAGGTTCCAGATACCGAACAACTCACATTATGCGTTGATATGGATGATAAAATTGTCAGCGAAAAAGGCGCGCAACGCTTTTTTGATGATGAAGGCAAGCCAACAAAGCTCGCAGAAGGTGCTTTAAATTTCTGTAAATCTTATCACGCCGCTGCGCAAGAAACCCTCAAATTCAGCGAAGCACTCGCTAAATCAGGCATTCTGGTTGATCGCGAGACGCAAATTCGTGTTGGTGAAGATAAGCGAATCAACTTCTCCGGCTTTCAGATCATAGACGAGAAAAAGCTAAAAGAGCTGGATGACAAGACTTTCCTTGAGTGGCGCGAAAAAGGCTGGTTGCCTTTTGTATATGCCCACCTACTTTCCGGCGCTCAGTGGGATCGTTTAGCATTCATGCTAAACCAGATCATGGAAAAAGAAGCAGCATAGTTTTTATACCGTTAAGCCATTGAAAATTAGAATGTTTTTTTATGGTATATTCTGCCTGTGGATTTTTATGGAATAGATTTCTTGATAAAATCGAATTGCCGTGATAAAAGTTCCCTCGTATTCCAATATTAAAGAGAAGGTCCTTTGACATGGCAAAAGTTGGCGCACAAAGAGCGGCGGAACTCACCGGTAGGTCTAAATCTACTATCCAAAGAGCAATGAATGGCGGAAAAGTTTCATTTGAACTTGATGCCAATGGTCGTCGCGTTATTGATGTGTCAGAGCTTGACCGTGTATTTGGGCTTAAAGGCCAGGGCACGAACGATAACTCTTCTGCCCAAGCTAGCGTTGAGGCCGAGCTTGAAAAAGCTACAGCTATGCTGGAGATGGAACGTATGAAGATGCGTATTAAAATGCTTGAAGCTCAACTCGATACTGCTGAGCGTCAAGTTGATGATCTTAAAGCGCAGCGTGATCAGTGGCAAAAACAGGCCTCTCAGGTTCTTTTGACCAGCCAATATTCGCAAAAGCAGGCTGAAGAACTATCAGCAAAACTAGAAGAGCGCGAAAAACGCGCCCGTGAGCGACGCGAGCAAATGGAAGCCCGTAAAATTGAAAGCCAGATGAAAAAACTGAAGGCTGAAAACGAGAATGCCTCTGCTGAACAGGACGATGAATCCGGTGAAGGTTTCAGTTTCGGTGGGCTTTGGAAGCGCGCCAAGGGTTAACTCTCTCTCCTTTTACCCATCACACTCTCAGGCAATTAATAGATTTTTTGCCTGAGTGATGTTATCATTTTAGCATGAACATCCTGTTTTCTCGTAGATACGCTGTATTCACCCTGATATTTTCTTTGGCTGTATTTTTCCTGCCGCCAAGTGCAGATGCACAGCTGCATGATGCCTTTCGCGAAGACGGGACAATTGATTATTCAAAAGTTCCTGAATTTACGCTAAATGAGGCGCAAGAAATAAATCAAAAATGCGCGCGCGATCCAACTCGTCAACTCTATTATGACTGCGATTGCTTTTCTTTGCGCTTTCTCGAAGAACGCTTAAGACAAGGACTGGCGGTTGATTCCTCATACATAGAGCTGGGATTATCGAGCGAGTGCCAGGATTTTACCGAGGCTGTCGGGCATGAATATCAGGAATGCCTTAACAGCAATGGCTATATGATGGCCGGGACCGATCCTGAAGAGATGTGTGCGTGCTATGCTAATACATTTGTAAAATCTTTAGAGCAACTTCGCCCGCAAATGAATTACAAATACCTTATCCCCTTAAAAGTAAAAGCCAAGCGGGCCTGTACAGACCCGAAGCTGCGCCTGCGCCCTCGCGAATAAATCAAATATCCATTGTTTTGAGGTGATATTCAGCTTTGGGCAAAATATTCTTCATGTAAAATTCGGCGCTTTCCTTCATTGCAGGAGATGCATTTTCGCACTTAGCGAGCGCATCGAGCTTTTTCTCCATCACCCCTCCTGCTGCAATTAATGCAGCCGCATTCAGGTATGGCGTTGCGTTATCAGCAAGCTTGTCTAAATTTCCGGCTGCACCTATTTTCGCAGCTGCCGTAATTTTTTCTTTCAGCATATCAACATAAGGGCCAGCCTGCGGTTGGGATTTGAACTGGTCAAAAAATGCACTAACACTTACCCCACCATCTTTCAATGTTTTGCGGAAGGCCAGATCACCATTGTCATTCAGGTCCGTAATAATATTATAAATGAACTGAGACACCTTATCCATGCCTTCATAATTCAATTTTTCTGCATCGTCCCCGGGTTTGTGGTAGTCTTCATGCTGCCCCGTAAAGAAACTGAGCACGGGAATATCGGCCACATAAAATGAGGTGAAATCACTGGGTCCGATGCCACTTTCAAATTCTGAAAGGGTCAAACCCTGATCGTTGTTGGCAAACAAAGTCTGTTTAAAAATAGGG
>JAHQVU010000023.1 GCA_019634145.1 Micavibrio sp. | reverse complement strand
AGTGACTCATTTGATGCCCAGCATGATGATGTCATTAAAATCCTAGATGAGCTTGGTATTGAGTATGATTCTGACGAGCGCATTATGGAGGTTTACAACAAAATTGATGTGCTGGACGCTGATGCTCTTTCCGATATCATTCGTAAAGAGCGCCATAGTAATCGCGTGGTTGCTGTATCCGCTTTATCGGGTCAGGGGCTTGATGTATTATTGGAAAAGATCGAGCAGAAAATTGCGTCGGAATATACAAGCGCTCGGTTTGACCTGTCGCATGCTGATGGTAGAGCCTTGGCATGGTTGCACGAGCATGGTGAGGTTTTAGAGCGTGAAAGTGGTGAAGATGCTATGCAAGTTAATACGCGGCTTTCCATTGCAAATATGGCTAGATTTTGTGATAAATTTGGATATGAGCCGCGTTAGGGATGTTAAGATTTTCTGCGCTCTTTTTGCTTCTGATTGATCCAGAGACGGGTCATTTCATCTAGTGAAAGATCAGAAAATTTTTGATTCTTTAGCTTGGCATCTTCTTCCATGCCTTTGAATCGCTTTTCAAATTTGGCGTTACATTGGCGAAGTGCTTCTTCTGCATTTATATCCAGAATGCGCCCCAAATTAGCGATTACAAAGAGGATGTCGCCAAGCTCATCAGCTTTTTGCTCCATTGTGCCTTGGCGAACGGCCTCACGCATTTCGGCCAGTTCTTCCTCAAGTTTATCGAGAATATCCTCGGCCTTTGTCCATTCAAAGCCGGTTTTAGCGGCTTTTTTCTGAAGTTTTTGTGCGCGAAGTAGGGCGGGCAGGGCGTGTGGCACGCCTTCCAGTGCGCTGGCAAGTGCGCTTGATTTTGCCTGATCCTTTGCCTCTTTGCGCTGATCCCAAATAGCATTGACATCAGCGGCACTATTGGCGTTGGCGTCACCAAAAACGTGAGGATGTCGGTAAATCATTTTGGCGGTGATATCATGGACCACATCGTCAAAATTGAAGTGCCCGGCTTCATCGGCCATTTGTGCGTGATATATGGATTGGAAGAGCAGGTCGCCCAGCTCTTCACGTAGATTGATCATGTCGTCCTTGTCGATAGCATCGGCTACTTCGTAGGCCTCTTCTAGTGTATGGGGTAGGATCGATTTAAAATCCTGTTCTAAATCCCATGGGCAGCCGCCATCGGGATTTCGCAGTGCGCGCATGACGTCTACGAGATTATCGATGGAGTAGGTCTCATTGCCTTTTTTATCAGACATTATTCTGCTGACGGCGGGTTGAATTTGCCCAAATTACCGAGGAATTGCTGAACTATAGTTGTTTCAGTGCCGTGCGTGGGCGTTTTATCACGAATATATGGAATACTCATACGGGCACGATCTATATCCTCAATATTTTCGACTGTTCCTTCTTCATCCAATGCGACCATAATGATTCGCTCCTTGGTGACTTTGGGGTCAAGGATGCCGCGTTTTTCGGTCTCTTGGCCGATGTAATACCAAATGTTAGAATCAAATGTTGATTTTGTTGTCGGTGAGCCAAGTGTTCTGAGGACATCCGAGCGGGTGCTTTGACCTGTTGTTAGCTTATCTAGCTGCGTGTTTTCAACCAAATTTCCACGCTTCGCAATTGTGGGGGTGCAAGCCGAAAGGTGCAATACTGCAGATAAAATCAGCGTTAGTGTGAAGAAAATCTTTGTTTTTTGTTTCATATATCTATATCTCATAAGCATCACTTATATAGGTCTTTTACTTGCGAATCTATATCGCTTTTTGAAGGGTAAAATTAATGTTCGGGCTTCTCAAGGCTAAAAATCCATATTCTGTTAGCGCAAAAAAAGTTTACGGGCGCTTGTTGACGCATATTCGACACGAAGAGTTCTATTCGAAATACAGTGTTCCGGACACGCTGGATGGGCGTTTTGACCTGTTATTGTTGCATTGCTATGCCGTTATTGAGTTTATGTTAGCGCATGATGTCAATGGGCGCGCGGAAAAGTTTAATCAGGCATTATTTGATGCGGTTTTTGCAGATATGGATCAAAGCCTGCGTGAAATCGGGATCGGCGATATGGGAATTCCCAAGCATATGCGCCGTATGATGAAGGCATTTAACGGGCGGATGCATGCTTACCGCACGGCTGAAGAGGGTGAATCTTTTGAAGGGGCGCTGCGTCAAAACTTATTCGGAACCGTTGATGCACCTGAAGACAATGATATTCGTGGGGTTGCGCAATATTCTCTTTCGCTTCATGCTTTCATCGAGGAGCATAATAGCTTTGAAAAAGTTTTGAATGGTGAGCTGGAGTTGCCGGATGCGAATAGTGAGGATTTAAACAATGAGTGAAGCATATCAAATCTTGGAAAATGAGTGGTCACACTTTCTTGACGTAAATACGCTGGAAAAAAAGCCCTTGGTAATGACGATCTCTCCTGATGATGATGAGATTAAGAGATTGGCTCAGCGTTTAGGTGTTATTGATATTAATGAGCTTAAGGCGGATCTGAAAATTCTGCAGGAGCAAGGATCACATATTATTCATGTTAGCGGGATGCTTCATGCTAAAATCGAGCAAAGCTGTGTTGTTACGAGTGAGCCGGTTATCACGCAAGTAGACGAGAGTTTTGAAAGTTGGTATGCCGATCAAGAAGAGTCGGTCTCTTTTGCAAAAAAACGCCGTGAAAAAGAGAGTAAAGGCGGACATGCAGAGGTTCGCATATTGGATGAACAGGATGATCCCGAGCCGGTTATTGATGGGCAAATAGATTTAGGGGAGTTGGTGACGCAATATTTATCACTGTCTATTGACCCATATCCGCACGCAGAAGGTGTTGAAAGATCAATCGATGAATTCAATAAAGATGGCGATGATGCGGTAAAGCCGAACAATCCATTTGCAGCGTTAAAGGATTGGAAGGGTAAGATATAACCTTTTCGCAAAAGTTTTTATTCGAAAAAGTGCATAATTTCCTTGCGCTAAGGCTTTAAATTAGGTATCTAGCTGTTTCGTTTTAGGACTAATCACAAGCATAAGGATTTCAGCCATGGCTGTGCCAAAAAGAAAAACTACAAAATCAAAGCGTAATATGCGCCGCGCGCATGACGCATTACCGACAGCTAACTGGGTTGAAGATTCCAACACTGGTGAAGCGAAGCGTCGTCACCACATTGACCTGAAAACAGGTACTTATAAAGGCAAGCAGATTATCGAAGGCCGTAACTAGGCACTTTCTTGTGCTTATAATAGCTGGGCGGCTTGCGTGAAGCGTTGCCCGGCTTTATTACATTATAAGACCTTTTTTTAATAACCTTAAATGGGATATCCCCCGTGAGCTCTACTATTAGAATAGCCATCGATGCGATGGGCGGCGATTATGGGCCGGAGAGTGCGCTCCCTGGTGCAAAGTTGGCGTTGAAGGCACATCAAGGGTTGGATATTTGTTTTTTAATTTTTGGTGATGAAAAAAAAATCAATCCTTATCTGGAAAAATACCCAGATTTGAAGAAAATTTCTATTGTCTATCACACAGATAAAATGGTGCTTAATGGTGAAAAGCCTTCGGCCGCTTTACGTGCAAGTAAGGGAACATCAATGCGCCTTGCTATTGAAGCCGTTGCTCAAGGTAAAGCGGACGCGGTTGTTTCATCGGGGAATACAGGTGCGCTGATGGCTATGGCTAAAATTGTGCTTAAAACTGTTCCCGGTATTCATCGCCCGGCAATTGCCAGCATATTCCCTGCTAAGGATAGTGATACTTATATGCTTGATCTTGGCGCAAATGTATTGGTTGATGCAGAAAATCTGGTTCAGTTTGCGGTAATGGGCAGTGCTTTTGCTATAGCGCACAGTAAAGTGACGCGCCCACGTGTCGGTTTATTGAATGTTGGGACAGAAGATAGTAAAGGCCCTGACCATGTGCGAGGTGCGGCCGCCATCTTATCTCGTGTTAGCTTCCCAGGGGAGTATATCGGGTTTGTAGAGGGGAATGATATTACTAACGGTAGTGTAGATGTTGTCGTTTCTGACGGATATGCGGGCAATATTGCGCTAAAGGCTGCTGAAGGCGTTGGCAAGTTAACCAGCCACTATTTCAAAAAGTATTTTGCTAAAGATATTTTCTCTATTTTTGGTGCTTTATTCTGCTTCTTTGCAATTAAGAGGCTAAAAAATAAAGTTGATCCGCGACTTTACAATGGCGGGGTGTTCTTGGGGCTTAACGGTATTTGTGTAAAAAGCCATGGCGGATGTGATCCCCTTGCTTTTTCTACTGCTATGAAGCTCGCTATATCTATGGCGCAAAATGACTATGTTAAAAATATAGGTAAAGACATTAACGCATTGATGTCGCAGGAAACGTTTTTAAGTGAAGAGACGTTGTAGGGTAGTTTGAATATGGCTGATATTAAATCTCACATCGTATCAACCGGGCACTATTTGCCTGAGAAGGCGCTGACCAATCAAGACCTTGAAAAGATGGTTGATACCACAGATGAGTGGATTTTTCAGCGTAGCGGGATCAAGAGCCGTCACATTGCTACAGAAGATCAAAAGACGAGTGATCTTGCGACGGCAGCGGCGAAGGAGGCTCTTGAGCGCTCAGGTTTAAATGCCTCTGATATCGGCGCGATTATTGTTGCAACAACCACACCTGATCAGACCTTTCCGGCCGTGGCTGTGCGCGTTCAAGCGGCGCTGGATATTCCCCCATGTATTGCATTTGATGTGCAGGCAGTGTGCAGCGGTTTTGTTTATGCCTTAAGTGTGGCGGATAACTTTATTAAAGCCGGTCAAGTAAAGCGCGTGCTTGTGATTGGTGCTGAGAAGATGTCATCCATTGTAAATTGGGAAGACCGCACGACGTGCGTTTTATTTGCCGATGGTGCGGGTGCGCTCATATTGGAGGGGCGCAAGGAGGGCGAGGGCATTGTCTCGACTCACCTGTATGCTGATGGCCGTCATGCCGATATATTGCAAACCAGCGGCGGCCCTTCAATGAATGGTGTTAGCGGCCATATAGAGATGGAAGGGCGCGAAGTTTTTAAGCATGCGGTTGTTTGTATGGCCAATGTTGTAGAAGAAGCAATTCGTGCAAATGGTTTTATCCCTGAGGATATAGACTGGCTCGTGCCACATCAGGCTAATATTCGTATTATCGAATCGACTGCTAAAAAACTAAATATGCCTATGGATAAGGTTGTTGTGACCGTTGAAGGACACGGCAATACGTCTGCGGCTTCAATTCCGTTGGCGCTGCACACCGCTGTTGCGGATGGGCGCATTAAACGTGGGCAGTTGCTATTGCTTGAGGCAATGGGTGGTGGCCTGACATGGGGCTCCGCACTCATACGTTTCTAGTTTTCTTAAGATTTAGCCGAAAGTCATTGAAAAAGAATCATTTTTGGGGATTGATGCGTCATTTTGTTGACTGATCCATTGTATACCGATACGCTTATAGGTAATAAAATATTTCGGAGGCAATAGAATGGATAACCGTACAATTACACGTGCTGACCTTGCAGACGCTGTATGTAGAGAGGTTGGTCTGTCACGCAACGATTCTGCGGATTTAATCGAGTCAGTTATTGACGAGATATCAAACGCTTTAGTTGATGGTGACACAGTTAAAATCTCTTCATTTGGCAGTTTTTCTGTACGTGAGAAGAGTGAACGTATCGGACGTAATCCGAAAACTGGCGTTGAAGTGCCTATCTTACCACGTAAAGTCTTGGTATTTCGTGCTTCACACGTATTAAAAGACAGAATTAATTCTGAAGGTTAAACTTTATTATATTGAGGTAGTAGCAGTATGAATAGTCGCACATTTGCAGAAGCAACAGGTCGTGATGGACAGGATGATAATGCTGTTGAAGAATCATCGAGGAAAAAAACATCGCCATCATACAGTGATCGTTTGCCACGTCGCGTGCGCTCTTCTAATAAATCAGCATCCGCATTTCGTACGATTAGTGAAGTAGCCGATGAGTTGAATGTTCAGCAACATGTTTTGCGTTTCTGGGAAAGTAAATTTTCGCAGATTCGTCCATTGAAGCGTGGTGGTGGGCGTCGGTTCTATCGCCCTGAAGATATTGATCTACTAAAATCAATCCATCATATGTTGTATACCGAAGGCTACACGATCAAAGGCGTCCAAAAGCTTTTGAAGGAAAAAGGTAAGCGTGCTTTTATTGATGGTAATCAGAGTAATTCTTCAACATCGGCAGTGGCATCTAATGCGAATGAAGTTTCGACTAAATCAGAGCCTCGTCAAATTGTTAAGCATGTGTTGGGCAAAAAGCAGCGCGCGGCATTGCAGGAAACTCTCGTCGAACTAAAAGAACTTCGACAGATGGTATCAGACGTGTAAGGCTTGGTGTAGCTTTGTTAAAAGGCTTGCTTCGCACACTTAATTTGGTTACAACCCCTATCATTGTCGGAACGTGGCGCAGTCTGGTTAGCGCACCAAGCTGGGGGCTTGGGGGTCGTAGGTTCAAATCCTATCGTTCCGACCATTTCCACCCATTTTGTTATTATATGTTACTCCCCGATTGCCTTTATTCGCTTTTTTTAGCACAATAGGTAGTAGGCACACTCTATCTATTCAAGGAAACACTTAATATGCCATGTCATGCAGCCATTGCTGAAAAAACGTTGGTTTTTTCACCTGATATGAATGTTGAAAAAGCACTAAAAGAGCTTAAGAAAAAGAAGCAGCGTCATGCTGCGGTCGTGGATGACACGGGCGCTTTGCTGGGTATCTTTTCTTTTGGATGTTTGCTGGGTAATATTATGCCGGTCTCTGTTGCTATTCAGGATGGCATAAGTATCGATTTGCCGGTTCGTGCAGCTCCCGGTGTAGCAAAGCGTCTTAGAAAGTTGTTCCCCCTAACGGTTCAAGAGCTCATGGAGCGTAAGAATATCACAATAGTTTTTCCCGAAACCCCTATTTGGGAATGTGTAAATAGGCTAACGTCTAGCGGGGGGCCTGCCATTGTGGTCGATAAGGACAATGGGAAATATCTTGGTTTGATTGAGGAGCTCTCGGTATTAGAAGAGTTGCAGCGAATGTTAGAAGGTGAGGATTAGGCATGGGTTTGTTTTTTAAAGCTATATTTATATTTACAATTTTTGTAGGTGGAATGGGTGTATCTGGTGCATCTTATGCTGAAGAGTATCATCCGCTTCATTTGCAACGACCTGATGTTGATGATTATAAGTTATTTGAAACAACTGAAATTGATATAAAAACAGCAGAAGGTCAGGTTTACCATTTGAATGTTGAGTTGGCGGAAACAAGGGCTCAGCAAGCGCGAGGGCTTATGTTCCGTACTGAAATTGCTGAGAATAGCGGTATGCTATTTGCTTTTGATGATGAGGTTATACATACATTTTGGATGAAGAATACTTTGATTCCCTTGGATATGATTTTTGTTCGTCATGATGGGAAAATTCATCATATTCATCAGAATGCGCAGCCGCAGGATTTGACGCCTATTACATCTAAGTACCCAAGTTTAGCAGTGCTTGAGCTTGAGGGCGGTATGGCTGATAAACTGGGTATAAAAGTGGGTGATGTCATCTTTCATGAGACATTTGGAAACGGTAGTCTCGAATAATTAAGTTTTTTATGATTTTTTGACATTTTTAGTGTTAAAAAACCTTGATATAGAGGTAAGCATCGTGTATTCCTATGCGGAAATCTGAACGGAGTGTAGCGCAGCCTGGTAGCGCATCTGCTTTGGGAGCAGAGGGTCGCGGGTTCAAATCCTGCCACTCCGACCAGATTGGTTTTAATATTCCCGGGAAATAGGGTGTCCAACACTCTTATTGATTCTGGCTCTAGGTGAGCTTCATTCAAACCGTATGGTCTACCGGGACAATAATATATAAGAAAGGAGCTTATCCTATGAGTGGAAAGCGTATACAAGCAAAACATAAAATCGACCGCCGTGTTGGTGCAAACCTTTGGGGGCGTACAAAATCTCCATTTAATACACGTCAGACTGGCCCTGGTATGCATGGGGCAAGCCGCCGTGGTAAAATGTCTGACTACGGTCTGCAGCTTATGGCGAAGCAGAAACTTAAAGGCTACTATGGTAACATCGGTGAAAAGCAATTCCGTCGTTACTATAAGGAAGCGTCACGCCTTCGCGGAGATACAGGTGAAAACCTGATCGGCCTGCTGGAGCGTCGTTTGGATGCTGTTATTTACCGCGCAAAATTTGTTCCTACAGTTTTTGCTGCGCGTCAGTTCGTAAATCACAAGCATGTTACTGTTAATGGTAAAGTAGTGAACATTCCTTCTTATCTTGTTAAAGAAGGCGATGTAATTGAGGTACGTGAAGCATCACGTAACATTCCTATGGTTATTGAAGCCGGTCAGTCAGCAGAGCGTGACTTGGTTGATTATCTTGATGTGGATCCAAAGGCATTTAAGGCGACATTCTTGCGTGTACCTAAGCTGGAAGACGTTCCATACGCTGTGCAAATGGAACCAAACCTTATCGTGGAATACTATTCACGTTAATATTTTATAATATAGAATTCAAAAGCCGCCCAATTCGGGCGGTTTTTTTTGTCAAAAGATGATCGAGCTGTGTATAACTTTTGTTTTTTTTCTGGAGACGCAGGTATGTATATTTGTTTTCTTATTGGATCTAATGCAAATTATTGTTAGTTGATTATCTGTTATTTATGTTTGTTTTCAATGGGTTGATTGCACCGTTGTTAATTTTTTTATATTGAGTCTTTATTTTACGTAGTCAGTTTTTTATCTCTTAAATGGTTGATATAATAGTTATTTTTCGATTGTGTTTTACATTTTATTCTTAAGTATAGTATAAAATAACTATTCATTAACATATTAAAAAGAGAGGGGTACTCTAATGTTGGTGGCAAATGCTATAAAAGGGTACAAAAAGCAAGAGTTCAATATTATTGAAGAGTTTGCTGGTTTAAGCCCACGTCGCAAGTCTAGGCTCTGTGATAGTTTGTATGTTGAAAATAGAATTGCATTTCAAAAGTCTGTTCGCCTTTTATGGCCTCAGGCTAATGAAAGAGATATAAAGAAAATTTATAATTTCCTTGTCTTACTTAAGCATTCTTCTAGAACGCATCATTAAAAATTATGGGGCTAGCCTTTGCTTGGCTGTCTCCGGACCAATAAGCAATAGCATATTGTTCAGCTCCGGCCCGTGTTCCATGCCTGTTAGGGCTAGGCGAAGGGGCATAAAAAGCTGCTTGCCTTTACGGCCCGTCTTTTCTTTTACGGATGCTGTCCATTCACTCCATGTTTGATCGGTCCATGGAGCGGGCGGCAATAAGGCTGCTGCTTCTTTAATGAATTCTGGATCTTCGATTACAGATTCAATTGGCTCTCTGGCCACATTCCACCACATTTTAATATCGGATAGCTTCTCAAGATTTGGCCTTACAATGAGCCAGAACTCTTCATCGAGTTCGCTTAAGCCCAATTCATTAAGTCTGGCTTTTACGTCGTCGTAATCAGCTTCGTGAATGAGTCTACTGTTTAGGCGTATAAGCTCTATTGTATCAAACTTGGGTGTGCCTCGAGAGAATTTTGAAAAGTCAAAGCTATCGATTAGCGGCTGCATATTTGCATATGGCTCAATTGGCTCAGATGTTCCAAGGCGCGCCAGTAAGCTGACAATAGCCATTGGCTCTAAGCCTTCGCTCTTTTCAAGGTCATCTATAGAAAGCGAGCCAATCCGTTTGGAAAGTTTTGCGCCTTCCGCATCGGCTATTAATGGTAAGTGCGCAAAAGTAGGGGCTGCACCATTCAGTGCCTCAAACATTTGAACGTGTGTAGCTGTGTTTGTAACGTGATCTTCTCCACGAACAATGTGCGTAATACCAAATTCAATATCATCGATTACAGAGCATAAGTGGTACAGCGGCTGGCCGTTTTCACGAATGACAACGGGGTCAGATAGATCTGTGCCTTCGAATTTAACTTTGCCGCGGATAAGGTCATCCCATTCAATTGTCGTGTGGTCGAGCTTAAAACGCCAGTGTGGTGAACGACCGTCCGCTTCATATTTGTTGATTTGCTCATCACTCAGATTTAAGGAGCCGCGGTCATAAATTGGCGGTTTTCCTCGACTAAGCTGAGTTTTGCGCTTAAGGGATAATTCTTCGGGTGTTTCGTAACATGCATATAAGCGACCGGATTTTTTTAGTTCATCAATCTTTTTGTCATAGATATCTGTACGGTTTTTTTGGTTTGCTTTTTCGTCCCAGTCCATTCCAAGCCAATTGAGGCCTTCCTCAACAGCTTCTTCATATTCAACTTTAGAGCGCTCTTTATCTGTATCATCGATGCGCAGAAGAAAATGCCCATTTTGGCTGCGTGTGAAAAGCCATGTAATCAGGGCTGTGCGTGCATTGCCGATATGTATCATGCCAGTAGGTGAGGGGGCAAAGCGGACTTTAACTGTCATTTTATGCTGTGTCTCTATTCGTTATAATTATGCTTAGACATAGCGTAAAGGAGTGCGTGCTTCAAGTGGGTATAATATCAATCAAGCTCTAAATTATGATCATGACCAGGCTTGAGGGGGTGTCCCGCTTTTCTAGAGTAATATATCTGGATGTTATCAAGAGATGGCTCTACATCCTTTATATCTTGTCCAGCGATGTGCTTGTTGATTTCATGCTTATTTAAAAGATCAGAGTATAAGATATTTGATATTTAATTATACGCTTCTTCGTATACAAACTTTGAACAGTCTATGGCTTGTTTTTTGTCGTGCACTAAAATGCCAGCTAATTTTTATATATATTGCCAATATACCCATTTGTCATAGGATATCTGCGATCGCGGCCGAATGCGCATGTGGTTATTACGGTGCCGGGGGCTGATTGAAAGCGTTTATATTCTGAACGGTAGAGAAGGGTGATAACTTTTTCTACAATTTTACGATCAAAGCCTAGCTCGCATATTTCTTTAATTCCCAGCATATCTTCAATTACCATTTTTAATATTGAATCTAGTACGTCATAGTCCGGCAGTGAATCTTGATCTGTCTGATTATCACGCAGTTCGGCGGTTGGTGCTTTTGTAAGGATGTTTACGGGTATTATTGGTTTTTCTTCACGTCTATTCAGCCATGCGCAAATTTTGTATATGTCAGTTTTGTATATGTCTTTAAGTGGGTTGAACCCACCACACATATCGCCATATAGGGTGGCATACCCAACGGCCATCTCGCTCTTATTCCCTGTAGTAACAACCATTTTACCAGTGCTGTTCGATAGGCTCATAAGGATAAGACCTCGTATGCGCGATTGCATATTTTCATGCGCGAGCCCTGACAGGTTAATGGTGCTTTCTAAAGACTCAACTGTGTTATTAATAGATATAATTTCATACGTACATCCAATATTTTCTGCCAGCTGAGCGGCGTCATCGAGGCTGTTTTGTGATGTGAACTCCGATGGCATCATGACACAGTGTACGTTTTGTTTGCCGAGTGCTTCTACAGCCAATACTGCAACGATTGCGCTATCTACTCCGCCGGACAAGCCTATGAGTACGCCAGGGAAATTATTTTTCTTTACATAGTCTTTTAACCCAACTTTTATGGCTTCATAGATTAATTGTTCGGGTATGTATGTTTGATCTTCGTTAATTGCATCAATGTTGCTTATAGCATCTTCGAATGGTGGCAGTTGATTTATTATGTTGCCGTACGTATCCATAACGAAAGATGCGCCATCAAAAACAAGCTCATCTTGTCCACCCACCAAGTTTGTATAAATGAGGGGTAAATTATGTTCTTTGCAGATCTTGTTGGCAATAGATGTACGTGTCTCATGCTTGCCTTCTACAAAAGGGCTAGCGTTAACTATAACAAATATTTCAGCGCCTTTATTTGCAAGATGCTTTGCCGGCGAGTTTATCATCCACATATCTTCGCAAATCATTATGCCCAGTTTAGCACCTCTAAAATCAATAGGTGATGGTGTTTCGCCTGCTGTAAATATGCGCTTTTCATCAAAAACGCCGTAGTTGGGCAGGTGTTGTTTTTTTTGTATGGCTATGACCTGCCCTTGGTCTATCAAGTATACAGCGTTGTACGTACAGCAATTATCACGATAGGGTGCGCCGAATAGGGCAGCTGATTTAAACTCTTTGCTTTTGATACATAGTGAGGCAATGGTATTTTCAATTGTTGCTAAAAATTCGCTTCTTAAAATCAAATCATCTGGCGGATACCCGCATAATGCAAGTTCGGGAAATATGATCAAATCTGATGATGCGGCTTCCCAGCTATCTAATATGAGCTGCGAGTTACCTTCTATGTCCCCGACAGTGAAGTTCAACTGGGCTAATGTATATTTTAATGAAAATATACTCATAAGATCATTACTCTGCCGCAGCCTGTGTCATTAGCTTGGAGTCTCTGTCCACACGTACGGCTTTCAGCTCGTCTGCAATAAGGAACGATAGCTCTAAAGCTTGGTTTGCATTCAAGCGTGGATCGCAAGCGGTATGATATCTGCTGGATAAGTCTTCATCGGTAATATCATGCGCACCGCCAATGCATTCGGTAACATCATGGCCGGTCATTTCGAAGTGTACGCCCCCTGGGATTGTACCTTCCATTTTATGACATGCAAAAAAGCCCCTTACTTCTGCTAAGACCTTATCAAATTGGCGGGTTTTATATCCTGAGGGTGATTTGTACGTATTTCCATGCATAGGATCACATGACCACACTACACTGCGCCCCTCACTTTTTACGCGCTTAAGTAGAGCAGGAAGTTTATCTGTTACTTCATCTGCGCCCATACGCGCAATAAGAGTAAGCCTGCCCGGTATGTTATCGGGGTTAAGGGTATCTATGAGGCGGATTAGCTCATCGGGCTCTAGCGAAGGTGAACACTTCATGCCTAATGGGTTTTTAATACCACGCAAAAATTCAATTTGTGCATGGTCTTGTTGATGTGTACGTGCGCCTACCCACAGGAAGTGCGCAGATGTATCGTAACAATCACCCGTAAGGCTGT
>JAHQVU010000022.1 GCA_019634145.1 Micavibrio sp. | reverse complement strand
CCTGTCCATCGGCTTGGAACATCCAGATGATTTGATCGCCGATCTGGATAACGCGTTTAAGACGGTGTTTGGTTAAGCGTTGGATGTGCGTCTAAAGTTTGATCGATAATGCTTTTTGCATTGTTGAGGATCTTTAATTGCTCTAAATCCGGATTCTTCTTAAGGCTGGCGCTAAGACCCTCAACGGCGTTATAAAGCGAAACCATAAAGTTGTCTGCCGGGCGCATTTGCACAGTTGGCGTATTGGCACGAGAGCTATGTCCTTGATTGATGTAATATTCTAGCCGCTTGATCTCGTTGTTGATTTTGTTAACGATCTCATAAAGCTTAAGATGTCCAAAAGGCTGTCCATTGAAGCTGGCATCACGGCCATCGTCTGACCATTGACCCGGCTCTTCCACAGCCCGGAAAAATTCGATTTGTGCTAAAATGTTTGTCATGTTCCTAAACTTTCTTGTTGTTTGTGTATATGAAAAATCATTTTGACGTATTTGTCAATTTTTTCTTTTAATTTCCGCTGCTTTGCCCTAAAACAAGCGCGTAATTATTTATCTCTGAGGGAGCGCATAACATGAGCAAAGGTAAAATCGTACTGGCATATTCAGGTGGACTGGATACATCTGTAATTCTCAAATGGTTTTTGGAAGAGGGGTATGACGTTGTTGCCTACATCGCAGATGTTGGTCAGGAAGAAGATTTTGAAGCCGCCCGCGAAAAAGCATTGAAGATTGGCGCATCAAAGGTTTATGTCGAAGATCTTAAGGAAGAGTTTGTTCGCGACTACATTTATCCGACCTTTAAATCTCAGGCCATATATGAGGGGCGTTATTTGCTTGGCACATCCGTTGCCCGCCCGATCATCGCCAAGCGTCAGATCGAGATCGCCGAAAAAGAAGGCGCTGAGTTCGTTGGCCATGGCGCAACAGGTAAAGGCAATGACCAAGTGCGTTTCGAGCTTTCATATTATGCACTAAAGCCTGATATTAAAGTGCTGGCCCCATGGAAGATGGATGAATTCTTGAACCGCTTCCGTGGCCGCACTGATATGCTCAATTATTGTGATCAGCATGGTATTCCGGTTACAGCTACCCGCAAAAAGCCTTACTCCGAGGATGATAACCTGCTGCATATCTCTCACGAGGCAGGAATTTTGGAAGACCCGAATGCGGTGTGTGAAGAGGATGTATATTCCCGCACCTCCACAATCAAGGATTGGCCGGATGAGATCGAGACGATTAAAATCACATTCGATAAGGGCATCCCCGTTAAAGTAGTTGATGATGCAAAAACGACAACTGGTGATCTGGCCGTGTTCACGCGTTTAAATGAACTTGGTACAAAACATGGTATTGGCCGTCTGGATATGGTTGAAAACCGCTTCGTTGGCATAAAGTCTCGCGGCGTATATGAAACGCCGGGCGGTGAGATTCTACTGCATGCGCACCGCGATCTTGAGGGGTTGGCGATGGATCGTGAAGTAATGAAGCTGCGCGATCAAATGAGCTTGAAAGTTGCCGAGCTTATTTACAACGGCTTCTGGTTTTCACCAGAGTTCGAGCTTCTCATGACATTCATGGATAAGGCGCAAGAGACCATCAATGGCGAAGTGACGGTGCATTTATTCAAGGGGCGCGCTTATCCAGTTGCCCGTACATCGCCGAATGCTCTTTATGATCCGCAGCAATCTTCAATGGATGAAGCGGGCGGCTATGATCAAAAAGACGCTGATGGCTTCATCAAGATCAACGCGGTGCGTTTGCGCAATAATACAAATGTTCGCGGTGAGGCGCCATATTCTAAGCGCAAAGCAGCTTAGCTATGCGGGGTGTGCGCCGTAGTCTCGGAATTATCAAGGCGCAGAAGCGTCCTGTTAAATTTCTGATATCTCGCCTACTGATGAAATCGAGCCTGAACGGGCGTCTGACTATAGACCGCGATGGGTATAAGCTTCGGTTTCATAGCTCATCTTTATCTGCATCTTTGTGGGTAAACTCGAAGGATCGAAGCAGTGAGGAAAAATTTCTGCGTACTCTTATTGAACCCGAAAACACCCTTATTGATATAGGAGCCAATATAGGCAACATTAGTCTGGCTCTCGCGCCACACTGCAAAAATATCTTGTCTTTTGAACCACATCCCCGGACTTTTCAATATCTTTCAGACAACATCTCTTTGAATGGTGCTCAAAATATTACACCCCATAATCTGGCTTTAGGGCGTGAAAAGGGCGAGTTGCATTTTTCAAGTCTTAGCGATGACTCTCAAAACTGTGTTTCCACAAAAAAAACGTCACTAAGTGTGTCGGTGTGCCGACTTGACGATATAGCTCCTGCGGTTCCGATAAAATTGATTAAAATTGATGTTGAGGGCTATGAGGGTGAGGTCTTAAAAGGTGCAGAAGCTGTCTGTAAGCGCACAAAATATATTTATCTTGAATGTATAGAAGAGGCATTGAATAAATACGGGTGGAGTGAGGTTGAGTTGGTTAAATTTCTTCAAGAATTAAATTTTACATTAAATGAAGTTTCGGATACCGGTCTCAAGCCCTATAATGAAAAATCTCAAGATACTAAGAAAATGTTACTGGCTGTGAATGAAAGTTGGGCATAGGGAACTTTAGATGCCCCAAGCCATTTTTAATGCTTAACTTCTAAAGAAAAGCCATAATAAAATGGCTGTTAAACTATCAACCAATATCTACAATTTACATGCACTTATTTACTTTGTAAGCGGCAGGATTTTGTCGCGTATAAAAACTTGCTTTGTAAAAAAGCTGTGATAAAACTTTTGCTATGAGCAAAGATAAATCAAATTCAAATCAAATGTGGGGCGGACGCTTCGAGGATAAACCATCTGACATTATGGAGCAGATTAACGCCTCCATCGGCGTTGATAAGCGTATGTGGCGTCAGGATATCCGCGGATCGCTCGCGCATTGTGAGATGCTGGTTAAGCAAGGAATTATTAAAGATACCGATGGCAAAGCCATAATGGACGGTCTCAACCAAATCGCGGGTGAGATAGAGCGCGGCGAGTTCGAATTTAAAACCGCCCTCGAAGACATCCATATGAATATCGAATCCCGCCTGCGCGAAATTATTGGTGATGCGGCAGGGCGTCTGCACACCGCGCGTTCCCGCAATGATCAAGTCGCTACCGATTTTCGCCTCTGGACGCGCGAGGCAATTGATTCAATCGTCAAAGATATCGAAGAGCTGCAGGATGTGATCGCGCGCCTTTGTAAAGATCATGCTGGCAGTATCATGCCGGGCTTTACCCACCTTCAAGCCGCGCAGCCCATTACACTAGCCAAACATCTCGATGCGTATTTCCAGATGTTAGAGCGCGATAAGGGGCGTTTTAAAGATGCTCAAAAACGCTTGAATGAAAGCCCATTGGGTAGCGCCGCATTGGCGGGGACACCATACCCGATTGATCGCGAATATACGGCAGAGAAACTCGGTTTTGATCGCCCGACGGCCAACACATTAGACGGTGTATCCGCCCGTGATTTCGCAACTGAATTTCTCTTCTGTGCAGCGCAAACAGGCTTACACCTCTCGCGCCTTGCCGAGGAGATTATCCTCTGGGCAACGCCGCAATTCGGCTTTATCCGCCTTAGCGATGCTTGGAGTACAGGCTCTTCAATCATGCCACAAAAGAAAAATCCGGATGCCGCCGAACTTGTTCGCGGTAAAACAGGCCGCTTAAATGGTAACCTCATCCAGATGATGACTGTACTTAAAGGGCTGCCGTTAGCTTACAATAAAGACCTTCAGGAAGATAAGGAAAGTACTTTCGACAGTTTCGATGCAATCTCGCTCTGTATCAAGGCGACTACTGGTATGCTCGATACTGCGACCTTTAATACTGATCGTATGCTCGCCGCCGCTGAAGATGGCTACACCACGGCCACCGCGCTGGCTGATTGGTGCGTCATGAAGCTGGATCTTCCGTTCCGTGATGCCCACCATGTAACGGGCGCAATCGTGAAAATGGCAGAAAATAAAGGTGTTAAACTTCACGAGCTGGAACTAAGCGATATGCAAGCTGTGAATGGAGCGATCACGGATGAGATATACTCTGTCCTAAAAGTCGAAAATGCTGTAAATCGTTAAGGTATGACCGATACGATTTTAAAAGTTCAAAATCTTTCCATCGAGTTCAAAACGCCGAGCGGGCTTTTTCGTGCAGTAGACTCTGCTTCCTACGAGGTTAAAAAAGGTGAAACTCTGGCCATCGTTGGTGAAAGCGGATCGGGTAAATCGGTCAGCGCGCTATCGATTGCACAACTTCTTGCCCCAACAGCCATTCATGCGCCTGAAAGCTCGATCCTTTTCGAGGGAGAGGAACTAATCGGTAAGCCTGAAGAGTATATGCGCAAAATTCGCGGCGATAAAATCGGTATGATTTTCCAAGAGCCTTTGACCGCGCTCAATCCATTACACACGGTCGAAAAGCAAATTAGCGAAGTTCTCTTCCTGCATAAAAAAATGAATAAGGACGAGGCCCGCGCCCGCGTTTTGGAGCTGCTCGATCTTGTCGGCCTGCCCAATCTCAAAGCCCGCCTCGACGCCTATCCGCACCAGCTTTCCGGCGGGCAGCGCCAACGCGTGATGATCGCCATGGCTTTGGCAAATAATCCCGATCTCTTAATCGCTGACGAGCCGACAACCGCGCTGGATGTCACCGTACAGGCACAAATTCTCGAGCTTTTGAATGATCTTAAAACCCGCCTCAATATGGCGTTGATTATCATCACACATGATCTCACAATCGTGGAAAAAATGGCCGATAAAACCGTTGTCATGCAAAAGGGAAAGGTGGTGGAGCAGGGTGTTACAAAGGAGATCTTCGGCGCGCCTAAAGAAGCCTACACGAAAATGCTGATGAGCGCGCAGCCCAAGGGCGATGCAATTCCCGCCAATGAAAATGCACCCATAATCCTGCAAGGGCAAAACATCAAAATTCATTTTCCGAATAAGAAGAACTTTTTCGGTAAGGCCACAAGTTTTGTGAAGGCTGTCGAGGATATTTCCATCATTGCGCGTGAAGGGCAGACAGTCGGCGTGGTGGGGGAAAGCGGGTCTGGTAAAACCACGCTCGGCCTCGGTCTTATCAAACTGATCAAGAGTGAGGGGAGAATTCTCTTCGAAGGCCAGAACATCGAAGGGCGTAACCGCAAAGAAATGCTACCCTTGCGTGAAGATATGCAGATCGTCTTTCAAGACCCGTTCGGCTCCCTCTCCCCACGCATGAGTGTGTCAGAAATTATCGGTGAGGGGCTGAAAATTCACCGTAAGAATATTTCTAAAGAAGAACGTGAAGACCTTATTATACAAGCGCTTAGAGATGTAGAGATGGACCCTGAAACTCGTCATCGCTATCCGCATGAATTCTCTGGCGGCCAGCGCCAGCGTATTGCAATCGCCCGCGCGCTCGCCCTTCGCCCGAAGTTCATCGTGCTGGATGAGCCGACAAGTGCACTTGATGTATCGGTACAGGCGCAAATTGTAGATCTGCTTAGAAAGCTGCAATCCGAATATGGCATTTCATATATCTTCATTTCTCACGATCTTCGTGTCGTAAAAGCGATGGCGCATCATCTGATCGTCATGAAAAACGGTGTTGTGGTCGAAAGCGGTGCAGCCAAAGACATCTTTGATAACCCCAAAGTTGAATATACGAAGGCACTGCTTGATGCAGCTATGAACCTTAAGGCGCGCGAAAGCGCATAACATCAAAGTTAAAGCGGCGAATGTCGCATCCCGCGCGATAAAGTTCGCATCGATACCAGCCGCATGGCCTGTTTTGACTTAAACCCTAAATACTTTGATTGATCTAGCGGAATAGCAAAAGCTACTATTTTGCCGATAATTGCGCTATAATAGTATCTTATCCAATATTTTCCTTGCATTATCCTACCCATACAGGTAGGAAAGGGGAACTTTTAAACCCGCTTCTCTTATGAGGGGCACAAACAATTAGAATGGAGTGATGCACTGTGGTTAGTGTAAGTGTACGCGATAACAATGTAGAACAAGCTCTGCGTGCTTTGAAAAAGAAGATGCAGCGTGAAGGCGTTTTCCGTGAAATGAAACTTCGCCGTTACTACGAAAAGCCATCTGAGAAGAAGGCTCGTGAACAGTCTGAATCTGTACGCCGCGCGCGTAAGATGGACCGTAAGCGCCGCGAACGCGACGGTTTCTAGGCCTTTGGTCTTGAAATAACCCGTGTTTCAAAGCCACTTTTTAAGTGGATAGAACAAAAAAGAGCCGCCCGTAAGAGCGGCTTTTTTAATGGAATTTGAAGAGGCTAACCTGCCATTGTTGGAGCCTTAAACGGATCATAAATATAAGATTTATACTCGTCGCTTAATCCATCCATGCTTTCTTTAACCCCAAATTGATATGTTGCAGGCCTTTTTCATTACTTTTATGCATATAAAAGAAACGGGGTAGGGGGTGTGCAATAATAAATTGAAATCATATTCTAGGCCATCTATGGCTTTAGGGGCAGGGCTTTTTCGACGATTCGAACCCAATACTCAATCGCAAGCGGAGTAAGAGAATCATTGAAATCGTAACGCGGTGTGTGCAGTCCTTGGTTGTGCATTGATGTTTCATCTTCAGCGACGCCTTGCCCCATCCAGATATAACAACCCGGAACCTCCATAAGCATCGCTCCAAAATCTTCACCGCCCATACTAGGTTCTACATTATCATCGACATTTTGCTCGCCCAGCATATCCTTGCAAACATCCGCGCAAAAAGCGACTTGGCTTGCCTCGTTTATGGTCGGATCTAGAACCTCGCGGAATTCATACTCCACCTGTGCTCCCATCGCCTGCGCAATGCCGCGCGCGACCTCGCCGATGCGACGCTTGAGGCGCTGGCGTAGCTTCTCATCATAAATGCGCAAAGTGCCTGTCATTTTTGCATCATCGGGAATAATGTTGTGCGCGCCGGTGCCTGCGTTGAAATAGGTAATCGACAACACGGCCGGTTCAATTGGCGATGTCTCACGGCTAACAAGTGTTTGTAAAGCTGTGACAATTTGCGAGCCAATTACTATAGGGTCGATGGCGCAATTGGGCTTGGCCGCGTGCCCACCTTGCCCTTTAACGGTGATGTGTAATATATCTACGCTGGCCATGATCGCGCCTACACGCATTGCTGCTGTCCCTAATGGCATATACGGCCAATTATGCAGGCCATAAACCGCATCACAAGGAAAGCGTTCGAAAAGTCCTTCTTCAATCATCTTGTGTGCACCGCGATGCCCCTCTTCGGCAGGTTGGAAAATAAAATGCACGATGCCGTCAAAGTTATTGTTTTCAAATAGATATTTTGCTGCGCCAAGTAATGTGGCGGTATGGCCATCATGTCCGCAGGCATGCATCTTACCGGGAACTTTCGATTTATGCGGCTTATTGTCTTCTTCTGTAATGTTCAGCGCATCCATATCCGCGCGAAGGCCTATCGAGCGCCCGCTAGTGTTTGTACGCCCATGAATAGTCGCCACTATGCCTGTGACCGCGATGCCCCGCTCATGCTGAATGCCCCATTCGGATAATTTTTCAGCAACCAGGTCGGATGCAAAATTTTCCTCATAGGCTGTGCCGGGGTTTTCGTGAAGCGCCCGGCGATAACCTGCGATCTCGTCTGATAAAGCATATATGGAATTACGAGTTGTCATTTACGCATATTAGCAACAAAGCAATAAATCCAAAATAGGAAAATCGCGACAAATCTAATTTGGTGCAGGTTTACCATGGGCACTTGTGAGCTCAAGGGTATAATCAGATTTCATAGCGACACACTATTGCTACAAGCGCAGTAACTTTACGTAAATTAAATTCTATACTGCACTGCTACAATGCGGTTTTGCGCGGGTCAAACGCGTCGCGCACCGCTTCACCGATAAAGGTAAGTAAGGTGAGCATAAGGGCAAGGCTGACAAAGGCTGTAAACCCTAGCCATGGCGCGTGCAGGTTGTTTTTCCCCTGCGCCAGCATTTCACCGAGTGACGCGGAGCCGGGCGGCAGGCCGAGCCCTAGAAAGTCCAGGCTGGTCAGTGCCGTAATAGAGCCTGTTAAGATGAATGGCATAAAGGTGAGTGTCGCCACCATTGCATTCGGCAAGACATGGCGACGGATGATCGTGCCGTTTGATACGCCCAAAGCATGCGCCGCGCGCACATAATCAAAATTCCGCGCCCGCAGGAATTCTGCGCGTACCACATCCACCAAGGATACCCAGCTAAAGAGCAGTAAAATTCCAAGCAACGTCCAAAAACCTGGTATAAACATGGATGAGAAAATAATCAGGATGTACAGTGAAGGCATTGATGCCCAAACCTCAATCACGCGCTGCATAATCAAATCCAGCTTGCCGCCATAATATCCTTGCACTGCTCCTGCAGCCACGCCGATGATAGAGCTGATGATGGTAAGTGATAGCCCGAAAAGCACAGAAATACGAAATCCATATATCATGCGTGCCATCACATCGCGCCCCTGATCATCCGTGCCCAGCCAGTTAGTACCATCGGGTTTTGTGGGGGCGGGGGAGGGCAGGTCATAATTGATCGTGTCATAGGAAAAGCGAATTGGCGGCCAGATTATCCACCCCTTTTCATTGATAATGCCCATGACAAACGGATCGCGATATTCCGTCTCTGTCTCGAATCCTTCATCCCCCGCAAATACGGTTTCAGGATAGGAAATAAATGTCGGAAAGTAATATGCACCATCATATTTGATGAAAAGCGGCTTATCATTGGCGATCAACTCTGCCCCCATCGCCAGAATGAAGAGCGCCAGAAAAATCCAGAGCGACCAAAAGCCACGCTTATTGGCTTTAAATTGGGTAAGACGGCGCTGTGAAATGGGTGAAAGTTTCATATGCTTTATTTAGCATACCCTCGCCCCTATGCAAATGGAGTTAGTAATTAAGTGCTTTTTCAAACTGAGGGCAAGTTTCTTTAAGGGCTTTGCGTGTTGCAGCTATGCTATCCAGCGCCGGTTTTAGTATTTCTGGTGGAGTATGTTTAACTTGGTAATCTTTATATAATTCCGATTCTATTGCATTGTTCAGGATTGTATCGTTAGAGGTGAATAGTAACGCTGAACCATCATATTCGATAATTTCGCTAACAGTATCTTGCTCCCCTCCAGGACTTTTATATGCACCATGCACCACAAAACTGGCTTTTAGATTGCTGATGGGGTTACATTGCCCGTCCAATTTAGAGGGGTTGGCTTCTGTAGCGGTGATTTCAAGAACCGTCTTGGCCTCAACAACGGGTGTATTATACTTTGGGCTGGGCGTAACGTCCTTACCGCAAGCAGTAAGAAGAAATAATGTAGAAAGCGTGAAAGAGCTCATTATTTTGTTTGAATTTTTCATCTCTATCTCCATGATTATGGCAGAATTTACAACACACATTATGGAATATGTCAAGTTTTGTAAATTAAGTAAAAAGATCCTTTAAAGCTTTGTCGCATTGTAGTAATTTTTTCGTATGACAACTATCTATACGCACCCAGAATGCTTTGGCCATGATCCGGGCAAGGGACATCCCGAAAGCCCGAAGCGCTTAGAGAAGGTTATTGATGCTCTGAAAGCTTTGCCGCAGGATATAAACGTGCGGTGGGATGAAAACCCACCATTGGGCAGTGATGAACAAATACTGCGCGCTCACGACAATGCTTATTTTGCTTTTATAAAAGAAACAGCCGCCAAACTTGATGGCACGAAAGAGCTTATCAACACCGATATCGACACGATGATGAGCGATGGCTCATACGCCGCGGCCTTGCGCGGGGTAGGGGCGGCTTGTCAGGCGGTGGAAGATGTTTATCAGGGCAAGGCCAAAAACGCGTTTTGCGCCACGCGCCCGCCCGGCCATCATGCGCTTAATGATGCCTCTATGGGATTTTGTATTTTCGGAAATGCCGCCATCGCCGCGCATCATGCCCTGACGCTAGAGGGTATTGAAAAGGTCGTAATTATCGATTTTGATGTTCATCAAGGCAATGGCACGCAAGATTTGATCGGAGACGAGCCCCGCATTACGCTGTTTTCCACCCATCAAAAAGACCTTTGGCCCTATGAAGGCAAGGAAGAGGATCGAGGAAGAGGGGGGAATGCCCGAAATTTCGAAATCCCCATTCAAAGCGATCCGAAAATTTATCACGATGTATTCAAGCATAAGATATTTAAGGAGATTCAAGAGATCGAGCCGGACTTCTTTATCATCTCTGCCGGTTTTGACGCTCATCGTGATGATGCCCCCAAAGACCAGCTGTTAAATGATCCGCCCGGGCGACAAATGCTGTTAGAGGAGGACTTTGATTGGATGACGCGTGGGATTTTAACACTAGCGGACAAATACGCTAAAGGGCGCGTCGTATCGATCATGGAAGGCGGCTATAACGTCGATGTGCTGGCATCTTGCTGCGCCAGCCACGTCAAGACATTGGTGAAGGCTTAAAGCTTTGCTCATATAATTTCTTCTTTAAGTAGAAAAACTATACAACGCATTGTAAGTTATGTTAATTTTTATCCACGTGAGGAGAAATCAATGCGCGGATCAACCTTCACATAAACCAGATCACGCACGAGATGCATGACAAGGGAAATCAACGCGAAGATATAAAGCGTACCCAGTACCACAGGATAGTCACGGTTGATCACACTCTCATAAGACAGTAAGCCCAACCCATCCAGCGAGAAAATAACCTCGATCAACAGTGAACCTGTAAAGAAGATGTGCACGAAGGCGGCAGGAAAGCCCGCAATCACGATGATCATCGCATTCCTAAAGACATGACCGTAAAGGACCTGTCGCTCGCCTAGCCCTTTTGCACGTGCGGTCAAAACATATTGCTTTCCGATCTCGTCCAAAAATGAGTTTTTGGTTAAAAGCGTTAAAGACGCAAAGCCTGAAATAACCATTGCCGCAACGGGCAAAACCATATGCCAAGCGTAATCAAGCGCAAGCTGGAAGAAGTTCATATCCTCCACGCCATCCGAGACCAATCCACGTAAGGGGAACCAATCGAGATATCGTCCACCTGCAAAAACAACGATCAACAAAATCGCAAACATGAATGATGGAATCGCATAGCCAATAAACACGGCCGCCGACGTCCACACATCAAATTTTGATCCGTCCTTAACGGCCTTCTTAATGCCGAGTGGAATAGAGATTAGATATATAATCAGTGTCGACCAAAGGCCGAGCGAGATTGAAACGGGCATCTTTTCAAGCACGAGTTCGCCCACACTGACATCGCGGTAATAGCTCTCGCCAAGATCAAAGCGGATGTAGTTTTTCATCATGATCCAAAAGCGCTCATAGGCTGGCTTGTCAAAGCCATACATCGCCTCCAGCTCTTTCACGAACTCAGGATCAAGCCCTTGCGCCCCGCGATATTGGCTGCTCTCTCCGCCTGCCATTGCACCCGCGCCTAGCTCTGAGCCACCGCCTGAAAAACGGGCGGTTGCCTCTGTGCCATGACCTTGCAGCTGCGCAATCATACGTTCGACCGGACCGCCGGGTACGAATTGAACAATGACAAAGCTAATCAACAAAATTCCGAACAAAGTCGGAAGCATCAAAGCCAGACGTTTTAAAATATATGCTGCCATGCGCTCATATTGGCATTGCCAATGACCTATGGCAATGGTCTTTATTTAAGATCGGGCTCAGGATGTGGGGAAGTTTTAAATGCTGTTTGAGCCATAAAATTAATAGTGTGGCGGCTTATTTTCTGCCGCAAATTCCGTTGGCGAAAGCCCTTGCCCATCACGGTCTTTATTCAAGTCTTCTATTTCACTGACTTTATTCTGCATACGACCCAGTTTGGCTTCGAGGCACTCGATAACACGCCCTTGCTCAAACGCAAGCTGGCTTAACTCTTCAACTTTGTGTTCAAGGTGTGCCAAAGTACTTTCAACATTTATAACGCGGGTCTCATGCATAACCCCGCCGTAATAGCGGGGTTTTACATTTAAGTACAGATAAAAATTGTTATACGTTAGCCGAACGTCGCATCCAAGTTACGAGGGGTATGAATGGATGCACGCCCTTGAGGCGCTTCAGCTGTTTTGATGTTTTTATCAGTTGTATTGTCGCTGGCATTTGAAAAAGTGGAGGGTGCTGTTTTTGCATCGGCATTGGCCTAAACATCGGCAACTTGAACTTATAGTTGATATTGTTTTTAAGGCTTGATGTTCCAGCCCGTACAAGTCCAACCGCTATTTTCATAGTGGAAAATACCAAACGCGCCTGTTGACAGTTTTAAGGTGTAAGATGCACGAAAACCCTCGAAGTCCCCTGTGATATGCGGTGCAAAGCGTGCCGTTCCGTTGGATGTTACGACCAAAACTGTTTCATTATCATCATGGGCGCTGATCTGTTCGGCGAATAATCGCCAATTCTGTGTAATTTCTTGCGGGTCAACCACCCACCCATCGGGTACAATTGCATGCTCGTCCCAATCCTTGATTGCTTGAGCACCGATACGCGCAATCACTTCGTCTTCGGGTTTGTTCTCATCTGGGCCGTAATCAATCTCGTTAAATATTTCGAGCGGGTAGGTGGGGTTAGATACGCCGCTTTCTTTGATGGCGATCTTCGCCGTTTCGATCGTGCGCTGTAGATTAGAGGTATAAACCACATCGGGAATTAAGCGATGTTCTTGCAAATATCGTCCCAAAGCTGCCGCTTGATCGCGCCCCTTTTTAACCAGCGGAAAATCGGTGCGGGCTCCCACGCGGGTAAGGGGTTGGCCGGGGGCAAATGTGTTGCCGTGACGGGCGATGATAAGTGTCGTCATGTGCGTTTTCCTATTTACTGGTGAGCCAAATAATCGCGATCATGGTTGATTTTGCGCGCGGAAGGATCAGCGCGATCAATAAAAGGGCAATACCGATCATTAGCGCATAATCGCCTTTCTCCGAGATCAGCTCATGCGTAGCGAAATAATGGATGAGAAAACCCATAATATGGCCGGTGATTAGAATCGTAATCCACGGCGGCGCATCATCGGCGCGGATACTTGAAAAATCCTCGCCGCACGCGCTGCATTCATCATTTTGGGTCAGATAACCGCGTAAGAGCTTTCCATCACCGCATTTAGGGCAGCGATTGAAAAAACCGCGGCGAAGCGGGTGATTTGAAGGTTTTTTTTCGCACTTATCCATTGCTCTGTCCAAGCATTGCCTCCACGCGCGCTACATCCTCTGGCGTATCAATACCCGACTGGATCACGCCTTCCTCGCCTTCCACTTCAATCGCGGTAATCTGGATGCCGTTTTCAATCATGCGCAATTGTTCTAAGCCCTCCAGCGTTTCATAAATGCCCGGCTGCAGCGAACAGAAATTGCGCAAAATGCTCAGGCGAAAACCATAAAGCCCCATATGCTGATAAACGGGTGAAACGCCGCTTTCCTCGCGCATCTTTTCCTCTTTACGAATAGCAGGCAGGATGTTTTTCGAAAACCACATCGCATACCCCTCATTATTCACCACCGCCGTTGTGCCGCTAAAGGGGGTCGTCTTTTTACTTGTCCTAAGGCGGTCAAGATCAGCCCAGCTAAGCCGGTGCACAGGCGTTATGACTTGCGCGTAAGGATGCTCTTCAAACCCATCCAGCATGGCATTCAGCACTGATAGAGGGGTAAATGGCGCATCACCTTGCAGATTAATTACGAAGTCCGGCTCGTCCGCCTCACGCGCTTTTAGGGCTGCCAGCACGCGCTCTGATCCGTTCTCGCAACTATCAGGCGTCATGATGCATTCGACCCCAATCTCGGCTGCGTGCGCAGCAATTCGATCATCTTCGGTGCAGACAAACACCGCCACATTCCCGCGTCCCTCGGCCGCTTTACGCGCAAGCTGAACAACCCGCGAGAGCATGCTCTCTCCGGCAATTTCAACTAGCGGCTTACCCGGAAAGCGGGTAGAGCCGTAACGGGCAGGTATAGCAATTGCGATTGTGTTCGTCATGTCAGGACTTATTGCGCCTTCTCATACCACCATGTATCGGCGATCAGTGGTGATATGCCCGATAGCGCGTCAGGACGTTTAATATGGCTCCAATGCGCGATGCGCCATTTCGGATAATGCCACATCGGGATTACATAGTGATTCCACAGCAAGATACGATCGAGCGCATGAATATGCGTCATCAAATCCTCACGGCTTTGCGCCTGCACCAGCTCTTCGATCAGTTGATCAACGACGGGATCTTTTACACCGATAAGGTTGCGTGAGCCAGGGAGGGAGGCTTTATCACTACCCCAAAATTCACGCTGTTCATTACCCGGCGATGAGGATTGCCCGAATGCGCCGACCGTCATGTCAAAGTCATACTCATTCATACGGTTTTGATATTGCGCACTATCCACCACGCGGAAATTCGCTTTCACGCCGATGCGTTGCAAATTTTGTACGAAGGGTAAAACCCAACGCTCGAATTGCGGATCACTATCCAGAATTTCAAATTCCAGCTTCACATCGCCCTTCGCGCGAATGCCGTCCATACCCATTGTATAGCCTGCATTTTCAAGCAGCTTTTGCGCGGTTCTTAAATTCGCGCGAATGCCGCCCGCCATATCTGTGCGCGGAGGGTAGTATGTCTGGGTGAAAACATCATCGGGGATTTTTCCACGAAAACGCTCCAAGAGCTCTAGCTCATTACCTTCGGGTAAGCCGCTGGATGCCATCGCATCATTCTCGTAATAGCTATTGGTGCGGATATAATCGCCATAGGCAAACTGGCTGTTCGACCACTCGAAATCAAACGCATAGGCCAACGCTTCACGCACCTTCGGATCTTTGAAAACTGGGCGGCGAGTATTATAGACAAAAGCCTGCATTCCTGCGGGGCGGCTATTTTCGATCTCTTCCATCGCGATCTTGCCTTTTTTAACGGCATCAACGTCATAGGATGTCTTCCAAAGCTTGGCCATATTTTCCATGCGTACGTCATATTGCCCGCCTAAGAACGCTTCCAGCTCGACATTTGAATCGCGGTAATAATCGAATTGCACGCGGTCAAAATTGTAAAAGCCTTTAAAGAAGGGCAGCTCTTTACCCCACCAATCATCGCGGCGTTTGTAGGTAATGCTGCGTCCTGCTTCGACCTTCTCAATTGCGTATGGCCCGCTACCAACTGGCGGCTCTAGCGAGGTCTGGTTAAACTCGCGACCCTCCCAATAGTGCTTTGGCAGAACCACCAATTCGGCCACTATAAGCGGAAGCTCGGCATTGTTTGCAATATTAAAAGTAAATTTCACACGGCGCTCTGATGTCGCCTCCGCTTTGACCACATTGGCGTAATATGCCTTATAAAATGGATTGCCTTTTTCCAGCAATGTGTTGAATGTCCACACAACATCCTCGGCGGTGATTGGCTGTCCATCGGCAAACTTGGCTTCAGAGCGAAGGTTGAATGCAACCCAGCTTTTGTCGCTGGGCACCTCGATAGTCTCGGCTAGAATACCGTATAGCGTAAACGGTTCGTCCCAACTATTTTGCATGAGGCTTTCATATAAAAAGCCTGAACGAAGGAAGTTTAAACCCGCAGCAGGAACGCCTTTAACGATAAATGGATTAAGAGAGTCAAACCCACCTGTAGCTGAAAGTTTTAAAGTGCCACCCTTGGGCGCATCGGGATTAACATAGGCCACATGTTCGAAACCGAGCTTGTATTTCGGCTCTCCATGCAAGGAAATCGCATATTGTGGCTCCGGCGTTTCATTGGCTGCGTCACTAATAAATGCCTCATTTTTGTCTGTCTCGGCTATTGAGTTTTCTTCCGTGGCTGCGGTCTCGTCTGGCGTTGGATCGGCTGCCACTGCAACCTTTTCAGCTGGCACATTTTTAATTGCCACTGTTTCTTCAGGTGCAATGTCAACAACTGGCGTTATAGGTTCGCTGCTATCCATTTGTGACATAGCATAAGCCATAATGCCGCCAAAGATCAGTCCAAACGCAAGGATGTAGCCGATTTTCATACTATTAAAATCCCTTCATAATGTCAGTGTGCGTAATACCTTAAATGAAAAGATATATAAGTTCGAGTCGGAATTGAAAGTTATTCAAGGCTAAAGGCTTGGTTATGATGCTGCCTTATTAGCCTCGTGTTTGGTTTGGCGCGTGCGTGAATTGTTCTTCTGATAGGCACCTTGAAGATCAGGCCGACCAAATAAAAACCCTTGGCCAAGGCGTACATCAAAATCGAGAAGTTCGCGCATTTGCTCTTCGCTCTCGATTTTCTCTATGATCACACCAATCCCGTTGCTTTCAAAGTCGGCTTTAATGCGTTGTAATTTGCGGAAATTATCCAGTGTGTCAGCAGCCTTTAAAACACTATCAGCCCGCATTTTGATAAAGCGAATATGATTGTCGCGCAAAGTTTCGATCGATAGGCCGTTAAACCCTGTTACATGATCAAGTGAAAGAGAACACCCAAGCGCCGCCAGTCCTTTGAACACCTCGCGCATTTGTGGAGTCATGGATTTGAAATCTTTATAAGAAATTTCAAAAATCAGGCGCTGCGCCAACTTGCGGTTTCCTGAAATAAAAGTAAGCAACTTTTTCATAAAGTGAAGGTTGAATAATGTCTCGCGCGCAAGGTTTAGGAAGAAAGGGGCAGGGCGTTCTAAATGCGCAGTTTTTTCAATAAGCTTGAGGCAGTGAAGCAATAAAAGTTCATCGATTCTACTGTCCATATTGTCCTGCTCGGCAATCTTCATATAACGTGCAGCGGGAATATAAAGGCCGGGCTTGGCGCGAATACGAGCAAACATCTCATAAAAACGTGTTTGGCGTTGGGGCAGACGAACAATAGGCTGAACAAATACATCGATGCGGTTTTGATCCATCGCATTATGCAGCATTTCGCGAATTACAGTGTCACTGATATGATCCAGCTCGCTTGGCACTTCGTCACGCTCAATCTCAAGATCAATAGGCTCTAGAGACTTAACGCCAGGCTTTATGGCGCGTGGCATTTCCTTGGCTGTGCTATCGACCATATCTATTGGTTCTACGCGCTGGCGCTGAGTAAAGTTGGCAGCATTGATTATTCTCGGCTTGGCCGCGCTTTTGGGTGTCTCAATAGCGTCAACGGTCTCGCGCAAATCTCGCATAGCAGCTTGTAGCACAGAGATATCCTTACGGTTATGTTTTACTTTTTCGGCCTGCACAAAGAGTGAATCGCTAAAGATGTTCATTTGTTTTTCAGCGCCGCTTTCCCATTCTTTGCGAATGCGCGTGCTATTATAAAAAACCATCGCCAGCGTAAATAACCCGAACCCGCCGAGCGCCAGCGGCATTGAAACAAAGCTGAGCAGCGCTGTACAAGAGGTGCCAAAAAATACGGCGACTATCATAGGCCAAGATGGTGCATGAACTTTCCGCTTTGCTTTTACTCTGCTCTTTTTCTTGGAGGTCTTAGCCATTATTACTTCTTTGTGTGCGCCGTGCCTATTGCATCAGATATGTTGTCATATTTATCTGTTTTAAGCAAATCGCACAAACCCGCGTTGATATCCTGAACCAATGATGGGCCTTTGAAAACCAGGGCACTATAGACCTGCACAAGGCTGGCTCCGGCTTTGATTTTCTCGTAAGCCTGCGCCGCATTCGAAATGCCGCCAACGCCAATAATGGGAAGTTTGCCTTCTGTCATGCGATAGAAGTTTGAAATTACTTTCGTGGATTTTTGCGTTAAAGGCTGTCCGCTCAATCCGCCGGGCTGGCTTCTGAAGGTAGATGGCAGGTACTCAGGCCGATCCAATGTTGTATTCGTCAGGATTAATCCGTCAACGCCTGCTTCAATTAAGGTTTCGGCCAATTCCTGTTGCTTTTCCGCGGTAAGGTCGGGGGCCAGTTTGACCAAAATAGGCGGTGGGTGAGCGCCACACGCTTTTGCGCGGGCTTCCTTCACTGCGTCCATGAGTTCGAGTAGAGGCCCTCTCGCTTGCAAATCACGCAAACCCGGTGTGTTGGGGGATGAGATGTTGATGGTGATATAATCGCCCATCGCTCCAAGACCGCGGATGAGCGCGGTATAATCTTTCGCAGGGTCTTTTTGTGTCTTGTTCATGCCGATATTCAGGCCCACAATACCCGCTGGGCGTGGCGAATGGCTCAGGAATTTTGCCATATTGGCCTTGAAAACCTTCCCGCCGCCATTGGGGAATCCCATACGGTTAATCACAGCTTCATGCTGTACATTACGGAAGATACGCGGGCGTAGATTGCCCTCTTGCGGGCGCGGCGTTACTGTTCCGGCCTCAACGAAGCCAAAGCCCATATTCAACGCCGGGCCGATGACCTCTGCATTTTTGTCGAATCCTGCCGATAAGCCGACGGGGTTCGGGAATTTTAGTCCCCATAAAGTCTGCTCCAGCATTGGATTTGGTGTGCTTTTGACTTTGGGCACTAATCCGCTTTTCATGATTTTAAGCGTAAGTTCATGTGCCTTTTCGGGCGCCATTTTAAATAGAAATGGGCGTGCTATCGGATATAGATCAAACATAGCTGCGACTATAAAATAGGGCTAGAAAATAACAAAGCTTAAAATGAAGGTGAGAGAGAATTTATTCTGATGCGCTCAAGGCTTTGACCGTTTCCATTCCCTTTTTGAAATATACCCACCCTGTCACGACGGTAAGGGTTGAGGCGATAATCAATAAGCCATGGCCAATCCAAAAGCCAAATGCAATATAAGGCGCGATAATCAGCACGCCTAAGGCCGCCATTTGTGAAGTCGTTTTCCATTTTGCTAAATTGGTAACAGGAACTTTTATCCCTTTAGGGCCAAGATATTCACGAATGCCGGACACAATAAATTCACGAACAAGGATAATCACTACAGCCAAAACCCAATAATTTTCTATGCGGTCAATCGCAACCAGCATTAACATGACAGTGACAACAAAGATTTTATCGGTGAGCGGGTCAATGAAAGCGCCGAATTCGGAGACCATATTAAAGCGCCGCGCAATCCATCCGTCCAGAAAATCGGTCAGCGCACCGATAACGTAGAGAACAAGACAAGCCCATGCCGCCCATTCCCAATCGGTCGAGAGCATGAAGAGCACGATCATAAAGGGCAAAAGCCCAATGCGCATGACGGATAAGATATTCGGTAAAGTCCACATATGAGTATTAATAGCTAAACTAGGCTTCTAGTGCCAATGTTTTGCAAATTTTATTCACTTATTTGCTGTGCTTTACTTTCGATCATGGTGGAGGGAGCGTCGCGTTCCATCTCAAAATGCGCAATCACGGGATAATGATCGGAGCCCATCGGCGATGCGCGCTCTTTCGAGGTAAGGCGTAATCCCTTACGATGTAAAATATGATCAATCGGGATTTGAAAAATGGGAAGTACAGCATCTGCTGACCATGTCGGAATGGGCAGTAAACCGCCCATATCATTCACTAAATCCGCGCCGTTTTTCATACTTTTGAAATAGGGCGAGTACGGGGCAACATTCCAATCTCCTAAAAAAATAAGCTTGTCTGAAGTGTTGGCGGCGATCGCCCGCGCCATAAATTCAAGCTGCTGGTTTCTTACAGCGTGGCGCCACCATTTCTTGGGTGATTGCGTATGGAGGCTATAAACTGAAACGCCTTCAGCGATCCCCGGAGCCATAACTTTGACATGAATGCCTGGTGGGCCGAAACGCCCTGGTGTGGATGTACCAATAAAGCGCGTATCTTTGAGTGGGTGTTTGCTTAAAATATATAGGTCGGAATAGGTGCGTACCAGCTCTGGATAGCGATATGGATATTCTTCCGTGACCTCCGCCAGCGCACGTTTAGAGCGAGATGTTATTTCTTGTATGTTCACCACATCGAAATCATCTTTGTAATTTTTTAACCACGCCACCATCGCGTCATAATCATGATTGGAATGTAAACGGTTGTACTGTACGACCGTCAAATGCACAGGGTTTTCGGTTTGCTCGACTTTACTGCGATCATAGCTGAAATAGATATTGCTCAGAGCCGCAATGCAGATGAGCGCGCATAAAAACAGCTGAATATATTTTTTATTGATCATAAATGCGGGAGCAATCACGAGCGATGCCAAGGCATATTGCAACTGAAAATGCGACAGGATATCGGCAATCCAATGGAAAAGAGGCGCAAATTGCCCCGCCAGAAAGAGAATTGCCAACACTGATAATACAGTATTGGCAATGACCAGAATAATAATTTTAAAAATCATCGGGTATTAACCGTTTGCAGCCTTGCTTGTACTTTCACGCGGATCGCGTAGGACATAACCACGTCCCCAAACGGTTTCGATGTAGTTGTCACCATTTGCCGCATCTTGAATTTTCTTACGCAGCTTGCAGATAAACACATCGATAATTTTTACTTCAGGCTCGTCCATTCCGCCATAAAGGTGGTTCAAGAACATTTCCTTGGTTAATGTTGTGCCTTTACGAAGTGAGAGTAGCTCGATTATGCCGTATTCTTTGCCGGTCAGGTGCAGCGGATCACCGTCAACTTCAACAGTGCGCGAATCCAGGTTAACTTTAACTTTGCCTGTCTCGATAATAGACTGGCTGTGCCCTTGAGAACGACGAACAATCGCCTGAATACGGGCAATCAACTCGCGCTTGTCAAACGGCTTGGTCAAATAATCATCCGCGCCATAGCCCAGACCTTTAATCTTATTGTCCAGCTCGGTCAGGCCGGAGAGGATCAAAATCGGTGTTTCCACTTTCGAATCACGTAATGCTTTCAAAACGTCATAGCCATCCATGTCAGGCAGCATCAAATCCAGAATAATGATGTCGTAATCATAGATCTTACCCAGATCAAGGCCGTCTTCACCCAAATCGGTTGCATCAATGATATAGCCTTCGGATTTGAGCATCAGCTCGATACTTTTGGCTGTGGAGGTGTCGTCTTCTACTAACAATACGCGCATATTATGTGTGTCCCACTGAAATGAACTTTGAGGCTTGGAGTGAACTGCCTGCTGTTAACCTTTATTAATGTATATTAACAAATATTAAAAAAGTTAACAAATCTTTTATCGCTTTGGCGGCGTATTGTGTCGGAAAGCCTAGAAAATCATATTATTTAAAGAAGAAATAGTCGCTGAACATCGGATTCTTTCGCGAAGAGGGCATGCCTTTATGCTGTTCGAAATTTTTATCATGATTTAGGTAAAGTATATTCATTACCACCCCAATTGTTATGTATACAGATAAGTGTGCGTTAATTAATAAAGCTTTCTCTTTCTTTCGGCCTAAAAATTGCATTAAACTCAAGGCATGGATCGCCTCTATCAAAAAGCTCAAGCTCATATTTCACAACTCACCCATACGCAAGTCTATGGTGAGGTGACGAAGATTCTTGGGCTTCTGGTCGAGATTGCCGGGTTCGGTAATGGCTTGTCCATTGGCTCTCACGTACATTTGCGCCCTAATGACGAAACCGATATCCCGTGCGAGGTTGTTGGGTTCCGTGATGGTCACGCACTACTTATGCCTTTCGGTGTTTTGGAGGGTATCGGCCTCGGCTGTCGCGCGGTCATTCAGGAAAAGCCGCCGATGGTTATGCCGGACGAACGCTGGCTTGGTCGCGTTATAAATGGCATGGCCGAGCCGATTGACGGCAAAGGCCCTCTCTATAAAGGTGCGCATTCTGTGCCGCTCAAAAATAAACCGCCGCCGCCCCACGCCCGAAAACGTTTGGGGCCACAGCTGGATCTGGGTGTTCGTGCCATGAACACTTTCCTTGCCACCCGCGAGGGGCAGCGTATGGGCATTTTCGCAGGATCAGGCGTAGGTAAATCCGTGCTGCTCTCCATGATGGCGCGATACACCGCAGCCGATGTCTCCGTCATTGGTCTTGTTGGTGAGCGTGGGCGCGAGGTACAGGAATTTCTCGAAGATGATCTGGGTGAGGAGGGGCTTGCCCGCTCTGTGGTGATCGTGGCCACAGGCGATGAGCCCGCCTTGATGCGCCGTCAGGCCGCTTATACAACGCTCGCCGTTGCTGAATATTTTCGTAGCCAAGGTAAGCAAGTGCTCTGTTTAATCGATAGCGTCACCCGCTTCGCCATGGCACAGCGCGAGATCGGCCTGTCTGCCGGAGAGCCACCGACATCAAAAGGGTATCCGCCAACAACATTTGGCGAGCTTTCTCGCCTCCTCGAGCGCGCTGGGCCCGGCATTCAGGGGGATGGCGACATTACGGGGCTGTTTTCCGTTCTGGTTGAGGGCGATGATCACAACGAGCCGATATCGGACGCCGTGCGCGGAATTGTCGACGGGCACATCGTAATGGATCGCTCAATCGCCGATCGTGGCCGCTATCCCGCCATCGATATCCTGAAATCCGTCTCCCGTTCCATGCCGGGCGTGTTAACTGATGAAAAAAATGCCATTATTCGCCGCGCCAAAAAGATCATCTCCACTTATGAGGATATGGCCGAGCTGATCCGCCTTGGCGCATATCGCCGCGGCTCTGACCCTGCGGTCGATGAAGCGCTCAAAATCTATCCACAGCTTGAGGAGTTTCTGACCCAGAATAAGGATGATAACACCTCGATAGAGGAGGGCTTCGCCCGCCTCGCAATGATTTTAGGTTTTAGCTATGGCTGATCTAACCTCTCTCATTCGCGTGCGTAAACACACAGTCGAACAAAAGCAAAAGATTGTTGCTGACCTCTATAAAAAAGCCGATGATCTGAAAGCCGAGCGGGAAAGCATCCTTTCGAATCTCGAAACCGAGCGCGAAAAAGCGAATGAAATGGGCGTTGAAATGCTCTCTTATATGGGCAATTACACCAAGGCCGTTGATAAACGCATCAAATCCATAGAGATTGAGGAGAAAAAGCTCGAAGCTCGTATTGAGGTTGCTCGTGAGGATATGCGTCATGCCTTCTCAGAGTTTAAGAAAATCGAGATCACGCAAGAGCGCCGTGAGGCCGAAGAGCGCAAAGAAATGGATAAAAAACAAAGCGACCAGCTCGATGAAATCGCCCTCGAAATCTTCCGCCGCAAAACTGAAGAAGAGCATGAGGGAAATTGACTCTGCATCAATTTCCCGTCAGGATTGAAACTTTAAAATAGGAGACGTCTATGGTTTGTGCCCCGCCCAAAAATCCGTTCGCAGCCCTGTTCGATGCGCCGCAAAGCCTCAGCCAAGCCATAAATCCATGGAGTTGGTGGTTTGAAACGGTGGCGAATATGAACGCGACCGCTTCCGATAACGTAAACGGCCTCATCAATATCACAACATATAAAAGCAGTGATGTTGATATGGAACGCCGCATAACGCATGAAGTCGCAGGCTATGGCTCGCAACTAAAAACCATCGAAAACCTGATCGAGGCTATGCTGGAGCCTTTAGGTGATTTCGCCAAAACGCCGAAGCAAAAAGAAGCGCTCATAGAGTTCAAAGATATGATGGCGCGCATCAGCGCTGAAAAAGAAAAGCAAGCGCTGGAGCAACTTTCTCCCGGCGGCGTTGAGCGTTTCATCGATAATCTTGAAACGCTCAAAACCAAAGACTCTGCGCTCTATAAAAAAGTTGTATCGCGGCTTAAAGAAGCGCTTTAAAAAACGAACAAGAGAATGAGTAGTTAAAATGCAGGAAATGCTTAATCGTGACCAGATGGAGAAGATCCTGCTAGCCTAGCTTTAGGCAAGTATATTTCGCGAGGGTCTTGCTGTGGGGAAGCGCTCTTTTTATTAGCTTTAGATAAACATTTCTTCATACACGCTGTGCGTACGGTATCATTTTTTTCAATAACTTTATGCATTCACCCCAAGCCCCGCATCCGGCGCAATGCCAACGCTGACCCACTGGCTGCTTTGGTTCTGAAAAGAAAGCTCACCGCCAACCTCGGTGTGGCGAAGAGCAAGCGTATAAACGCGGCGCATCTCCGCGCGCGTGGCTTTACTGAACGGCGTTTCTGTGCGCACGACTAGATCGAGGCGTTTGCCGTCGCTGGAGATTGGGCGAAACAGGCCGTCAACCTGCACTGCGCCCATATTATCTAGCGCAAGATCGAACACAAATCGCGTGCCCTTCGCACCCTTTGGCGCATCCGTATCCTCGCTATCTTCATGGCGATAATACAGCGCCATCTTTTGTATCTGCTCTTGATACATAATCGGGATATTGAAAATCCTCCAATCCCCTTGCGCACTATCGCTGGCTACGCGCGATAAAGTAGAGCTTTCGCCGCTCAAGCGCTCTAGCAGTCCTTTACTCGATTTCGAGAGTGCCTCAACACTTTTCTCACCTAGCCAGCTCTGCAAATCACCGCCTCGCACGGCTGAAATAAAAAACATCATCGCTGGCATCATTTGTGCGGGTGAAGCTGGGGATGGCACTGTGTTAGCCATCGCTGCGGCCGCCTGCGGGACGATATGTGCGAGCGTTTGCTGTACCTCGTCCAGTATCGGCCAGCTGGAAGAGGGTGCGGTTAGAGCAGGTAATGGCATAAGATCTGGTGAGGAGGAGGGTGCGGACAATGCGCTCAACCCGGAATTTTGCGGCGTAACCTGCAGGCGCGCACCGATCGTAACCCCGTCGAGCGCCGGTTTTTGCAGGTCGAACATCGCAGTTTCTCCTGTCTGCGGGAGAAACAGTGATAGCTGCGGCAGCTTGGCTTCACTTAAGCCTGTCACCACGCCTTCGATCTGCCCGGCCTTAAAGTTGCCCAAAATTTGATTCTGGGCTTGTGACTGAGCAATGTTTTTTACCACCATCTTGGGTGGCGTAATACCATTTATGCGCACATCCATTGTTTTCAAGGGCGCAAATAGCGGGGTGCTTTCAGTGGTTAATAGCCCCTCGGTTGTCGGCGGGGTTATCAACTTTGCGAAAAAACCTTTGGCCTCAGCCTGACCCGTTAGCGCCTTAATTGGACGATCGGCATTTATATTGCCAAGTGTTTGTTGCAAAGGTTTTATGCTTTCAGGCGGCTGTATTGCAGTATCTTGCTTGGGTGAAATGTAGCCCATTTGGATTAGGTTTTTTATTTTTAATTCAGCACCTTGAAAGTTAAAGATAAGGTTTTGAGTTAGCTGTTCGCCTTGCGGGTTTTGAATTTGTAGAAAGTGAATTTGCGGAACTTGCATCTGTGTTTGAGCGGTTAGTAAGCCTCCTTTACCAGCTTGCGGCGATATTGACGCAAAAGTCTGTGCAGGTGGAACGTTCAATGCTGTATTTAGTGCAGGTGCTAATGCTACTGTGGGTAATGGGCCAGCCTTAGTGG
>JAHQVU010000021.1 GCA_019634145.1 Micavibrio sp. | reverse complement strand
GTGTTGTTGAGTATGCGTTCAATTGCAACTGTCGTATTAGCAATTGAATCTTCCAAGCGTGCCAGATTTGCATGATCCTCTTCAACAGCTCCTGAAATTCCGTATGCGGCGCGTGTTTCTTCTAGCAAAAATGCAGATTGGCTAGAAAGCTCATTCGCCTTTGTTGATAACAAGTTTAAATTCTGAAGTGTGTTTGTAAGGCTATCAAGCTTATTTTCAGCCATTGATAGCTCGGATATGAGTCGGGGATTGCCTGGCGTTGTACCAGATTGAAGTCGCGTGTTGATAGTCGCTATGCTGGCATAGTAATCAGCCGCCCAAGCATCGCTTTTTGATTCAATATGGCTTAGGTTTTGCGCTAGGTTTTCAATGTTCATTTGCAGGGATGATAAGTTGCTTTTAAGCCCATGTATTTTTTGTGACACAAGTGAATCGCTATAACTATATCCTGAACTTGGTGCGGGAATTAGATCGCGTGGTTCAACTTTGCGCATTTGAACCGGACGGTTGTATATTTTGTCTTTTAGGCTTTCAGGTAAATCACTGGACGTGATGATTGTCAGTTTTGAATAATCGGCCGTTTTACGATCAATTGGTGCAGGATTAATTCTTACAGCCCCCTCTGCACTCTGTGAGGCATAATATGTTTCAGCCTGCGCAGTTAGTGAAAAAGTGGAGCAGGTCAGCAATATTGCCAGGCCTTTAAATGCGGATTTACCCAATGTCATATTCTTCATGTTATTCATCACTCGCAAGCTCAATATGAGACGATATACTTTTAATTATGGTTAAACTCAAGTTTTCTTTTAATTTGAGAGATTTTTCTATCGTAATTACCTTATCAGCTTCGTAATAAATTACAATGAAGTCAAGTTGCTCTGCTGGATTTTATATAGTTTTACCGTATTTTGTTGCTAAATTCATTTTTTTTTGAAAAAAGTGAATAATGGTTCTTGCATTATATATTTTAATGACGTAAGTTCTGCCAGCTTTTTTAAGGCATCCGCGCCCGTAGCTCAGCTGGATAGAGCGTCTGACTACGGATCAGAAGGTCGGGAGTTCGAATCTTCCCGGGCGCACCATTTTTCTCTTTTTCTCCTAAGTTTTTTGTATGATATTATCCAGCTATCATATAAAGATATACATATTATTTTACATAATATACATTATCACACTTAATCTATATTCCGCTTTTACTTCAATGGCTTAGTCAGCTGGAGTATGTAAAATGATTAACCGCATTATAAAAAACTATCTCACATCTACAATCATAAGTTTATTGAAAGGAAAAAAACGATGGCTCGTTATTCTCGCTCTCGCCGCCGTGCAACTTACTCAAAGCGCAGGCTACGAACTTACCGATCTCGCAGACGGTATCGCTAACTTGATCAATTTGCAAGAGGGGTAATAATGCCCCTCTGCAAAAATCCTTACATGGCGGGCAACATTCCCTGCCCATGTAATAAATGCATCCCATGCCTAATAAATCGCAAACGCCTCTGGAAACATCGAATATTACTTGAAAGCTACTGTCATGAAAACTCCGCTTTTATCACTCTTACTTACTCAGATGATCACCTCCCGTTCGTTAATCCAAAAACCAACCAAAAAACGAATCAAGCCACCCTTGCCCCCTCTCACCTTCGTAATTTTCTCAAGCGCATTCGAAGAGCCTCACATGATCAACGCTTACGCTTCTATGGTGTTGGCGAGTACGGAGACCAAAGCTGGAGACCACACTATCATCTCGCCCTCTTCGGCTATGAACCATGCTGGCACGGCCAAACCCGCAAAGACAAGCACTCAAGAGGCCGTCCCTGCTGTCCCCCCTGTGACCTTATCTTCGAAAAATGGGGCTTCGGCGGTATCGACAACGCAAAAATCGAACCACAATCAGCAGGCTATATCGCCTCGTACGTTACAAAAAAGCTCACTAAAGAAACCGATGACCGCTTACACGGACGCTATCCTGAGTTCTCCCGCAAGTCTAATCGCCCTGGTCTTGGCGCTCTTGCTATTGACAAGCTTGCTGACACTATCTTTTCGCGACATGGTATACACGCACTCAACGAACATGGAGATGTTCCCGTCTCACTCAGACATGGCTCTCAATCTTTTCCCCTTGGTCGCTACCTCCGATCTAAACTCCGCGATGCTATAGGTGTAGACGATGCGACAACGGAAAAATCAAAAACGGAATATTCACAAGAATTGCTATCTCTGTGGTCTGATCACCTCAAAAATCCGCAAATACCGCAGGATCAGAAGCTATCACTAAAACACTTTATCCAAACTAGAGATGCACAAAAAATTCTAAATCTCGAAACTAAAACTAACCTTCACAAAAAAAGGAAAATACTATGAAGAAACCATCAAGGCGCAATAAACATAACCTTTCACACTTCCGCAATTCATCATGTCGCATGGGTCAATTAGTCCCAATCGGTGCAATTGAGGTTCTACGTGGTGACACTTTTAAGCACAATACTAATATGTTTATGCGCATGTCCCCTCAAGTTAATCCAGTTATGCATCCAGTACACACCCATATCCACCATTACTATGTCCCTATGCGTTTACTATGGGACAAATGGGAAGACTTCATTACAGGTGGTGAGGATTTCTCAGACGCATCAGTTGTTCCCACTATAAACTTTTCATCCTCACCCGTAGAGGCTGGAGACCTTGCTAATCACTTAGGCTTACCAGTCGGCTACTCAGGCACTGCAAATGCCTTTCTATTCCGTGCATACAATCTTATATATAATGAAATATACCGAGATCAACAATTACAAGATGAGGCTGTCGTTTCATCTGATAGTGGCGCTGATTCCACAACCGAAACCGACTTATTAAATGCTAACTGGGGCAAAGACCCCTTCACTACTGCTCGCCCTGACGATCAACTCGGCTCAGCTGTAAGCCTTCCCCTTGGCGATCAAGCTCCCGTTACTGGTATAGGATTTTCAGGCTCCCCCGGTATGGCTGGCGCAGGAACTGTGCGCGAAACTGACGGAGATGTAGCATATGGCTCAAATGAGCGAGTAACTGCTCAAACTTCTGTCTCATTTAAAAATAATGGCCTTACTGGCACGTCAGCGAGACCAGAAATCTATGCAGATTTATCTGCCGCTAGTGGCGCTGATTTAAATGATCTGCGTCTCGCTATAGCTACTCAACAATGGCAAGAGCTTATTAATCAATCAGGCAATCGTTACCAAGATTATTTAGGCCGCTACGGAATATCAAACTTTGATGCTCGTCTACAACTCCCCGAATATCTCGCAGGAGGTAAACAAACAGTCCAATTCTCCGAGGTCTTACAAACAGCTGAAGGCGATGATCCTGTAGGCTCTTTAAAAGGCCACGCTATCGCCGCCTTACGCTCAAACAACTATATGAAATTCTTCAAAGAAGATGGCTTCGTCATAACTCTAATGCATACCAAGCCTATTCCAATGTATATGGAGGCAGTCCATAAGATGTGGACGCGAAGAACTAAAGAGCAATTCTATCAAAAAGAATATGAAGTTCTAGGTATGCAAGAGGTTCTAAATCAAGAGGTGCAACATGATCACTCAGAACCTGACGGCCTCTTTGGATACGCTCCCCGCTTTGAAGATTATCGGCGCATCCCTAATACAATCCATGGAGACTTTGCAACAACACTAAAAGACTGGCACATGGCTCGTTTCTTCGATGGAAACGATGTCGCTCTTAATCCAAGCTTCATTACCTGCAATCCCACTGACCGTATCTTTGCAGATCAAACAGAAGACGCTCACCATTTATATTTAACAGTCCAGCACAAGCTCTCAGCTCGCCGAATAGTGTCTAAGTATCACAAGCCTTCTGGCCTAACACTTTAACCCCTAAAATATGGATTATAACCAATGAAAATATCAAAAATGAAAGAGGTCTTTAAAAATAGGCCTCGCAAAGCCAAAATGAAAAACGGCGCAGAAATATGCGACCCTAAGCCTCTAGTCTTACCAACTGGCCTTCGCCCCCGTATTTCAGAAGAAGAAAAATTCAGGCGCATGCTTGCCCAAGCACTCGGCCAAAATCAGCAAGAACAATCTGACATATACGAAGAGACAGACTTCGACATTGATGAACCCGATATGCTCACAGCTTACGAGCGCCAAGCTATCGTCTTTGACACAGTCCCTGAGTACCCTGAGGAACAAGCCCCCTCACCTTCTGCCAAGCAAAGCGGCTCTGCCGCGTCTGGTGCTGACGAAGGCAGCACCGCCAAGCAGTCAGCGCCCTCGCCTGACAATTCCTCGCAAGAGGAATAACCCCCTACCCTAGCACGTAATCTTACTTGATGATTACGTGCTAGGTGACACCATCACCTAAACAAAACATAACAACATGCATATACAAAACCGCTTTAAACGAATTGAACTTGCAATAAAATTCTCAGGTTATGAACACACCGATACATTACTTAAAGACTTACAGAAAATTTACATAAACTATAGAAAAACTAATCAAGAACAATTCAACGAAATCGACCCTAACTTATTCCCTCTAGATTACTTTACTAAGAAAGGCTCATAAAATGGCAAGACGTAGAAACAAAACAAAATCAACACATAGAAGTACGCGAGTTACCGCTGCTAACTCTAAACCTCGTTTGCGCTCTTCGAAGCCTATGCAGGCTCTAAAATTGTTGAACAATCTACCTGCACAAGATGCACGTAGGTATTCACCTCAACCCATAACCCCGCGCACAACGCGCAACACTACTGCATCCATTACTATTGCCAAAAAGCCTTCTCAATCGCTTTACTCTAAAAAAACAACTTCCCGTAAAACCTTCGTTGCTCCTCAACATGTAATTACTTGCGTACGCCGCAAAATCCGCAACGAAGTCATGCACGCCCTTAACCACTCTGGTAAATCAGGCCAAAAGCAACCCCGACGTAATCAATTCTCTAACATCTCTTGTAAATAAAGGAATATCACATGTCATTCGCTCAATATATTAACGGCGTTGCCAATACTGGCTCACTATGGATGCCAGCAATCTCAGCCTTCAGCAAAAGCGGCAAAAATAAAGGCCAAAAACCCGCTAATCAATTCCAATGGCAATACGACAAGGATAAAGAGTTTGCCCAAAATGCTATACAATGGCGCGTCAATGATGCTAAGCAAGCTGGCCTTCACCCATTATCCGCCCTTGGGCAATCTCCTGCTATGTCAAATTCAGCCTCATATATTCAGTCACCCGAAAAAGGCGTAGACTTCCATGCCCTAGGCCAAGGCATAGACCGCGCTGCCAATGCAGGCCGCAACCAAACTCAAAGAGAACTTGACAACCTACGCTTAGAACGTGCAAAATTAGAAAATGATTACCTTAAAACGCAAATCGCAGGTAGTGCACAAGCTATTACCAATTCAGGCAAAACCACCCCCGCACAAGCGCCCTCTACCATCTCTGGTCAAGGCCGCACTCGTAGTCTTCCAGCTGATGTTATTGCAAGTGCTATTAATGATGTTAGTCGAGAGGCTGGCTCTATAAATTCCTACGCATTCACTAAACCTACTCGCACTGGTGTGGGGCTAGTACCATCTAAACAAATGAAAGAACGCATAGAAGATGATTTTATCGGTCAACTTCTATGGCACTTAGAACACCGAGTTATTGCCCCACCACATCCAGACAAAGACAAATTCTGGAATCCTCTAGCACAAAAATATCAACCCCGCTTTTGGAAGAAAAAATACTGGAAAAAACGCAAATAAATCTTGAATAACTACAAAACTATGCTAATTTATACAAGCTATTGTTTTAATTGCACAATATACATTATCACATTTTCTTTTATCTAGTGGTGGATTCTATTTTGAAGTGCGACTTTTGTTAATTTATGCCCTCTTGGGCATTTAAAATGAAAGTCGATTATGAGGCGCAAAATATATTTCTGGCGAGAAGAAAAGGTATCGATCAACGAAATTGCCAAACGGCTTGGCAGACACAGATCAACGATCTTCAGAGAAGTACGACGCAATATCTTCTTTTACGTGGAAGATAAAACGCTGAATGGTTATACGCATATGTGTGCGCAAGAATTTTATCGTCGCCGCAGGCAGAAGCAGCAGAAAGTTGAATCTGTGGCCGGTTTGAAGGAATTTATCATTAACAAGCTCCAATCTGACTGGTCGCCCGAACAGATTTCTGGATATCTCAAGCATATCGCTGATAATGGCTTATATGCTTGTCACGAAACGATCTACAGATATGTTTACAGTGCCGAAGGCAAGGAATTGAAGTTGTATCGTCATCTCTTCCGCTCCAGAAAGCATAGAAACCGCAGAGGCAATCGTATACCAAGAGAATTACGCGGTATTCCGAGCGATATGTTGATACGCAACAGGCCAGCTCATATTGATCTGAGAAAGGAATTTGGCCACTGGGAAGCGGATCTCATGATGTTTGAACGTGATCTTGGAAAGGCCAATGTCACAACACTGACAGAACGCAAAAGCCGCTATACCGTTCTTATCAAGAACGAAACACGGCACTCAAACACAGTGATGGGCAGCATTCGTGAACGGTTGCGACAATTTGCAAAACCTATGCGCCAGACCGTGACGTTTGATCGGGGATCAGAGTTTTTATATTACACCCTGCTCTCTCGCCAGCTTAATATCAAAAGTTATTACTGTGATCCGCGCTCACCGTGGCAGAAAGGCACTGTTGAAAACACAAATAGCAGGATCAGGCGGTTTTTGCCACGGAACACAGATTTAGAAACAATCTCAAATGACAATCTCGTGGCAATAGCTGATCGAATGAACAATACGCCGCGCAAATGCCTTGGATACCGAACGCCGAAAGAAGTTTTTGGCATGTCACTGCAACAACGATCTAACTCTTTCTGATTTGAAGAGGTCTTGCGGCGTATCAAACTGATGCGCTTCCCATCCAAATTTAATCGCGCTGTCAACAACTTCCTGATTGTCGTCAAAGAAGATAACTTCTTCTTTAGGAACAGGGTGTAAACGTTCTATTTCTTCATAAAAGCGCATATCTGGCTTAAGCGCCCCCAGTCTGGCTGCATAAAAAATATCTGCAAAATATTTTTTGAAACCGACTTCTTCCATGAGATAGTTAGCACGTACATGTTCTTGGTTGGTAGCAACGAAAAGCTTAATTCCCGAGCATTTTGAAAGGATTTCGACATGTTTAATCAGTTCGTGGTTTATATTGGCATCTCTTTCCATCCAGTAATCTATTAGATTTTGAGGGTCATCATGGTAGCCGATTTGTGGCAAAACCTCTCGTAATGCTTTATCAAGATCCTTTTTACCGATCAGTACCTGTTGCACAAAAGGCCCATAAATGAACAGATTTTTAAAATCGCTGCGCTTGATATTAAAATCAGCTTCTAAGTCTTCATCCCAGCATTTCTGAAATTCTGGTTTTGCGTGATAACCGTGTATGAGAACCCCATCAACATCAAAAAGGATAGTTGTCATCGTATTACTCCAATGTAAACAGGCCGCTTTAAAGCGGCCTGTTTACATTAATCCACTATCGAACTACTGTCTAACGATAATCCAGTCGCACTTCACTTAGAACTTTCAAGTTGTGCCGTTCCTGTTTAAGTTGTTTTATCCCCGCCTGCTTCTGGTGCAATTACTTTGCAAGATCATATTAGAGACGTTTTTAGTCGGTGTATTTTGTTAAAAAAAAGCCCCGCGCTAAGGCGGGGCAGTTTATTGATGTTTATATAGAGGGTTCACATCAAGGTTAAACTCTAGACTGGCCGTTGCTGGACTACCTGTAGCAGCACGTCATAAATTTTATCTTCACCAGCAACGTCTTTGCTGATTTTATTTAATCTCTCTTTCAGTGCATTCACTTGTATTACGCCGCCTTTAATAACAGCATGCTCGTTTAGCACACCATACATGTCTTGTATGAAAGCATCTTTTAATTTTGGAGTGATTGACTTTAACTCTTCCTTTGTTTTGGCATCCGGAACTTCTAGGGCTATGACGAGGCTAACAACCTGACTTACGCCTTTTGCATTCACGATTGGTAATACCAATGGGTCCAGCTCTAAATACTCAGTGTGCTTGGACTTTTCTTTTTCTTTTTTGACTTCTTTGTGCGCTTCATCGCCGGTTGAAGCCTCAGCTGGCTTTACTAGAACGAAGTACGCTCCGGCACCGCCCCCCCCAAGTAGCAATATTGCCGCTGCCGCGATGATTATCATTTTCATTATATTTATACCCTATATTTAGAACCCTAGCAATTATGTTAACCCGGGAGACGTTAATATTTGGTTAGACTTATATAAAATGCTATCTATTTAATGAAAAAGTTTGGAAATGTTATCGAGTACGCCGTTTAAAAGGCCTACTTCATTACGGTTAAAAAAACCATGCCCTACATTCAGGTAGTCGTTAATAATGATTGGCGCATCTGTTTCATGAATAAGTAATTCATAACACCCGCAAATTAAAATGGCGCGCAATAGTGGTTCGACATCAAGGCGTGGGGCATCTTTTTTCAGGTGGGCATCTATAATAGCATCTATCTCTGTACGTTTTTCATCAACGCCCAGAAGAATTTTTTTAAATAAAGCACCATCAGGGGGCACCAGTGGCTCTCCATCAACATCCATTTCAGCGCGGAATGATAGATATTCCTCTATGATCACGCGCATAGGCTGTTGCTGGTTTTGCATTTTTTGATATACGGCTTGCACTGCACGTAGGCGTGCAGCAAGAGCCTTCGCCTTAATTGTGGGCTTTTCCTGCTTGGGGGCGTTATTGGTCATATGACTTATGCTGCCTTCTTTGCCGCTGGAAAATTTTGGGTAAGGTCTAACATATGTGCACAGGCCTTTGCGGCTTCCCTGCCCTTGCCTACCATGTGTTTAACATACATTTCTTCGTAGATATCGCTGTTCTCGTTGAAGCCTTGCGGGGTTAAGCATACGGATAAAAATGGCTTGTTGGTGGCGATTGAAACATCCAGAATGCTCTGCACGACTGTATGTGCAACAAATTCATGGTGATAAAATTGGCCGTTAACAATAAAAGAGATACCAACGGCAATGTCATAGCCGTTTTCGAGTGTCATTTTTCCGGTGAGCGGAATTTCCAAAGCGCCAGGCACTTTGATCACATCAATCTGCGATGTGTCATAGCCTAGCTTTTTCATCTCTTCTATGAATGAGTTTTCAGCAGAATTTACAATATCGGCATGCCATGTTGCAGATAAAACAGCTATTTTTGCGCTCATATCAATGTCTCCTTATTTAACGTCGAGTATTCTTGCCACATAACGGGCTAACATATCAATCTCTATATTAAGTTTATCGCCCTTTTGGTGGGTTTTAAGGGTCGTTTCTTCCCATGTATGGGGAATGATATTCACGCCGAATATGTCGCTATCGACCTCATTTACGGTCAGGGATATGCCATCGAGTGTAACCGACCCTTTTTCTGCGATAAATTTTGCTAGCCCTTTCGGCACTTTAAGTAATAGACGATGAGAATCTTGCTCCGCCTTGATTTCAATCAATTCAGCCAGGCCGTCCACATGCCCACTAACAATATGACCGCCTAACTCATCCCCCATCTTTAATGCAGGCTCAAGATTAACCTTTGTACCAACTTCCCAACTTTCAATGACCGTTTTGGATAGGCTTTCCATTGATACATCTACAGAAAACCACTCTGCACCTTTGTCAACCACGGTCAAGCAGCAGCCTGAGCATGCTATTGAAGCACCGAGTTGAGTGGTTGTTAAATCAAAGCGTGTGCCGATTTTAAGCCGCCAATCACCGCTTTTGTCAATGTCGATTACTTCGCCGATATCTTGAATGATGCCTGTAAACATAGTGCTACCTTATTTGTCCTTACGGTAAATTTCCAGCACATCCTCGTCCATGGAGTGTGCTTCAGCAAGTTTAAAACCGTATTCGTTTAGCTTTCCGATGTAGGGGGCTTTGACCGCATTTTCCCCGAGCTCAATTGGCGAGCGGATGAGCTTAAAACAATCGGCATAGCCTTCATCCAGAAAAGTTTGATGGAGCTTTGGCCCACCTTCGACTAAAATCCTCGTTATGCCTTGCGCGGCGATCTGAGCCAACATCTCTTTGATAGTTGGGGCGTAGATTGTCTCGATCCCCTCGCTTGCGGTGATTGGTTTCTCTGAGGCTATAAAGCGGCGGATGTTATGCTCATAGCCTTTAATGCGAGTGGTAAGCTTTGGGGCATCTATCTTCGCAGTGTTGCTGCCGACCATAATAGCATCGTGGCGCGAGCGGAGATTGTGCATATAGCGCGTTGCCATTTCTCCACTTATTTGTGTGCGTACACCCTCTGATTTGGCGATAGCTCCATCGGCAGATATAGCAAGTTTAAGTGTTACCCAAGGTCTGTTGCTCTCATGTGTCATAAAGAAGCCTTTATTCATATGCTTGGCTTCATTTTCCAGCACCCCGTACGTTACTTTAACCCCGGCATTTTCTAGGTTTTTAATGCCCTGTCCATTGACGACCGGGTTTGGATCAATGCAAGCTATAACAACGCGTTTTACGCCAGCTTCAATTAAAGCTTTTGAACATGGCTCACCTCTACCGCGTATGGCGCATGGCTCTAAGGTGACGTACGCTGTCGCGCCAGCGGCCTTGGAACCTGCTCTAGCGAGTGCCTCGGCCTCCGCGTGCGGGCGGCCACCTTCATGTGTTCTTCCCATGGCTACAATGTATCCATTTTTGACAATTGCACATCCTACGGAAGGATTTGGCCAGGCTCGCCCTATGCCACGTGCGGCATAGTTGAGGGCTGTACGCATGAAATACTCGTCATCCATTAGCTACGGCTTTTTGATTGAAGGGATTTTACATCTTCCAAAAATTGGTTGAAATCTTCGGGTTGGCGGAAATCCTTATAAACGCTGGCGTAGCGGATATACCCTACTGCATCGAGATCTTTTAAAGCATTCATAACTTCCGCGCCAATCATCGCGGACGGAACTTCATGCTCGCCTTGTGATTCCAGCTTGCGTACAATTCCAGTTGTGACTTTTTCGATCTTTTCGAAAGTGACGGGTCGTTTTTGTAAAGCCAATTGCATAGATTTAATGATCTTATCACGGTCGAAGGGTTGATAACGCCCTCCGGCCTTGGCGACAGTAATTTCTCGAAGCTGTACGCGTTCAAATGTAGTGAAGCGCTGTTCACAGTCAGGGCATGATCTGCGTCGGCGGATTGCGGCATGGTCTTCGGTAGGCCGCGAATCCTTTACTTGCGTTTCTTCATTTCCACAAAAGGGACACCGCATCGTTATTACATATTTGGATAGATAGGGAATTTAGCGCATAGATCTTCGACTTTAGCTTTGATCTTGTGCTCGACTTCCTTGTTATCCAGGGCGCCGTTTTCTTTCAGTCCATCCAGTACTTCGATTATATATTCACCGATCAGTTTCCATTCTGCTGAACCAAATCCGCGTGTGGTACCTGCTGGCGTGCCCAGACGTACACCTGACGTAACCATTGGTGGCTGAGGATCAAAGGGGACTGCGTTTTTGTTACAGGTCATGCCTGCACGCTCAAGCGCTTCTTCGGTTTCTTTACCTGTCAGGCCTTTCGGGCGCAGATCGAGAAGTACGATGTGGCTGTCTGTGCCGTCTGATACGATGTCTGCACCGCCTTCCTTCAATGTTGCGGCAAGTACGCGGGCATTTTCAACAATTGCGTGTGCGTATGCCTTGAACTCAGGCTTTAAAGCTTCTGCATAACACACTGCTTTACCAGCAATAACGTGCATCAATGGACCACCCTGAATACCCGGAAAAATTGCTGAATTGATCTTTTTGAAAATCTCAAGATCGTTGGTCAAAATCATACCGCCGCGTGGGCCACGTAATGTTTTGTGAGTAGTCGTTGTCGTTACATCTGCGTATGGAACAGGGCTTTCATAAGAGCCACCGGCAACAAGTCCAGCGTAGTGAGCCATATCAACCATCAAATATGCGCCAATCTCATCGGCGATTTTTCGGAAGCGTGCCCAGTCAATCTGACGAGGGTATGCGGAAGCACCGGCTACAATCATCTTTGGCTTGTGCTCACGCGCTAGGTTTTCCATCTCTTCGTAATCAAGAAGAGCATCTTCTTTACGCACACCATACTGGATTGCGTTGAACCATTTACCGGACTGGTTTGGCGCAGCGCCATGGGTCAGGTGACCACCAGCGGCTAATGACATGCCTAGGATTGTGTCGCCTGGCTTTAATAGAGCCTGAAATACGCCTTGGTTCGCTTGTGAGCCAGAATTGGGTTGTACGTTCGCGTATTTTGCACCGAAAAGTTCTTTTGCGCGATTGCGTGCCATATCTTCGATCACATCAACAAATTCACATCCACCATAATAGCGTCGACCAGGATAGCCCTCTGCGTATTTGTTCGTAAGAATTGTTCCTTGCGCTTCGATCACGGCTTTCGAGGTGATGTTTTCGGAAGCTATCAGTTCAATCTGGTTTTGTTGGCGTTTAAGTTCGTCCTGAATAGAGGCGAAAACTTCGGGGTCGCGTGTTTTAAGGGCTTCGGTAAAAAATCCGTCTGTGCTCATTTCTTCTTTCCTTGCTGGCTGGGCTGGCTGGGCTGGCTGGCTCATTGGTTATTCCTTTCCTAGTTTTTCAACGCGTGCAATGTGGCGCCCGCCTTCGAATTCCGTATTCATAAATGTTTCGACAATATCAAATGCAGCTTCTGCGCCCGTTATTCGCGCGCCAAGGGTTAAAACATTTGCATCATTATGTTGGCGGGTCAAGCGCGCCATTGTTACGTTAGTACAAAGTGCTGCTCGTACTTTCAGTGATCGGTTGGCCGCTATGGATAAGCCAATCCCTGTACCGCAGATTAATATACCTCGTTCTACCATGCCGCCCTCAATGGCTTTGATCATCTTGGCTGCATAGTCGGGATAATCAACCGAATCCCTACTGTCACAGCCCAAGTCTAACCACTCAATAGACCTAAATTTTTCCTTGAGGTCTTCTTTAAGATCATATCCGCCGTGATCGCAGGCTATCGCATATTTTTTTTTCATAGAGGATATATAGTCCCCATGAGCTGGTAAAATCAATTATTTTGTTAGAATTTTGATAATTATAGGGCGATCTGCTGAAAACTGTAATATGCATTCCCTTGAACATCAGGGATATCATCCTTATTCATTTTGTTTCCTAAGCTTGTTTTCAGCTTATTGCGAATTTTCGACATCTTGACTTTATGGGGCGTTGATATGTCAATTTTATATTATGTTTTTCTTTTTTAAGACATACTCCAGGCGCTTCATTGCGTTTGTTTGAAGTGTTTGCTTTGGCGAATTTTTGGGGCCTTGAATAGAAATTTCGGTTAAAGTGGCGACATCCATCGCTACCACTTTTACGAAAGTGCCGATTGGGTGAAACTCGATGATAATTTCTCTGCCTTGAAGTGACGTGCTCATTGCTCATAAATATATTATAATGATATGTAAGATAAAGCTAAAAAATTGGAATCATCACATGAAACGCGCAGAATTTAATTGGGAAGATCCCCTCCTCCTAGATGAACAATTAACCGATGAGGAGCGGATGATTATGCGTACAGCGCGCGACTATGCTGCAGATAAGCTTCAGCCAAGGGTTTTGCAGGCTGCGAGAGACGAAAAATTTGATCCCGCCATCATGCGTGAAATGGGCGAGATGGGGCTTTTAGGGCCAATGCTTGAGGGCTATGGATGTGCGGGTGCAACATATACTGCTGCCGGACTTGTTGCACGTGAGATGGAGCGTGTGGATAGTGCGTACCGTTCTTGCTACTCCGTGCAATCCTCTCTCGTCATGTATCCAATTTATACCTTCGGTTCTGATGCACAAAAGGATGAATATTTGCCTGAGCTGGCTAAAGGAGAGCTTATTGGCTGTTTTGGCCTAACCGAGCCTGATGGCGGCTCTGACCCATCCACCATGCGCACCAAAGCGTTGCATAGCGCAGATGGCTATATTCTTTCAGGTACAAAACAGTGGATTTCCAACTCCCCGATTGCCGATGTGTTTGTTGTGTGGGCGCGTATTCAAGGTGGTGAAGATGACGGGCGGATTGGTGGTTTCATCCTTGATAAGGGGATGAAAGGATTATCAGCCTCGAAAATTGAGGGCAAGCTTGCGCTTCGTGCCTCCCCAACCGGCGGGATCGAGATGGACAATGTCTTTGTGCCAGAAGATAAGCGCCTGCCCAAGGCCAACAGTCTCAAAGCGCCTATGATGTGCCTTAACTCCGCGCGTTTTGGTATTTCATGGGGGATATTGGGCGCAGCGGAAGATTGTTGGCATCGCGCACGTGATTATGTGATGGAGCGCGTTGTTTTCGGCAAGCCATTGGCCGCGCAGCAGTTAATCCAGAAAAAGCTGGCTGATATGCAAACCGAAATCACCTTAGGTCTCTCCGCTTGTCATCATCTTGGCCGTCTGCGGGATGAAGACCGCGCCGCGCCCGAGGCGATTTCTCTGATGAAGCGCAACAATTGTGGCAAAGCTCTTACAATCGCGCGAATGGCACGGGATATGATGGGTGGTAATGGCATAGCCGATGAATATCATGTCATGCGGCATATGTGTAATCTGGAGGCTGTAAACACCTATGAGGGGACGCACGATATCCATGCCCTCATCCTCGGTGCAGCGCAAACGGGGCATAAGGCTTTTTAGATTTGATTTTATGGGATTATTTTGCTATTAATGATGGTATCATCTCGTTTAGATATATCTATTCGGGGGGGCGTTCGCAACCCTCACTAAATTAATTTACCGTAATTCGCGCCGTTTTTTGTAAGTATGACGAGCGAACTGAAAGAATTGGTCTAAATTTGATGCGTACGTGCCTTAAAACTTAAAACCCGCCAGTTGCGAAGTTGGTTTGTTTGGCCCAGAAACGTTCGAGCATTTTAAGTGACTCGTTTAAAGATTTGAGATTGTCGTTTGTGATTTCACTGCCCTCAATCTGTCCTTCGTGGCGGATGAACATATCTGAGATAATATTCTTGAGATCAAGACCTTTTTCAGACAGCTTCACACGGATAGAGCGTTTATCATGTACGCTACGCTCTTGCACCAGATAGCCATTCTCGACCATTTTCTTGACGTTGTAGGATACGTTTGAGCCTAGATAGTAACCACGTATAGTCAATTCACCCACAGTCATCTCGTCATCGCCGATATTGTAGAGAATCATTGATTGCACGTTGTTGATGTCTTGAATGTTTCTCTTATCGAGTTCAACCTTCAAAACGTCCAGAAAGTGACGGTGCAAGCGCTCTATCAGCTGAATGGCTTCGTAATATGGTGTAGGGGTCACGAGAGATTGTCTCCGATTGTTATAAATTATAAGGATATTTTGCAGTGCTTATATTGTCAGGTCAAGTCTATATAAGGGTTTTAATCCTCAAAGATAACAATATCTTTCAGCTCGTAGCCTGTGGGACGGAAATATCCCTTAACCAACTTTGGTGGGACTTCCCCAAAATTTCTTGCATTCCATTTGGGTGATTTATCTTTATGTATGAGCTGGGCACGTATGCCCTCATAGATATCAGCATCCATCATAAAGTGTTGGGCTAGAGTGAAATCCATAGCGAATACGTCGTTCTGGGTTAGGCTTTTTGCCCGGTTCAGATATTCAAGCGTAACTAATACGCTTAACGGAGATACGTTCAGTAAACGTTTAATGGTTTCCTTATGCCAATCAAGCCCCTCATCCCTCAAGATGCTTAATATTCCTGCGATATTTTCTGCAGAGAACGACTTGGAAATGGTGTTTTTATGTTTTGGTATAAGCTCTGCTTTAACTAGATTTGAGGTGTGATATTTTTTAAATAAAGTCGGCAAATCCTTAATTGATGTAGATTCAATCTCTTTAATTAAATCTGAAAACTTTTTTTTCGGGACGAGGAAGTCAGCCAAAGTAGCTTTGATCATATCTCCGGCATTAATACTATTGCCTGTTAATGCGAGATAGCGGCCGATGCTATCTTTGATTGAAGCTAATTTTTTTATTATTCCTACGTCCGGGAAAAAGCCAATTCCAACCTCAGGCATGGCGAAGACGGTATCTTCGGATATTATACGGTATTTGCAATGACCACCAAGGCCATATCCGCCGCCCATAACTATGCCGTTCATAAAAGAAATAATAGGTTTGGGGTAATTCGCGATCTGTTTGCACATCTGGTATTCTTCGGCAAAGAACACCATTGGAACTTTTGAGCTAACATCCCCTCTTCTGAAGTCCATACCAAGATTGTAGAAATTTTTCAAATCTCCACCTGAACAAAATGCCCTATCAAAATCGGATTTAATAATGACCGCTTTGATGTTGTCCTGATTTTTCCAACGTTGAAGCTCTATTGAGATAACCCTAACCATCTCGAGATCCAGTGCATTGAGTGATGGCTTTTTGTCTAGAACGATAAAACCGATGCCATTTTTGACGAAGGTTACTATATCTGCAGTTGGAAACTCTTGATTCATTGGGTGAATACCGTATAAATGGCCAATATAAGCATATATATAGGATACTTGAAGAGTTATGGGTGAGCAAGTCGTAAGAATGAGAAGATTAAGAAAAACGCCATGGATTAGGGAGATTCTCAGCGAAAATAGACTTTATGCATCCGATTTAATATACCCGCTTTTTGTCATTGAGGGCGAAAGTGTTTCGCAAAAGGTTGCATCCATGCCTGGTGTTGAACGCTATAGCATAGACCTGCTTGTTTCCAAAGCTCGGGAAGCTGCTAATCTCGGCATTCAGGCGATTGCGCTTTTTCCTGTTGTTGATCCCGCGCTCAAATGCGCTGAAGGAAAAGAGGCATTGAATGCTCAAAATCTTGCTTGCCGCGCTATTAAAGCCATCAAAGAGAATGTGCCGGAAATCGGCGTGATCGCGGATGTGGCGCTGGATCCTTATACATCGCATGGGCATGATGGCCTTGTTGAGGATGGGCATATCCTAAATGATGAAACCGTTGTATCCTTGAGCGAGCAAGCTGTTTTATTGGCAAATGCAGGTGCAGATATTGTTGCGCCGTCAGATATGATGGACGGGCGCGTTAGAGCAATTCGTAAGGCGCTCGATTGTAGTAGCAATCAAAATGTTTCAATTTTGTCTTATGCGGCTAAGTTTGCATCGGCCTATTATGGCCCATTTCGTGATGCAGTAGGCTCAAGCGGTGCGCTTAAAGGTGATAAAAAAACTTATCAAATGAACCCAGCTAATGCAGTTGAAGCGATGCGTGAGATTGCGCTAGATATTGATGAAGGGGCGGATTTTATAATGATAAAGCCCGGCTTACCGTATCTGGATATTATTTCAGCATCAAAACAAAGGTTTGATGTTCCTGTATTTGCTTACCATGTCAGTGGTGAGTACACGATGCTTAAACTGGCAGAAGAACATGGTGTGCTGGATTATGATCGCTGCTTGATAGAGTGTCTTTTTGGCTTCAAACGTGCCGGATGTAGTGGGATAATTACTTATGGCGCGTTGGATGCTGCCAGGTTGCTGGGTAATTAAAATAGTCTCCTACCTACATATTGCACTGGGTAAGCGCATCTTTCTTATAAGTTGTTTCCTCGAAATCACCCAGATTTTTTAAGCCAATGCGGAATAGGATTTCTGTACCGCCTTCACCCGAAGCTTCTGTGGTGTAGTTTTTCTGGCCGATAAGAGATAAGAATAGGCACTGACCCAAATATTCCAGGCCGCCATAAACTTGGCGTAAGCCCTCATTCTCACCAAAGTCTTGAATTGCGCCGGCACGTGAACGCCATTCAGGTGAGAAATAGAAGTGAGAGTTGGCATTTATTTGTTCGCGGCTTGAGTCTAGTTCTGTGCCTTCAAGGCTTTTCGCAAAAAGATATTGACCATTTAGGCCAAACCTTCCCCAATCTGCGCTGGCATCAACCTCGTGACGCTCTGATGTCAGTAGGCGGCTCGAAAGCTGGAAACGGTAATCCAGACTGTATTTATTCTTATAGCGGCCTGTAACTTGTCCCACTACATCTGATTCTTGATTGGATAGCCCTGACCCTTCAGGGAACGGATTGTTATACTCATCAAAACGATAACTTTGGCCTAAAAAGATGTTGCCGTAGCTTCCGTCATTTCCATACAGGCCTGTTCTTAACCCATATGTTGCATGTGTTTGATCTTCAAGTCGGTCAAGCCCCGGAAAACGGTTGGGCTCAAACAGATTGCTGGCATCTATCTGCACGTCTTTACTATCCTCATTTGGGATAGATGGATTGTTTGAATCAACTTTTGGCGCTGCGGTATAGGCAGCGATTGGTTCAATGGTCATTTGTGTATTTTCAAATTCACGCACCATTGGATAACGCACATCTATATTAACTAGTGGGAAGGCTCTTACGTCTGTCCCAGATTGGCTGGTTCCCGAACCAAATGTTGCCGTGGTTCTGTCATTGACATAGTAGGCGTCGGCTCTGGCCTTGGCTTGGATGTTTGTCAGCAGGCCGTAATCAGAGACTAGGCGGCGCTTCCATCCGAGGTCGAGGCTATATCGATCCATGTCCTGATCACTGCCAATGCGTCGCAATCCGAGCATGGATGTATCAAGTGACCAGCGTCCTCCTATTATTGGGAAAGATCCCGGCTCACCAATAAAGCTCGCAATAACTTCAGGTAACACATTCGGCTGATCTTCAGGGCGATCTTCTTTGACACGTGTATCTTGATAAGCAATTAAACGGCCTGTGGCATAGTTTCTCCCCTTAAAGCGCTCAGCATAAATCTGATTTTCCAGCACATCCTCATTAGAAAAGTCGTATTGGCGCATATATTGGTCATCAGAGGTCCAGTTTATATCAAGACCGGAGCGCCATATGTCGCTCATATTCCATAGGGCATCGGCAAAAATATGACCGCGCCATTCATCTTTTTCATCAACAATTACACCTGATTTTCGGTCTTTATGCGTTGATTGTGTTAGTCCGCCATTGATTTGAAGTGATGCGTTGTCCCATCTTCTGCGATATTCTGCAAAGCCAAGTGGAGCTTCATCGGTCATAATTATTGCGCCAAGCGTTACATCCTGATCTGGTGCAATGCCCCAGTAGTAACTGTTCTCTATGAACGCACCGAGGCTACTTTTATAGCCGAATGAGGGGGTGAGAAAACCACTTTTCTGTACAATCGAGCCATCTGGGTGAGAAAAATAAGGTGTGTAAACAACCGGCACACCCCACAGCTCAAAACGGGCGTTGTTATAACTTATTTTTGCCTCTTCTTCATTGTGAGTCATTTTTGAGGCGCGAATGGCCCAGGCGGGTGTTTCGCTTTCATTACACGTGATACATGGTGTGTAGGCCGCTTTATGCATGGTGGTCTTAGAACCACCTTTCATCGCGCCTTTTTGAGCCTTGAATGTTGACCCATCTTGCAGAGTAGAGCGTAAATTTTGCACTTCACCATTTTTAAGCTTGGTGTAGTATTCGACTTGATCGGCCAAATGAACGTCACCATTAGGCTCATTTAAAACTACGTTTCCATGCGCATTTACTCGGTCGTGTGTCAGATTGTAGCGCATTGCATCCGCGCGTAAGATTCTACCATCTTGCTGCAGAAAGACATCCCCTTTTGCGTTTACAACATTCTTCGCCTTGTCGAATGCCAAAGTGTTGGCATCCAAATCTACCGGCGCACTTTGACTTGGCGGCGTGGGTTCAAGTTGGGTCAATAATGGCTCATAAGGTGCATTTGCTTCCGGAATCGCATCAATGCTAGGGATCTCGATACGATTGGCATAGACATCAAATTCTGCCGGTGGGGCTTGTTGAATGCGCAGTGGTGATGACGAAGCGGCCTTTAGTGGAATTGACGGTTCATTAGTATAGCCTGTCAATAGCTGTGCGCTTGCAGCTGTTGAGGGGATTATAAATACGGTGGTTATTAATAGTGCGAGAGTAAAGCGCATGGCGTTCTAGAATCAAAGGGCTTGGTTTTAATTTTTTATAAGATTGCCTGCGATACTGACTCAGAGCAAGTGTAGAGTTTACTTATTGCTGAAAAATGCTGGCATTTCATCGCCAAAACCTTTGCTGTCACTGCTATCGTCATCGCCGCTATCCTGACTGTCTTTGTGCTGGACGGCTTTTTTATAGTGCTGTTCGTCCTGCTGCACAGGTTTTTTAACTTCCGCTTTTGGGCGCCGTGACGTTTTTTTCGTGCTCGCTTTTTTGTCAGGAATTACTTTATCTTCCTGAGCCTTATCGTTGCTGGTAGAGGCTTTGTTTTCCCCTGCTTCCTTCAGCTTCTGTTTAGTCAATATCTCAATGGCATCCAAATATTTATCATCAGATTTAGTGACTAGCATGTAGGCCTTACCTGTTTTACCTGCGCGCCCTGTACGCCCGATACGGTGCACATAATCATCCGCATTGAATGGAACATCATAATTGAATACGTGAGAAAGGTCGGATACGTCAAGGCCGCGGCCTGCAACATCAGAACAGATAAGTAGGTCAACCTCACCTGCTTTGAAAGCGTCAAAGGTTTCAGAGCGTGCCTTTTGTACCATATCACCATGGAGCGCACGGGCACGGTAACCCTTCTTTTTCAGGTAAGTCGTTAGCCCATCGATATCGCGTTTTCGGTTGCAAAATACGAAAGCGTTAGTAACATTTTCTTCTGCTATCAGCGCAGCGAGCACGTCATTCTTACTTTTTTGTGATGTGCGTACGATGAATTGTTCGACATTAACGGCTGTTGAGGATGGCGCGGAAACTGAAATTTCCTTTGGATTGCTCAGGAATTTTTCGGTCAGCTTACGAATTTCAGGCTGCATCGTGGCTGAAAATAGTAATGTTTGACGGGTAAATGGCAGTAGACCTGCAATTTTTTCGATATCGGGAATGAAACCCATGTCGAGCATTCGGTCAGCCTCATCTATCACGAGGATTTTGATATCATTAAGCAGAATTTTTCCGCGCTCGAACAAATCAAGTAAACGCCCGGGCGTTGCAATGAGAACATCAACGCCACGGTCGAGCTTTTTAACCTGCTCTTCCATGGACACACCACCAACAAGAAGAGCCATGTTAAGTTTGGTATATTTTCCGTATGTATCAAAATTTTCAGAGACTTGAGCGGCAAGTTCTCGTGTCGGCGTGAGAATGAGCGAGCGCGGCATACGTGCCTTAGCGCGCCCATCTTGCAGAACCTCAATCATTGGTAGAGTGAAGCTAGCTGTTTTACCCGTTCCCGTCTGAGCCAGTCCGACCACATCCTTTGCCATCAGGACGACAGGGATTGCTTGTTCTTGAATGGGTGTAGGCTGCGTATAGCCACACTCATCAATGGCTTTGATTAATTTTTCGCTTAGGCCTAGCTTTTCGAATGACATTAAATATATTATCTCTTAGTTTGTATTAGGCAGTAGCTATAGTATTTTACAGAGAAAATCAACACTTAGACGCATTAGGAGCGCAACTTTCCCATGTCATTAAATGTCGCAATCCAAATGGATGACCCAAGAGGTATCAATATTACCAAGGATACGACCTTTGTTTTAGGGTTAGAGGCACAGCGCCGTGGGCATAAATTGAGCTATTATTCTGCTGACAGCATGACCCTTATGAATGGTTCACTTTGCGCGCAATCTGCCGACATGACCCTCCGTGAAAAAATGGCTGATCACGTTGTTCTGAGTGGCTTTGAGGCTAGGTCGCTTGATAGTTATGACCTTATCTTGATGCGTCAAGATTATAATAATCCACAGAGTTATACCGCTTTGACCCACATGCTGGATCATGTTCGTGGCAAAGTTTTGGTTCTGAATGATCCTGATGGAGTCAGAAACTCGCCTGAAAAAATGTTGATTACGCATTTTCCAGATCTAGCGCCGCCAACTTTGCTAACACGCGAAATTTCACAAGTGCGGGATTTTCATGAAAAATATGGCGAGATAATTATTAAGCCAATGAATGGGTTCGGTGGACTAGATATCTATCACTTACGAGAAGGTGATGGAAATTTGCAAGCTGTTCTTGAAATGATGGGACGGCTTCACCCTGAACCTTTTGTTGTGCAAAAATATCTGCCTGAAATCCGCACTCAGGGTGATAAGCGAATTATCGTTATTGAAGGCGAGCCTATTGGGGCGTTTACACGGTTGCCACAGGTGGGAAGTGCCCGTGCGAATTTACATGCCGGTGGACGCGCGGAAAAAAGCGAAATTACAGATCGTGATCGCGAAGTGTGTTCCAGGCTTAAGCCTGAGCTTGTAAAACGTGGTTTGGTTCTCGTCGGGTTAGATATGATTGGTGACTATGTTACTGAAATAAATCCAAAATCTCCAACCGGCATGCAAAATATTTATCATCTTAGTGGGATTAAATGTGAAGAAGCTGCATGGGATGCATTTGAGAGGCGATATGAAGAGTTCAGACGAAACACTTGAATTTAAAGCAAAATATGATGATAGGGGTTTTATTCCCTGCATCACGACCAGTGCAAAAACGGGCCATGTGCTTATGTTTGCTTATATGAATGAGGCTGCGCTTCAAAAAACGATTGAAACAGGTGAGGTTCATTATTGGTCAAGGAGCAAGGGGCGGCTTTGGCATAAGGGTGAAAGCAGTGGCATGGTACAAAAAGTCATTGAGATTCGCACGGATTGCGATCAAGACTGCCTGTTGATATCAGTAGATATGGAGCCAGAGGCGAGTTGCCATACTGGACGTCGCAGCTGTTTTTATAGAAAACTCAAGAGGGATGGAGGCCTTGAATTCGTAGATTCGGGGCGTATCTTTGATCCTGAGGATGTTTATTAGATTTTTCTTGAATAAAATTAATCAGGGTCTTATCGTTAGTAACTATGAATATGGGAAACGCGTTTAAATCCGCATCAGATGTCTTTGACCTGATGGATGATATTGAAAATTATAGTCGTGAATTGGGGCTGGATATAGCCGCAACTGGGCAGGTTCCATTTTTTGGCGAGATTGAACATATGAAAGATGAAGATTCGCGATTGGCTGTTGGGTTAAACTCTATGCCAATTGATTGCATTGAAAAAGCGAAAAACTGGCTTGAAAACAACCCATTAAAGGCTAATGATCGTGGGTATTATGATAATCCATACTTAATGTCCCCTGATCATTGCTAATCTCTGGCGCTTGCTTTGCATGAAAGCCGAAATAAACAACTAAATTCACTATAAACAGTATGCTGGCCAATACGAGAATGACGCTAACCTTCTTTTTACGTGGCTGGCAGGAATTGTGATGACAATCACCGACCTCATGACAGTCGTTGGCTTTGCTGTAATAGTGCGCAAGCCAGCCAAAGACAACAACAACGCCTGAGAAAATAAGAACCGGAACTTCGGAACCATGCATATAAATGTGCAAATTTTTCAGCCACCCCGGAAGCGTAGCAATGATGCCGAAACCGCTGAGCAGTCCGATAAGTGCAAAAGCTCCTGGCAAAACGCAGCAAAATATATGGCTAAAAGCTGCGAGTATGCTTGTCCAGAGAAGCGTCTTATGGTGGTCGTGTTTCTTTTTTGGGAGGGGGGGCGTTGCGTCATGTGCGCGGCCGCAGCAATTGTTTTGCTCATGGGTGTGCGTGTGCGTGTGAATGTGATTATGATCCTGACTCATCTTAGTTCGCTAACTGCTCCAAAGCCTTGGTCAGCTTTTCTTTTGTTCCAAGCGCCTCCTCTTTGAGGGTGCGTTTTTCCTCGATGATTTCAGGCGGGGCATTGGCGACGAAATTGGTGTTATCGAGCTGTTTGTCAATTACGATAATATCTTTTTCTACCTTTTCAATGGCCTTTTGGAGGCGGGCGCGCTCAGCGTCCAGATCAATGATTTCGGCCAAAGGCAAGATGGCCGTAGCCTCGTCTATTACGATCTGGATTGCTCCTTTCGGCGTCTCATCAGTGAAGTCAAAACTTTGAAGACGCGCCATGCGGCAAAGAATTTCGTCATGGGTTTTGAGCGCGTTCTGTGTTTGAACCGATGCATCCTTAATCAGAAGCTGGATTTTTGCATTAGCCGGAACATTCATATCAGCGCGTACAGAGCGGATTTCTGACACAAAGCGCTTTAGCCAGCCGATCTCTTTTGATGCATCGGGGAAGGTCAATGAGGGGTCATATTTGGGCCATGATGCGGTTATAAGGCGGCTTGCGCCTTCGCCTTTCAAGTTAGCGTACAGCGCTTCGGAAATATAAGGCATGATTGGATTGAGTAAGATCAAGAGTTGTTCTAGTACCCAAGCAGCGGTTGCACGCACCTCTGTGGCGCCTTCGCCCTCTTCCTTTAGCGCGCCCTTAGTGAATTCGACATACCAGTCGCAGAATGTGCCCCATGTGAAATGATAGAGAATATCGGCCATGTCGTTAAAGCGGTATTCAGCGGTAGCCTTATCAAGTGCTGTTTTTGCCTCGGCTAATTCGGAAATAATCCATTGATTGAGAGCGCCCTTGACCATGGCGGGGTCAAAATCTTTATTCAAAGCGCAATTGTTCATTTCCAGATAACGCGCGGCGTTCCAGAGCTTTGTGGCGAAATTGCGGTAGCCTTGCAGGCGCTCTTCGGCGAGGCGAATGTCACGTCCTTGTGTGGCGAGTGCGCAAAGCGTAAAGCGCAGCGCGTCTGTACCGTATTTTTCGATTAGATCGAGCGGATCCATGACATTGCCCTTCGATTTGGACATTTTATGCCCTTTGGAATCGCGCACCAATGCATGAATGTAAACATCTTTAAAAGGCACCTCACCAAGAAGTTCGATAGAAAACATCATCATGCGGGAAACCCAGAATGTGATGATATCAAAGCCTGTCACAAGTGTTTGTGTCGGAAAAAACTTTTCAAGTTCAGGGGTTTTATCCGGCCAACCTAGTGTCGAAAATGGCCATAGGGCGGAGGAAAACCATGTGTCGAGGACGTCATCATCGCGGGTTATTTTTACGTCCTGCCCTGCCTGCGCCTGTGCTTCGGCCTCATTTTCAGCAACATAGACATTGCCCTCTTCGTCATACCACGCAGGGATTTGATGCCCCCACCACAATTGACGGGAGATACACCACGGTAATTGATGATCGACCCATGCGAAATACATATTCTCGTATTGCTGTGGGATGAAGCGGGTTTTGCCGTCGCGTACGGCTTGCGCGGCAGGTTTAGCAAGAGTGGGCGTATCAACGAACCACTGCTTGGTCATAAAGGGTTCAATGACAACGCCTGAACGTTCACCCACAGGAATTGTATTTTTTATTTTTTCTTCTTCGATTAAAAGTTCGAGCTCTTCCAGTTCGAGCAAAACCTTTTTACGGGCATCAAAACGATCAAGGCCGACATAGCCTTCAGGGCAGTTGTCAAATTCACAGATGCGTGCCTTCTCGTCCAATACGCTAATCATTGGCAGATTGTGACGCTGCCCGACTTCAAAGTCATTAAAATCATGAGCAGGCGTTATTTTCACCGCGCCAGAGCCTTTTTCGGGGTCGGAGTATTCATCGGCAATGATGGGAATTATGCGGCCTGTAATGGGAAGGATGACACATTTACCCACTAAATCCTTATAGCGATCGTCATCAGGGTGGACGGCCACTGCGGTATCACCGAGCATGGTTTCGGGACGAGTGGTAGCGACGGTTATATATTGGTCTGTATCGCCCTCAATAGGATAGCGGATATGCCACATAGAGCCTTTCTGCTCTTTCTGGATGACCTCAAGGTCGGAAATCACAGTCTGTCGCTCTGGGTCCCAGTTTACGAGTCGTTCGGCTCGATAGATTTTGTCTTTTTTATAAAGTTCCACGAAAGCTTTAAGCACGGCTTTAGATAGCCCTTCATCCATGGTGAAGGCTTCGCGGCTCCAATCCGGAGTTGTGCCGAGACGGCGAAGCTGTGAGGTAATGGTACTGCCAGAGTAATCCTTCCATTTCCAAGCTCTATCCATGAATGCATCACGGCCTAAATCAAAGCGGGTTTTACCCTCTTCATTAAGCTGCTTTTCCAGTACCATATGAACGGCAATAGAGGCATGGTCGGTGCCGGGTTGCCATAGGGTGTCTTTACCCTTCATACGATGGTGGCGCGTAAGAATGTCTTGTAGAGTGTGGTTCAATGCATGACCGATATGTAGGGAGCCGGTAACATTTGGGGGCGGCATCATTATACAAAAAGGATCAGCCATACTCGAAGGATCTGATTTAAACGCACCAGAGTTTTCCCACTCGGCGTAAATATCTTTTTCTATAGCGGTCGGGTCAAAAGTTTTATCAAGCATAATATACATTCACAGGCTTAAATTTCAGATAAGGATGTTTTATCTGATTAGTGGAAAGTGTCAATATTTTAACGGGTCTTAGGCTTAATCTTCTAATGCGCGCTTGGCAATTTGTTCCAGCTCTTCTTTAACCAGACGCTCGATGATAGAGGGCAGGTGTTTATCAAGCCAGTCACGAAGCAGGGGGTTTAATTCGCTGCGCACTATATCTTCTAAAGTGATACCTCCACGCTCGACAGCTGTTTTCTTTACAAGCTCGCTAAAGCCTTGTAATGCTGCGCTAGAAGCCTTTTCGGTAAGCAATGTATCTAAATCCGTTTCTTGTGATGGTGCGGGTTCAGGCTCTTTGGTTTCGACTTCTGGTTCTGCCTCTGTCTCTGTCTCTGTCTCTGTCTCATCCTCGAATATATCCTGCATATCAATATCTATATTAGTTTCTTCTGGCTCGTCAGGAGTTACATCATCAAGTGAATCAAATGGATCACTATCTGTTTCCGGCGCGGCTGCTTCTGGCTCAGGTTGTTCTACAACATCGGTTAACTCGATAACATCTTCTGCCTCTGGTTCTGCCTCTGGCTCTGCCTCTGCCTCTGCCTCTGGTTCTGGCTCTGGTTCTGGCTCTGGTTCTGGCTCTGGCTCTTCCAGGGGCTTAGGCTCTGCTTCTGGCTCTTCAGCAGATTCAGCGGGACTTGCCTCCTCAATTTTTGCCATTTCCTCTTCAACATGCTCGTCGAAGGATGGCTCGTCATCATCTACGGCTTCATCATCATCGGATATGATTTGACGAATCGAGGATAAAATCTCTTCGATTGATGGGTCATTATCTGCTTCTTCTGCGGCCATAGGGTTTTTAGACAACTACATTAGGGTTTTTGATTTTTTCAGTTTCCATGAAACACAGGAACTTGTCAAAGTACCTAAGCGTTATTCTTGAACGCTATCCACATGGAAGTTTAAAATATCCGATCCTTCAAATTTCAGATAATGCTGATAATTATATGCTAAGTCTGAAAACTCAAGATTTCCAGGCGTTAAACCACCGGTAACCGCAAGCAATGCATATCTTGCAATAACTTGATCACGCTGTGCCGTTATAAGGGCGACTTGTGAATTTAAAAGCTCTTGTTCGGCGTCTAGTTTGTCCAAAATACTCCGTGCACCTGCATCTTCTTCAGCAGCAACACCTTCGCGTGCAATTTCGTTGGCTTCTACTTGTGAGAGCCGTGCATCAATTTCTGCTGTCGTAGCGGCGCGCGTCTCCCAATTTTGGATAACATTTTGTTCTATAGCATCGCGAAGCTCTGTGATCTCAATTTTTCTACGGTTAGAAACGTGTTTGGCTTGACGTATACGTGAGCGCACTGCGCCTGACCGATACAGAGGTATCGTAGCAACAAAGCCAACAGCGCTTGAAGTACTCTCATCAAATGTGCCGGGTGAAGGATCATATGATTTATCCCAATTTGCAGAGAATGATATGCTGGGCAAAAGCTCGCCGAAAACGCTATCAACATCATCTCTGGCAGCTTTTTGGGTATAAATGGCTGAACGAATTTGAGGGTTATCCTTATGCGCGAGTTGAATTGCTTGCTCTAATGAAGGCGGCAAGGGCAATATTGCTTCGGGCAGAACGAGGCTTTGTGGTGGCATTTTTGTTAATTGACGAAAGCGTGCTTCACTAGCCTTAAGTTGTCCTTGAGCAGAGATGAGTCTTGCTTTTGCATCTGCACGCCTCGCTTTGGCCTGTTGTAGATCTGTAAGGGTTAGCTCGCCAACATCAAACCTTGCGGATGTCGCATCGAATTGTCTTGAGAGTACTTGCAGATTATTTGTATTAAGATCAACCAGTGCACGATCGCGATAAACATCCATATAGGCTGTTACAACATCCAAGAGCACTGTTTGTTCTTGAGCTATTAAGGATGTGATGCGCGCGTAAATGACGTTTTTTGCTGCGCTGGTATTTGCAATTGTAGAGCCACCACGAAAGATTGGCTGGCTTAGGTCCAGCCCAATGCTTTTTTCTATAGAACCATCGGCCGATCCACTTGTAAGGGTATCAGTAGGGGGGTTCTCTAAGTCGGTCGATATAATGCTGCCTTGTGCGGTTAATTCTGGAAGCCAACCGGATACTGCCTGTGGTAATGTTTCGCTGACAGCCGAGAGATCGGCGCGTGCCGCCCTTAAGGTCGGGTTATTGATGTATGAATGTTTGAGAACAGATGTAAGTGTTGTTTCATTTGATTCTATGAAACCTGCATTTTGTGCGAAGCTTTTTGTTTGTGGCAAAAAAAACAAAGCGAAGAGTATTGATGCTCTTAATAAAAACGGCTTCATAGACATGATTTAAGTTTTTTCTTCATTTAAAAGTTAAATGACGGGGGCGCAACGAAACCATCTAGATAAGGCGTTCCAGCACTAAATAGAGTATATGATGAATATTGACTATTACCAAGGTTCTCGATTAATGTAACTTTAGCCATCGGGCTTTTTTCATCTTTAAGGATGGCAATCATTTTGCCATTTTCGGCTAATTGGGATTTAACCATTTCCGGGACCTGAGATATTGCGCCATTGAAAATTATCAAATCATAAGGAGCCGCATCGGCTTGGCCATTTTCCAGTGGCCCAATATATGATGCAATGTTGCAAGCATCGAGGTGACGCCAGTTGTAATCTGCACGCTCCAAGAGTTCTTGATTGTTATCTATTGCGACAATTGTTGTCACTAAAGTTGATAGAATAGCCGATGAATATCCACTGCCGCATCCGATATCTAAGGCTACATGATGCGGCTTTGGATTGAGTGCCTGTAATATTTTTGCATGCACCATAGGTTCAATTAAAAATCTTCCCTGCCCTACTGGCACATCTTCATCATTATAAGCCACTGTCTCGAAATGCTCAGGCACGAACAGCTCGCGCGGCACGGTCGCAAAGGCATTTTGAATTGCGGGGTCAGTCACGCCATTCGTAAGGATCTGACAGTCCAGCATATTTTTACGTGCTTTTGAAAAATCATATTTTTTGGCTTGTAGCATAACTCAAGATTCCATAGAGAATTAAAAACGGCTAACTATTGCAGATATTATAGAGTATTTCCAGCCTATGTGATGATTTTTCTTTGCCATGAAAGGCTTTGATGTTGACTTTATAGGCCTAAGTCATTTAAACACTAAACCTACTCCCCTGCGGCGCGGTGGCAGAGTGGCTATGCAGCGGATTGCAAATCCGTGTACACCGGTTCGACTCCGGTCCGTGCCTCCATTATTTTCTATAAATTCACTTCCATTAATATTGTTAATTATTATAATTGGCGTTCTAGATAGCGATAATAAAAACTATGAACAACTCAAATCATACCCCTCTATTTACAAACCAATGGCGCTTTGTTCCCTTATCGATCCTGTGCGTGCTTGCAGCACTGATCTGGTATAGTTTTTTTAATGCTCCCTTTAGCAACCTATGGCTTACCTTTGACGAGCGAGCGTATTTCATACTTAACGACACGCTTAGCGATGGCGGTGCGTGGGGCAAGTTGGTGGCCTATTCAAACACAAAGCTTTATGACGCCGCTTCAGCAGTCATATTGGTTGGCTTGTTATTTGTATATGCCGTTTTGAGTAAACAAACAGATTTTAAGCATCGGTTGGCGGCTATTATTTTTGCTGCACTTTATATGGCGGTTACAACATTTG
>JAHQVU010000020.1 GCA_019634145.1 Micavibrio sp. | reverse complement strand
GAGGAGAATAAATAACACGCACTCATGGCACCCAAGAGCAGCGTTAGTTTGCCTGCTCTTTTAAGGGTGCATTTGCATGACATGACTCTCAGCATTTAGTTCGCGCCCTCCCACATAATATTGCTGCGCTCGGACATATGGTTGCCGATGCGAGATGAAAGAAGAACGGACATAGCCATTTCACGGCGCAATTGGCTTTCATAGATAGCGCGGTCCAGCATGAGATCGATGGCCTTTAACGCAGCACCTTTTCGCGATACGTTTGCCGGGGTGTCGTATAGCTGGGTATAGAATGTCGGATTTTGGAAGATCTTTTTAGAGAGGATTTCCAAAGTCGCGTACTGGGATGTAGGTAAGAATCCGCCACCGCCTCCAAATTTTAAGCCTTCGTATTTCATCAGCTCATTTTGGGGGATGCCCAACTCTTGTAGGATATTGCCCAAAAATTTGAATGTTACGCTACTACCTTGGGATTTCATACCTACAATGGAATTGAAAGTATTTTCTGCTATGTTGCGCTTTGCGGCAATTGAACGAAGGTCAAGATATTTTAAGGCTATAGCATCGGAAGCGAGATTTATCTCCGAGAGTTCTCTGCGAAGCGTTTTATGGCCATACAAATTATTGCCAAGAGCCATAATATCAATTTCATCTCCTGATCCAATCCAGGCTTGAGCATAAATATCAAAGGTCCTGCGATTTTCAACAGCACGTGTGTAATCGATATCAATATTTACCCGTTGTCTATCTTCCTCTTCTGCTTCACAAATAGAATCAAGACCCGAGCCATTTTTATTGGCGCTCCAATTGTTATCCTGTGGGTCACAGTAATGTTTTAGAAAATGTACCCAGCGGTTTTGCTTGTCGTGGGCGGCATCAATCGCTCCACCAACGCCTTTATCGCCTAAGTGGCGTGACATTTGACGTTCATTTAGCGCCATTTTAGCTACTAAACTTCCGTTTTCTGCCGCAGAAAGAGAGCGCATAGCGGTTCCGATTTTGCAGATTCCTGTGCTTGGGCGGTAGTCTTCGGTTGCTTCTAGTTCAAGGAGCTTGAACTGATTTTGCGTTTCCATCATGTTCTGGGCGTCCATCATATTACCGATGGCAAATGTTTGCGTCATTGTGACGGCATTAAGCTGTCTGGTCATATGCCGCATTGCTCTGACGATCTGGCCATTCCCGAAGTCATTGAGAAGCCAATCCTTTAAATCGCCGAATTCCCTTCGCATATAGGGAATGATTGCATTATACGTATTAATACACCCGACTCCGAACCCTCGTCCTTGTACGCAAGTAGAGTGAGCATAAGGGATCAGAAGTGCTGAAAGTACGCAGTCCCAAGGGCCGCATAAAACTGTTGGAACATATACAATACTAACACCTACATAATAGAAACAGGTTTGCCAGCATTGTGCTTCGGCTTTTTTGGTCGCTATTGTAGAGGCCGTGAAATAAAACGGTAAGGCCAAAATGCAAACAACAGCTGTCAAAAATAACAGCCTTAACTTGCTCTTATATGGATTTTGATCAATCCCGTTGTTCACCTTGATGTGCTCACTGCCGTGTTAATAATGTCTACCAATAATAAGTTTATCATAAGGATTGGTTATTTGTCGCCTTTGAAAAATGAAAAAATATAATTTGAAAGGATGCGGCTTGTGAAATTTATTTATTTAAGTCAGAATAGAAAACTGAATATTCGTTCGAATGCAAAATAACCAGCATAATTATTATTTTAAAAGATAGATAAATGGCCGTATTTAAAAATTCAAAATCCAAGGCAGATGCCGAGCAAACAACCGCTAATCCTGAGGCAGATGCACCGGAAGAAAATATGGCTGGATTGGGCAAGGTTATTGTCCGTAATGAGTTTTATCGTGATGGCTATAGAAGCCTTTTGCGCATCGCCATGTTACAGACTGTGGTTATTATCGGTCTTATTGGTGCGATGTATATTGTTATTCAGGTTAATCAGCCTGAGAACCGTTTTTTCGCCACAACTGAAGATGGACGTCTTGTGCCAATGGTTCCTCTTAGTGAGCCGAATCTAAGCTCTCCTGCACTTATGTCCTGGACGGCGCAGGCCGTTACGGAGGTGATGACATTCGGGTTTAATGATTATGCCCGCCGTTTGCAGGAGGCGTCTCGCAACTTTACACGCCGCGGGTGGGAAAGTTTTACGCAAGCATTGCGCCGCTCTCGTATTATCGAAATGGTTGAGGCGTCCCAGCAAGTTGTGACAGCTGCGCCGCAAGGTGCGCCAATCATCGTAAGTGAAGGCTTGAGTGCGGGACGATATCAATGGCAAATTCAAATGCCTATCGTTCTGACATACCAGTCCGGTGCCAGAACACGTAATGATAGATTGTTGGTTACGCTGGTTGTTGTTCGTGTTCCGCGCTTGGAGAGTCCAAATGGCGTGGGTATCGAGCAGTGGGTTGCGCAAGGCAGATAGAATTGGTAGACCGCATATATAAAAATGTGTGTTTCTTGATTTTTTTATAGGATCGTGGCGTGACAGTTCATTTTTCCATGTTAAGCTTCTTGGTAGGGGCCTTCAAACTCGCTGGAACTTTCTATGAGTGAATCTAATATTTATAAACTAAAAAATACCGATTTCCTGCGGGGCGCGCTGCTCGTGGCTGGTGTGTTCTTTTCATTTGGTGCGTATGCGCAGGGCTTGCCTGTGGGTGACTCAGCGAGCTCTGATGAGTTCGCCCCTCCCGGTTTGCCTGTTATGCCCGGTAATTTCGAATTTGATGAGCAAAATCTGGATTTGGAAGGTGGTTCTGGGGCTAATACTGCAGGCGGAACGGAAGATGCTATGCGAAGTGAGGCATTTAGAGCTGCGCTTGAAGGGCTCTTGCCGCTTAGGCCCGAGGAGATTCGCGCCCTTTTTGAGCTATTTGATCGTACGCAGGATTCGGTAGAGCTTCCTGTGTACCCTAATCCCAAGCCCGAGATTGCCATCGAGAATATTAATCTCGATCCCGGTGCCCCGCCATCAGTTATCAAAATGGCTTATGGTCATGTGACTACGATTTCATTTCTTGATTCGAGTGGCCAGCCTTGGCCGATTCATTCGATGAGCTGGGCGGGTAATTTCCAGATTGTTGAAACGGAAGCTGCTGAAGAAGATGTAGATACCCGTTATTCCAACAGTATTATCATCTCGCCACAATCAGAATTTGCCTATGGTAATATTTCTATCAAGCTGCTGGGCTTGCAAACGCCTGTCATTATGACTTTGGAGACCAGCCGTGACGTTGTTTATTATCGTTTCGATGCGATTATGCCAGATTATGGTCCGCTGGCAGAAGCGCCTATTATCGATGCATCCGGTGCTTACGCGGGTGGCGGCAGTGGCGGCTTGTCAGGTTTGGCGGCAGGAAATAGCGGCCTTTCGTCGGCGCTGGAAGGTATTGTTCCTACAGGTGCGCAAAAGTTGGCTGTTTCCGGTGTTGATGGGCGCACAAGTGCTTTTAGCTATAACGGTATGACATATGTGAGAACACCATTAACGCTTCTTTCTCCGGGGTGGAGTGGATCGGTGTCTTCTTTAGATGGTATGAAAGTTTATGAAATAAGCGGCTCGCCCGTTTTATTGCTATCGGATCGTGGGCAGGTTGTTAGAGCCCGACTTTCCAACCGCGAGGATGTATTAGATGAGCGATGAAAACGAATTTGAAGATGATGGTCTAGACAGTACGTTTGATGATTTCGCCGAATCGTCATCGGCAGGCAATAAAGACGGCTTAAAGAATAAGCCTATCGTTAAAATCGGTATGGCTGTTGGTGCGTTGGTCGCGATCTTTCTTGTTATTAATCTCATTTCCGGCGGAGACGAGATGGATGATTTGGCGACATCCAATATCGGTGCTTCGCCAAGCGTGACAGTTGCGCCCGGAACAGCTGACGCCAATCCTGAATATATCAGGGCGATTGAAGAGCAAAATGAAACTGTGCGCGAGAATGCTGAAGCGAGCGGTACGAGTGCTATTCCTGTTCCTATCGAGCCGCCGGTTGGTATGATCAGTGTTCCTGATGAAGAATCAGAAGAAGAAGACCCTCTGCAACGCTGGCGCCGTATTCAGGAAGAGCGCCTGCAAAAAGAGATACGTCAGCGTGAGACCATAGACGTTGTGACTACTGAGGATGTAAAAGCGCGTGCTGAAGTGATTCAGGAGCTTTCAAGCCTCATGCAAGAGCAAATGTCTTCAATATTGGGTGCGAAGCCAGCAGCCAGCATTTCAACTCTTAATGTCACAGATTCTGCATTTTTGGATGCTTTGAGAGAAAAACGCGAAGGCGGCGACGAAGATGGTGATGAAACATCCAGTGGTGACAGCGGTTCTGGTAGCTCTTCCAGCAACTCAAACAGTTTTGAAGATGAGTTCGAAGAAGAAATCATTGAGGAAACACTTCTTCCGGCGGGGGAAGTTGTCTATGCGCAGCTTTTGACAGAGGCAAATTCTGATGTGCCCGGCCCTGTTCTGGCCAGGGTTGTTTCAGGACCTTTTAAAGGTAGCCGTATCCTTGGTCGTTTTAAGGCCACTGATGATTACCTTGTTTTGAATTTTGATACACTTGTTTATAATGAGAAAAGCTTAGGGGTTGATGGTATCGGTTTAGATCCTGAAACAACGCTTCCTGGGGTAGCTACATCTGTTAATAGACATTATATGAAAAGACTATTATTGCCTGCGGCAGCGGCCTTTATTGAAGGTTTTTCAAGTGCTTTGGCCGAAGGTGGCACGACAAACATCACGATTGATACTGGTGGTGGCAGCACTGCTTCGACAGATAATGATCTCGATAGTGAGCAAGAAGTTGCGACTGGGGTTCAGGAAGTTGGGCAAGAGCTTCGCGGAATTTTGACCGACATGGCTGATGGAACCGAGCCTACAATCCGTATTGCAGCCGGAACGCCAGTTGGTATTTTGTTTACTCAGCCCGTAGTAAATCAATTTGACGGGCTGTAATTTATTTCTATTTCTGTATATATTATACTCACGTAAATTAATTCCTTAAAGCGGATGTGCCTCGATGACGAATGACGACATAAATAAACCTGAAGATGATTTCGATGATTTTGACACACAAAATTTTGAAGATCTGGATATTGAAGATATTGATGATATAGACGGTCTTGACCTTGATGATGTTGATTTTGACGAGGATTTTGAAACCGATATCGATGTGACTGCCGCTGAAGAGCTTCCCACGGGTAAGGGCGGTAAAAAACCTAAAAAGGAAAAAAAGGCTAAGGTTAAGAAAGAAAAAGCCGTTAAAGAGAAAAAAGTCAAAAGCGGTAAATCCGGAAATAAAGTTGTTGTGCTTGCCGGTGGAGCAGCCGTTGTTGCTGTGGGTGGCTATATGGCTTTGAATATGTTGGGAGGCGCCCCGGCACCTACGCCAGCACCGGCCTATATTGCAACTGATGAGGGCGCGAATATTGATTCGAACGGTATGCCGCCTATGCCCGTGCCAATGGATGCAGGCGCTGATCAGGCGCAAATTCCTAACGATATTGAGCCTGTGCCGGTCCCAGACAGCGTACCTAATGAACTTATGCCCATACCCGATGTCGCTGACGCTTCTAATGAATTAGAGCCTCTGCCCGATCTTCCTAATTTTTCTGATGATGTTAGCGAGCTGACTCCGCCATCGCGTGATGAGATAGCTGAATTGGTAGATATTCCATCACTTGATAAGACGGCGCAGGAACCGGTTGCCGAACTTGATGCTTCTGTAATGGGAATGGAGGATGTTGATTCTACACCTGATGAAGACACAGCTGGATTGCCTGTACCGACCGAAGTTGCGGATCTTCCGGTTGAAGATTTTAAGCCGGAGTCTGTCGGCTCGAACGTTACTATGCCAGCTCCGCCAGCGGATGTTGCCATTATCACAGCGCAGCCTGATCCAGAAATTCTCGAAGAGCTTGAGGATGCTAAATCCTTAAATGAAGAGCTGGAAGCACAAAACTCAAAGAATGAAAAGGCTCTTAATTCTGCTAATGAAACCATCGAATCGCTTCAAAAAACAATCACTGACCTTGAGAGCAAAGTTAATAAGCTCAGTGGTGACTTAGAGGCTGCGAATGATAGGATTGAGAATGTAGCTAAGGCTGCGCCTAAAGTTGAAGCATCTAAACCGGCTGCTAAAAAAGCGGTAGTTTCTGCCCCTAAACCAAAAGTGACATCTGCGCCAGCACCTGTGAAAATCAATTGGATCATGCGCTCTGCTAGACCCGGATTTGCTATTATTGCTAATGCTGATAATGGTGATACACGCACAGTCGAGGTTGGTGAGACCATTGCCGGACTTGGGCGTATCAGCTCTATTGCTCAAGAGTCTGGTAGGTGGGTATTGCGCGGTAGCAAAGGCATTGTTTCACAATAATTGTGAATTACCATAACTTTTGATCGTTTTGTAAAGCTTTTATTCATACTTTTTATGATAGGATTATAGGGAGTATTTATGTCCAGCGCTTGGATATAGGGGATTTAACTGGCGTTATGGACTTTGAAATAAACAATTATGGGTGGGTCTCGTGTTGAAGAGTGGTAAGAAAAAAATCAAAAACCGTTTAGGGTTTTTAAGTTTGAAATCGTTATTTTCATTAGGGCTCTTTACCTTATTGAGCTTTGTAATTATGAGCTCGAACGCGTTTGCGGCCGGCGAAGACGTCAATAATGTTATAGGAAATGTTCAGGAATCAGTAGAATTTCTTCCTGGTCTACTGGCGGTATTTTCTTATTTAATCGGTATAATTCTCGGCATCTCAGCTGTTCTGAAATTCAAGGAACATGTCGATGCACCTCAACAAACACCCTTAAGAACCCCGATCATTCGTCTTATAGCCGGTGGTGCGATGTTCGCGCTGCCCACGATTATTGATGCTGCTTATTATACAATTGGTGGCGGCAATGTCTTTGAATATGACCCGGGTTCTTTGGCGAATTCTGTTTCACTTTTGCTTGGAGCAGGCTTTGACGCTGTAGGCATGCCGTCAATTAATGATGCTCTTCGAAACGTCAACGAGTCAACGTCGCATATCCCTGGGCTCATAAGCCTCGTATCTTACTTGCTGGGTATATCAATTATTGCAATCGGTGTACTTAAAATAAAAGATCACGTTGAGAACCCAGAGCAAACGCGCCTGAAAGAGGGTGTTGCCCGGTTGTTAGCTGGTGGTGCACTGGTGGCAATTCCAACTATTTATACTGCTATGATGAGCACTATTGCAGGCGGTGGCCTGGATGATATGGGACAACTCAGCGAAGCCGCAGCCGGCGTTGGCATGGTTTATTCACCCTATGGTGGACTTTGTGACGGTATCTCCGCAACGGTTAATGGAATTGCTGGAGGTGTTATAGGCGCGATAAATAATATACCTGGGGTGAATGTTGGCGCCCCTCCATCGGTTTCTATGGGGCAATTGGTTTGTGGTTCGGTTATGGCCTCAGCTTATCTGCCGGCATTTTTATCTTTAATTGCTTATATTCTTGGACTTGTTTTTGGAGTTTGGGGGATTATCAAACTTAGAGATCATATTCTTGAGCCACAAAGAACAGGCCTTTATGAAGGTGTTTCGCGCCTTGCTGCCGGTGGCGCATTCTTCGCGTTACCTTTTGTGATTTCAATCTTACGCGCCACAGTGAGTGGCCCATTGGCCACAGGTATAGCAAATTTACCTGCAAACTTTAATGAAAGTGATGCGTGCGGGGGCGCTCAAAGCGGTATAGGTGCAGTTGTTAATACAGTTCAAAATATATTTAATAGTATTACAGGCAACGGTGGTGGTGGTGGAGCGGCAGCCTCTGGTGGCCTCGATTGTATGCTATCTAATTTTATGTCAGACATGATTGGTCCGATGCATATCATTATAAACTTCTTCACCTTTGTGGCAGGTTTAATCTTCATTATGATCGGTATTTCTCGCCTTATTAAAACGGCGCAGGACGGAGCAAGGGGGCCGGGTGGTATTGGCACCATTATGACCTTTGTTGTCGCAGGTTTGTTGATTTCATATAACGAGATTATGAGCGCAGTTTCGGGAAGTTTATTTTCAGCGCCTTTAAATACAACTTACGCAACGCTTGCTTATACCGAAGGTATGGGTGATGCTGAAATTGCCAGCGCGCATACGGTTATCAGTGCTATTTTGAAGTTCGTTATTGTCATTGGACTGATTAGCTTTGTTCGAGGGCTCTTTATAATCCGAAGTGTGGCCGAAGGTAATCAGCAGGCCTCTGTCATGGCCGGAGTTACACATATTATTGCGGGAGCGGCAGCGGTCAATCTCGGGCCACTCATCAATGGGATACAAGCCACGCTCGGCATTGCCCAATATGGCATTGGGTTTGGCGTAAATTAATTTTTAAGATAAATCTTTTAATACTAATTTAATTAAAACTGTGTATACTATTAGTTAGTGAGCAACTTCTTTGGTAGAGGAGAAAAAACCATGAAAAAAACTTTCACTAAGTCCCGTTTGGGCGCAATTATGATGGCTGGTGCCATGACTGTCGGATCATCCAGCGCATTTGCTGCCGGTGGTGGTGGTGGTGGTGGAAACAACTTCAGCACTATTTCAACCAATATCTCAGGGTCTTTAAGCCAAGTTCCTGGCCTTTTGTCAGTTCTTGCTTACCTGATGGGTATTACTCTGGGTATTTTAGGTGTTCTTAAGATTAAGGATCACGTAGAAAACCCAACACAAACACCATTGAAAGATGGCTGTGTGCGTTTGGGCATCGGCGGTGCATTGTTTGCACTTCCAATCCTGTTCGAATCCATGCTGAATACAATTAACGCAGGTGAAGAAGGCGCCAACGCTAAGGTTGCCAAAGTTAACAAGGCTGTATTCAAATTCTAAAATAGATGAATTTACAAGAAACGCTCGCAAAATTTGCGGGCGTTTTTTTATGCGCGGTTTATGATTTTTTCAAAGACTGTGATATGATGATAGTCAGTTTTATTTTTTAGATATATTCGAGAGCATGAATAAGCACCCTATAAAATTAGGCATAGATAGAAGCGAGGTGAAGGCCACGGTTGTTTCATATGCCAATAACACAAAGTTGACGCAGGATATCAAAACTAAGGTATTCGAACGCGATGCCTATACCTGCCAGTGCTGTGGATTTGTCTCGAAAAAATATCAAGAAGTTCTTCCTAAAGATATGGATATGCATAATACGGATTTGGACAATTTGTTGACCGTGTGTATTTTTTGTCATCAGTGTTTTTATATGGATCGTATTAATACCATGCGTTCTGGAGTGTTGATCTGGATGCCCGAGATCGAACAGGCTGATTTGCATCATATCGCTCGCTCCATTTATGTTGCTCGGATTTCTCAGGGGCCGGTTGCAGACGCTGCGAGAAAAGCGCTAGGGGTGATTATGGCCAGAAGAGAAGAAGGCAAAAAGCGCCTTAGTACCGATGATCCGTTCATTTTATCGGGTGTTTTGCAAGATTATCTAACACTGGGGCATTACAAATTGCGCCATGCCAAATTAGATGGCATACGTTTATTCCCGCTTGATCGCCGCATTATTAAAGAGGCTGATCTTGAATTCAACCAATTCCCGCAAATTCTGGCTTATTGGCGTTCGAAGGACGGGCCATTTGGAGGGAAAACACCACCAAAATGGATCGGTATTTATCAGGAAATCCTTTCGGCAGCGTAATCGGGTACAATATTTAGCAATATAGTTTAAAAAAATAAACTTTATTGTATTAGTATCTTTGATAGCTGAGCTTTCTCGGCTATATTTATCATTGGCAAAATATTTGGCTATTGGTCAAAATTGATTTAAAGACAGTTCATGAATTTTATTAGCAAAACCCTTGCACCTTTTCAGAAGCTATTCAAACAATCGGTCTCTTCTTTTATTATTCTTGAGACGGCGGATAGTGAGAATACGCTTGTATCGACAGACGGGTCATTAGTGTCCTATTTCAAACTGGAGGGAAGTCGTCAGGTTATCGGGGATGAGGAGTTTAATAATATTGTTGAGCAGGCCACGATTAAAATCGGCTCTCGTTTTGACCGTCAGGGTCATGCGATGCAGGTTTATTTCATGCGCGACCCCAGTCAAATCCGTAAAGAGCTTGAGAAAAATGTGAAGCCGGTTCGCGTTACAGCGAACAGTATCGGTATGGAGCTTGACGATCTTTTTGAGGAGCGTATTCGCCACTTAGAACGATTTTTGAGCCATGAAGAGGCTTACTTCGTTCTTTGGACACGTCCGAGCATTTTGACAAAGACCGAACTGGATCGGTGTCGTAAACTTGCGCAAGAGGGCGGACAAAAATGGGTTAACGCATCGAATTCGCAGTTCCCTTTTGCAGCTCTAGAGCCATTGCGTACCCGTCATAAAAGCTATGTTTCTGCAATTTCCAGTGCGCTTGATGATTTAGGGGTTCGTGGGGAGATTCTCGAGGTTCATAAGGCTTTGACAGCTGTGCGCTCAAATCTCTTCCCTGATCGTACAAATGATAATTGGCGTCCATGCTTGCCGGGCGATCCTATTCCGCCGCGCGCGCCTACAAACACCGTGGATATGTCAGATATTCTCTGGCCTAGTTTGCCGAATCAATTGGTTGCGGCTGATGCGAAGGTGGTCGGTAAGACTGTTTGTCGAATAGGTAATTTACTTTGGGCGGGGGCGGATATGACGCTTGCGCCTATGGAAGCAACACCGTTTCCATCACTTATGGCTCGACTGGTCGAGGCTGATATTCCCTTCCGTATTTCCTACCTAGTTGAGGGCGGTGGGATGCAGGCTACTCAAATGCGTACATTTTTGGCTACCATGATGAGTGTGACCAATCCTGATAATAAGCAGGTTAAGTACTCACTGGAAGGTCTGGAAGCTTTGGCGCGTAACGAACCTGTGGTGCGTTTCCGTCTTTCTTTTGCCACATGGTGTAATATCGATGAGAAAGAAGAAATTCTTGATCGCATCTCTGTTCTTCTGCAAGCTTTCGAGAGTTGGGGCTATTGTCAGGTTAGTGAATTTTCGGGTGATCCGCTTGATTGCGTGATGTCCTCGGCTATGGGTATCCATTGTGGCGGTACTGCGCCGACAGCGATTGCGCCGATGCGTGATGTTCTTAAATTGTTGCCGTGGCAGCGTGCGTCTTCTCCATTTGAAGGTGGCGGAATGATCTTTAGAACGCCTGATGGTAAGATGTTTCCGTATCAAACAGGCACAAATTTGACCACCACATGGTTTGATCTGATCTTTGCGCAGCCTGGTGCGGGTAAGTCGGTTCTTTTGAACACGCTCAACCTCGGTACAATTTTAACGCCTGGTTTGAGTAAGCTTCCTTTTGTGGCTGTTGTCGATATCGGGCCGTCTTCATCTGGTCTCGTCTCATTGATTCGCGAGGCGCTGCCTCTAAATCGCCAGCATGAAGTGGCATATTTCCGTCTACAGATGAGCCATCAATATGCGATTAACCCCTTTGATACGCAGCTTGGATGTCGTGCACCTCTGCCTGATGAGCGCAGCTTCCTGTCGTCTTTGATGACATTATTATGCACGCCGCCGGGCTATGATAAGCCTTATGATGGTATGCAACAACTGACAGGTCTGGTTGTTGATGAAATGTTCCGTTGGCGTGATGATAAGGCCGCTAATGCCGAGCCACGCCCATATTTGCCGCGTCTTGATTCGGAAGTTGATGAGGCCATTCAAAAATTTAACATCAACTTACCGGCCGATCCTTATTGGTGGGATGTTGTTGATAAGCTTTTTGAGCTTGGACAATATAGCGCCGCCAACCTTGCCCAGCGCCATGCTGTTCCGACATTGAATGATGCGATTACTGCCTCACGTCGTCCGCAGATCCGTAATTTGCTCGAAGAAACCGCCGTTGGCTTTTCTGCTGAGACGGTCATCGGTGCGTTTGAACGTATGGTGACATCAGCTATTCGTGAATATCCTATCCTTTCATCCGTTACGCAGTTCGAAATTGTCGATGCACGCGTGTGTTCACTTGACCTTATGGATGTTTGTCCGCAAGGCGATGAGGCAGCAGATCGTCAAACTGGTATCATGTATATGCTTGCGCGCCATGCATTGGTGCGCAGTTGGTGGATGGGTAAAGAAGCACTGGAATTTATGCCGGAGCGCTACCGCCCTTATCACGAGCTTCGTTTGCAAGAGCTTTCAGAGATCCCAAAGCGTCTTTGTTTCGACGAATTCCACCGTACCAGCGGTTCGCCTTCTGTGCGTAACCAAATTATTCGTGACGTGCGCGAAGGGCGTAAGCGCGGGGTGCAGATTGTTCTGACATCGCAGATGGTGGATGACTTCGGTAAGGAAATGGTTGATCTAGCCACAGGTGTTTGGGTTTTGGGTACAGCCATTTCCGATAAGGCCGTGGATGATGTTGTTGACCGCTTCGGTTTGTCCAACACAGCGCGTGATATTATCCGCCGTAAATTGACTGGCCCTAAATCTATTGGTGCGCCGGCGCTCTTTATTCTCGGTTCTACAGATGGGCGCTATGAACAACATATCTACAACACCCTCGGCCCAATCGAGCTTTGGGCGATGTCCACTTCGGCAGAAGATGTGGCGATCCGTAATCGTCTCTATAATGTCCTCGGGGCGGGACGTGCCCGCCAGATGTTGGCAGCTACATTCCCGGGTGGGTCTGCGCGTAATGAGATCCGCCGCCGCGTTCTGGCTAATTCCGAAAAAGGTGAAGCTCGCGCCGCGATGATCAGCACGATTATCACTGAAATTGTTGAAGAAATGATCGAAGAGAGCAAGAAGCTGGCTAAAGAAGAGGCCGGCGGACGTGTTAAATCTCTCACCTAGTGGCTTGATATGAATGAAGAAGATGAAAGCTCTGTAGAAGATGCCTCCAGCTCCATGGTTAAATCCGAGGAGTCTAACGCTGTTGAAAAAGAGAAATCTCTTAACGCCACTGTCGAGGTTTCAGACCGCAAAGACAAGCTGGCCAAAAAGCTTCAGAAAAAAATAGCTCAAAAAGAAAAAGCGCCCGCTGATGAGCTGACCTCTGTTCTAAAATCAGGGCGTATCGCCGAAAAAAAGAAAAAGAAAAAGAAGCTGGCTATACAAGGTGCAGCTGCATTGTTCGGTGTATTTGTAGTATTCCAGCTCTATGATTTCCTTTTCAGCACGCAGCAAGCGCCCGTTACATATGGAATTTGCCGTGTTTACATGGAATTACAGGTTAAATTTCCGTCCGAACTCAAATTTGTTGGTCTGGAGAATTTTGGCGCTAATGTTAGGGTTTGGTATACGCGAACTGACCCGTTTGGTGGACAACATCTTGAAAATATTCGTTGTTATTTTGCACGAAGTGCCGAACGAGGCTCTTATATCGAGAAAATAGAGATAGATCGCCGTGAAGAACCGCGCGATAAAGTAGAGCGGTTTAATAAGGTTCTTCCTGTTGTTTCTGCTAACCTTCCTAGTCTAAATTGGCCAAGTTCTGATACAGGTAAGAGTGTACAAAGCATTATTGTTGACAGTGCGACTGTCCGCAAGAGCATCTTTTAGAGATTAAGACGCGATAAATGCGTTATATACACGATCTTAAACTTTACAACTTCAGGTCATACTCTTCGCTCCTTTTAAAAGATATTGAGGCGGGTTTTAACGTTTTTTTTGGGGCTAATGGCGCGGGAAAGACGAATATATTGGAGGCGCTATCATTGTTTTCTCCTGGAAAGGGGTTGCGTGGTGCCAAATATAGCGAAATGCAAAATGTCGGTGCGCCTGCGCCTTGGGTTGTTTCCGCAAATCTTGCTACAGAATATGGCCCGATTCAAATAGGAACAGGTCTTGATGGCCAGGCGGAAAAACGGGTTGTCAGAATTCAGGGCGAGAGCGCGAAAGGGCAGAGCGCCATGAGCGAGCATATTTCTTGTGTTTGGTTAACCCCGCAAATGGATCGCTTATTTCTCGATTCCTCTTCCCATCGTCGTAAATTTCTTGATCGGCTTGTGTTTACCTTTGATCCTGCGCATTCGGGTCGTGTTACGCGCTATGAAAATGCTATGCGCCAACGCTCTAAAGTCCTGCAGCAGGCGTATCGGGATAATCGAGATTATGACCCCTTATGGCTTACAGGTCTTGAAAAGCAAATGGCGGAGACGGGCGTATCCATCGCTGCTGCACGAACAGAATTTGTGCGGAATTTACAAGGCGTGTGTAACAGTTTTGACAATCCTTATTTCCCGCGTGCGTCCCTAAGGGCTAAAGGCACATTGGAAGAGCTTTTAAACTCTGCGCCTGCACTCGAGATAGAGGAGGTTTTCCGCTATCAGCTCGAAGAGAGCCGTAAAGTTGACCAAGTTACCGGTGGGGCGGCCACGGGGCCGCATAAGGGTGATTTAGACGTGTATATGGCGGATAAGAATATGCCTGCCGAGCATTGCTCCACGGGCGAGCAAAAGGCGCTCCTTATCGGCATTATCCTTGCACACTCGCACCTTATTTTGGGTGAGAAGGGGTTTGCGCCTCTTCTCCTCTTTGATGAAGTTGCCGCGCATTTGGATGATCAGCGTCGCAAAGGTCTGTTTGATTTGCTCGAGGATTTAAAAACACAAATCTGGCTTACCGGGACGGATGAAAATTTGTTTAGTGCTCTACAAGGGCGGGCGCGTTTTTATTGTGTTGACCAATCCTCTGTTCGATGAATACGATTCACGTGAAACAACTTTATTACTTGAATTTAAAAAGGTTTAAATTCAAGTCCTCAATCGCCAGGTATCTTTCGTCCTTACGGATGCGGCGCAGTCGCACCGTCTTTTTTAAAGCGTGTTTTCGAATTCTTTTAAAGCGGCAAGTACAAGATCATTTTGTTCGGGCGTTCCAATAGAAATGCGCAAGCAATTTTCAATCAGGGCTTTATCTGAAAAATTACGTAGGATCAGATTTTTTTGTGCAGCAAATTTGTAAAAATCATGCGCTTTTTTCATTTCAACAAGAAGGAAGTTTGCATCACTTGGATAGATATGCTGCACCAATTTGCTTTGCTCAAGTAGTGGAATATAGCGCGAGCGCTCGGCTAAAATCTTATCTATATTTTCTTGTGCAATTGTTTGTATCTCAGGCTTAAACACGTGTAAAGCCGCATCAACACTGGCTTGTGGTAAGGGATACGTCTCCAGCGCTTTTGTCTGAACCAGCTTTATAAAGTCTGTGTCATTACAAATCAGGCTGCCCATTCTAAGGCCAGCGAGAGAAAAAGACTTAGAAAGTGTGCGCAAAATAATCACATTGGGCAGCGCTTCTAATTGTTCGCACAAGCTTTCTTGCTTGCTGAATTCGGCGTAGGTTTCATCGACAATTACGATCGCTTTACCTTCGAGCGCTTTTGCGATTTCGATTATTTTTTCTTGGTCGAAACTTGTGCCGCTCGGGTTGTTGGGGTTGCACAAAAATACGATTTTTACATTGCTATCATCATCTGAGGCGGCTTTGATAATGTTTTCGCTATCGAGTGAGAATGTGCCATTCTTTTTTAACAAAGGCGCTTCTACGACTTGGGCCGGCATAGCATGCGCATCAACGGCATAAATTCCAAATGTCGGTGGGCATATGAGAATTTTATCGCGTCCGGGTTCACAAAAAACGCGCACCAAAACAGCGATTGCCTCGTCCGCGCCGCGTGTCATCACGATCTTATCCGGCGCAACGCCATAATGAGTACCATAGGCTTTGAGCAGATCCTCAGGCTGTGGCTGCGGATAGCGGTTATAATTTTCTAGTCCAGGTAGTGTGTAGGGGTTTTCATTAGCGTTGAGAAAGATTTTCTGTGCGCTCTTTTTCATTTCCATACCCGCCGAGACATAGCCTTCCATCTCGCTGAAGTGTGTTCTGATCAGATTTTTTATTGTTTCATGCATATCAATTTTCCGTTTTGAATTTGCGGGTGTTGAGGCCGGAGAGCTCTTCAAACATTGGGCTTTGTCCAGTGTCAGCCCCTGCCTGATTATAAACTTTATTCAAATGTTGTATACAGTTTTTGTGCAGCTCTGGGTGCGCGGTTAGGATTTTATATTCTGCTTCAAGCCCTTTGAATGCCAGCTCTTTCCCTTGCAAATCCGTTGCTTTAAGCCCTGCTTCTTTAAGGATAGGAATGAGCGCTGCAATATCATGGATGCTGAGGTCGGCCTCTATTGCGCATGAGTTTTCCTCCTCAATTGCCTGCATGAAGCCGATGCAATTCTGTCCCTCACTAATCGCGTCAAAATTCTTTTGCAGCTCAAAAAATCCTGCGCGCTCGTGTCCACCTGTGAACATCACGTTCGGGGCGGTACAATAAATTGTGCTTTTACTTTTACGTGTTGTAAATGGCTTGTCGTCTTTATACGCTCCCTCGCCTTGCCAAGCGGAATATATTGCGCTCAGCCTAAGCGCATCGCCTGCGGGCTGCAGTTCATAAATTAGACCGCCAATGAATTCATCACCTTTCATAAAGCCAAGCGTGATAGCGAATGAAAGTGTAGCTTCGCCTGAGATGGCGCTCAATACCATAGAGGAAGTGCCATCGACGGGATCGATTACGAGGGTATAGTCTTTGTGCTCGTCCTCATCGCCAAGCTCTTCGCCCCAGACCTGAAAATCGTCGAATTGCGCTTTGAATTTTTCACGTATTATCCTTTCGGCTAGGACCTCGCCTTCGGAGACTATCCCTTTGCCGTCACTCTTAAAGGCGGCATTTGATGAGGGGTCATTGAAAAATGCTGCCCCTTTTTCAGCTGCATTTTGACACAGCTGCGCGTAATTTTCGCTGAGTACAGGAAGGATTTCTTGCCTCACCAAACTGTTACAAAAGCCTTGAATTTCTGAATATTTCATGCCGATTTTGTATATTGAAACATGAGTTTTGGCAAGAAAAATATATTTGTATACGCGCTAAGCCCTTAAAATTTTATATAAATTCCTAAAAAAACTCGTTTAAATTCGAAACAAAAAAATTTGCCATAACCTAAAGTTTATGGTGTGATGAAGATATAAGCTTTTGAAAAACGAGTTAAATAAAAAAAGTTGGGTTCGCATCGTAGGTTCATAAGCAAGCACGTTAAGTGCGCATGACATAAACTAGGATGGGTCTATAAAATGAAGGCTATGTTTGATATGAAGACGGGAAGTGAATATACCCGTACTGTACGTAATTTCAGTAAAATTATGATTTTTTCAATTGTTAGTCTGGCGGCTTTGATGATTTTTGCATCTGCTCCGGCTTACTCATATGATCACCGCTCTGCACATCTTCAAAAGATGAGCATTGAGCATTTTAAAGTTACTCCCGAATACACTAATGAAGGAGAAAAGAATTCGATCCTGGCGGAAACTCTCGACGATGGCGCGGATGTATGTCTTCCCCTGCTCTCAAAAGTACGTCCCGTCAACCACCATGATGCCATGGATCGAAGCCGGCACTCTGCTGGCAAAGCAGCGGCTCTTGGCCTGATTTTCGGTGTGCGCTACGCTCTTGCGCCCACTGAGGGCAGCCAGATGACCAATGTTCAAACTTTAAATGGTCTTTACAAAGAGGCCAGCGTTTCAAAGAATGATGCCGACGAGGTTTCTGACCGCTCCGCTCTTGCGGTTGCCGCCTATCGTCAGTGTCAGAAAGAACAAGCGCTTCAGAAGTTGAACGGATTTCGTTGGTCACGTTAACTTTTCCCAGAGGTTACGATAGAAAAAGAGACGCTGAAAATTGTCCTCACACCTTGCCGGTCGCTCTACGAATTCCCCTTCGTAGGCGACCCCTTCCTTTTGAGGCTATCGATTCATAAAAAATTGTATTTGTGCGACCCATTCGGGCATAAATGCGTTTTGCCCGAATAGAAATGTCGAGCCAACTATCACGGCAAATATAGCCATACTCACCCAGAATGCTACTTTCCCTGCTTGCCCTGCCTTGCCGAGTTTGATGGATTTTGGCTCACTTTTGACCAATGCAGCGAGTGTCTTGCGCGTTACAAGCCCTGCTGTCATCTTCACGCCGTATAAAGCGATATAAGCAACACCCAGCGATACTATAATGTCGATAACCAGCCCGATGAGTAACATAGGCGGCAGCGCAGACATCAGCATTGCGCGAACGGTATAGAAATAGATGCACGCTATAATGGCTGTAAAAATCAGACCAGCGATTGCTGCAACTTTGCGTGGTTTATCGGTGATCAGGTGAATTGCTCTATCCGCATAAGCGACATATTTTTTGCAGGTCTCTTGCGATAAGCCAATGGGATTTCTTTGCAGAACAGCCTTAACCGCCTTAACCTCGCCTAACTTTATCGTAGCCATTATAATTTGCCGCAGCGTTTTATAGCGTCCGGCCTTAATGATCTTGGCAGAGATATCGCCCTCGCCATTAGAGGCTTCTTTCAGGTCTTTCACTCCATCGCTTAGAATATTTTCGAGGAAGTAAGGAAGGTTATCTAATTTGGCTTGTGTTCCAAACATAAAGCCACCGTACTTTTCCTCGCCTATCTTGAAGATGAAATCAGCTAATGGCGCTTTAACCTGATAGGGAATGATGATCGCATTATCATCGCGCTCTTGTTCGCGTTGCATTAAGATTGGCGTGTATATGACGTGATCTGCGGCTTTTTTGTCCAAATCTTTTAATATGGTATGAACACGCTCGGGCAGATTGTCCAAATCATATTCAAAATTCGCTAATCCATCTATCTCGGCTATAAAAACACGTGAAATATGGGCATGACCATTACATTGTGAACAAGTGAGAACCATTGCACCACGGCATTTATTGCATTGAACGGTCGTGCGCTGCTGACAGTATGCGCACATTTTCTTTCCTGATCCTGAACAGATCATACAGGGTACATTCTGGTTGGTTTGCGGGTTATGCGTATATTGCCGTCCGCCGCATGAAGAGCAGGTTTCCTGCCCTGATCCATAACATTTGGGACAGGATACATTCCCCTTGCCCTGACAGTTCGGGCAATTCATTCGCCCTTGCGCGCGGCATTGTGGGCATGGTTCATAAACGACATAGCTTTTGGTCAGGAAGGGAAATTTTATCCATTCGTTTTCGATCAGAAAGCCTTGGTCTTTACGTCCCACAATTGCGTCTTTGATGCGTTTAATGACATCTTGTGAATGTGTAATTTTATGTATTTCGCGCTCAACTGCCTCTGTAATGGCTTGCGGGCTGGACATTTCTGCGGGGCCGCTCACCTTTCCGGCTTGCCTGCGGTCGGTAAGCTTACTTTTGAGCTTAAGCGTCGTGATTGTGATGAGTTCGAGCGTTTCACCATCGAAATGCGACAACTCGACATCACTTTTCTTAACCCCGTTACCGGCCAGTGCGGTGAGGATCTGCTTGAGCACCAGCTCTTTATATTCCGGGTCAATATCGGCGTGATATATATAGCCGCCCTCTGCCGCGCTTTTTGTGGCTTGCGGCGGTTGGTCTTCAGGATTTGGTGGGCTGTCATGATCGCTCAAAAGAAAAGTCTCCTTTACACCATCTTCGCTAAATGATAGCAAAAATACAAGCCACAGCCATAAATGAAGGGGCAATGACCATGAAGTTTAATTTCGATATAGAATGTACACCCGAAGAAGCCCGCCGTTTTATGGGGTTGCCGGATGTTACGCCCTTGCATGATGTTGTAATGGACGAAATGCAAAAGAACATTTTGGATGGCATGCGCAAGATGCAGCCCGAGCAGATCATGAATACTTGGTTCCCGACCTCAATGCAGAGCTTTACCGATATCCAAAGAATGTTCTGGTCGCAAATGGGCGTCAAATTCCCTGAAGATGATGAAAAGCCTTCAAAGAAGAAGTAATTTTTAGATGAGTAACGCGCAGGTCGATACAATCTTTGCGCTGGCGAGCGGCACGGGCCGAGCGGGCGTAGCCGTTGTGCGCGTGTCAGGCGCGGCTAGCCATGAACATTTGCGTGCACTTTGCCCTAATTTAGACGGTATAGAGCCGCGCAGAGCCATTCTAAGACGCCTGAAAGACCCTGATTCACGTGAAACAATAGACGAAGCCCTCGTGCTTCCATTTACCGCACCAGCCAGCTATACAGGCGAAAATGTGGTAGAATATCACCTGCATGGTGGCCGGGCGGTGGTGCAATCTTTGCTCGATTTCCTCTCGCGTCAGCCCAACACCCGTATGGCTGAACCGGGCGAGTTTACGCGCCGCGCCTTTGAAAACGGCAAGATGGATTTAACTGCGGCCGAAGCGGTGGCTGATTTGATTGATGCGGAAACGCAGATGCAAAAGACGCAAGCGCTAAACCAAATGGGCGGGGCGCTCTCTGATCTTTATAATGATTGGAGCGAGAGGCTTAAACGTGCTCTCGCGCATATGGAGGCTGACATCGAATTTCCCGATGAGGATATGCCCGATGGTATCGCGCCCTCCCTTCTGGCGGAGATCGATACTTTAAAATGCGAGGTTGCCGATCACCTCGACGATAAGCGCCGCGGCGAGCGTTTGCGTGACGGCATCCAAATCGCGATTGTCGGCGCGCCCAATGCGGGGAAATCCTCGCTGCTCAATGCCTTGGCTCAGCGTGATGTCGCAATTATTTCTGAGCTTGCCGGTACGACCCGTGATGTGATCGAAGCGCATCTCGATATTGGCGGCTATCCCGTTATTCTGGCGGATACTGCTGGTTTGCGCCCCGAGGATATAAATGCTGTAGGGCATGATAAAATTGAGCAAGTTGGCATTAAAAAAGCCCTGATGCGTGCGCAAGAAGCCGATATCTTGCTGCTGCTTTTTGATGGAGCTGCGGAAAAAGATGAAGGCACGCTTGCACTTAAGGGTGAGAACTCAATTACAGTCATCAATAAATGCGATCTTGCGAGCGCAAATAAAAATGATGATGAAATTCATATTTCTGCGGCGACAGGTGAAGGATTGGGTGTTTTGCTCAACGCCCTCCTCGTGAAAATTAAAGACACCTTTATTTCACGTGAAGCGCCTAGTCTAACCCGAAAACGTCACCGCGCCCATGTCGAGGATACGGCTCAATCCCTTATTCGCGCCTTATCTGCGCCGCTGCCTGAAATGGCGGCGGAAGATCTGCGTCTTGCGGTTCGATCATTGGGTAAAATAACAGGTCGCGTGGATGTGGAGGATTTGCTCGATGTCATCTTCCGTGATTTTTGTATCGGCAAGTAAGTACTGTTAGGTTTGCGGTGTGGGTGGTTTTTGGCTTAAAACCGGCTGGTCTTTGAGTTTGATCGATTTTTTTATGATCTCGCTTGCTCTTTTGTCGATTGATTTGCATGTTTCATGCGTGCGTTCCATATTATGCGCTTTGAAATCATTAAGCAGCGTAGAGGCGCTGACGTTTTGTCCAAGGGCTTTTTTAACAAAATGGTCTAGCAAAATCAGATTCCCCGGCAGGCCTGAAATTCTCTGATCTTCTTTCAGTGATTGGTCGTTAACGAAAGAGATGCTAAAGGCGAGATAGATTGCTTGAAAGTTATGTGGGTTTTTGGGTATGTCTGCCGCGCTTAAATTGAAGGCATGAATGAGCTCATCGCCGAAATACACGCTTTCAATTTTGCTTTCTAATTCCTCCACCAATTTAGCCAGATCTGCGGCGCGATGCTGGCAAAAGGGGGGCGCTTCCGGTGTCTTTTGGTTAGCTATATCAGTCATCACAATTTAATAGCCGTTTCTACGTTTTTGTTTAATTACTTTATTACCGATACCGTATAGCAGGCGATGTAACTCGACAAATTTTTTTTCGTAAAATAAACATTGCGCAAGACGTCATAAAAAATGTACAAATGCCACCATATAGGGTAAAAGATCGGCGTTATGAGTGAAAAATTTAGCGAAAAATTTGATGTCATTGTAATTGGTGGAGGGCACGCAGGTTGTGAGGCGGCGGCGGCGTCCGCGCGCATGGGCGCGAAAACTGCTCTTCTCACCCATAAGCTTGAGACGATAGGTGTCATGTCTTGCAATCCGGCTATTGGCGGGCTTGGCAAGGGACATCTCGTGCGCGAGATAGATGCGCTAGACGGCATAATGGCGCGAGTGATTGACCGTTCCGGTATTCAGTTCCGTATGCTTAACGCCTCTAAAGGCCCTGCGGTTCGCGGGCCGCGCGCGCAAGCTGATCGCAAGCTTTACCGCGAGGCGATGCAGGAAATTTTAAATGATTACCCGAACTTAACCCTCGTGGAAGGTGCGGCGGAGGATCTGATCCTTAATGAGTCCGATCAGTCGGTTGCTGGGGTAAAGACAATGGATGGTCGCGAGATCACTGCCCATGCCGTTGTTATCACCACAGGCACATTCTTGCGCGGCGTTATTCACCGTGGGCAAGAGCAGAGTCCGGCCGGTCGGGTGGGGGAGGCACCCTCGATTGGTTTGGCTGAAACGCTTGAACGCTTTGGCTTTCCTCTGGGGCGCCTGAAGACTGGCACGCCTGCGCGCCTTGATGGGCGCACGATTGATTGGAGCAAATGTGAAGAGCAACCAGGCGATGCGCGTCCTTTGCCATTTTCTTATATGAATGATGAGATCAGCGTGCCGCAAATTCCCTGTCATATTACCTATACGAATGAGCAAACGCATAAAATTATTGCCGATAATATTCATCTTTCGGCTATGTATTCTGGCAACATCTCAGGTATTGGGCCGCGTTATTGCCCTTCGATAGAGGACAAGATTAACCGTTTTGCCGATAAGCCTCGTCATCAGGTGTTTTTGGAGCCTGAAGGTTTGGATGATCATACTGTCTATCCGAATGGAATTTCGACGTCTCTTCCGATCGATGTGCAAGATCAATATATTCGCACCATTGCGGGCCTAGAGAATGTGAAGGTTTTGGAGTGGGGGTATGCCATTGAGTATGATTATTGTGATCCGCGCGGCTTAAAAGCCACACTTGAGAGTAAGCATCTGGCGGGACTTTTCCTTGCGGGACAGATTAATGGCACTACAGGTTATGAAGAAGCTGCTGCCCAGGGGTTGATGGCTGGGATTAACGCCGCGCTCCAATGTGAATTAGGGGGTGAGTCTGGTCGGTCTGCTGGTGTTTCACGTGAATCACAGCTAGAGTCTGGTGGGTATGGGGTGTCTGATTATCATAGTGGGTGTGAGTCCGGTGAGTATGTTTCACGTGAAGCAGCGCGGATATTCACGTTAGATCGTGCGCAGGCTTATATAGGTGTTCTGATCGATGATCTTATTACGCGCGGCGCGCCCGAGCCTTATCGTATGTTTACTAGCCGCGCCGAATATCGTCTTAAACTTCGCGCAGATAATGCCGATCAACGTTTAACGAGCCTCGGTCTTGCTGTTGGCTGTGTGAAAGGGGCGCGCGCGGCATTTTGGGCGGAGAAGTCAGCAAAGCTTGATATTGCGCGTGTTTTGGTGCGTGAATTGTCCATGACGCCAAACGAGCTTGAGCGTGCGGGGGTGAGTGTCAATAAAGATGGTCAACGCCGTACTGTGCTTGATTTGCTGGCCTACCCAAATATTGTTTGGAATGATTTGAGTGCGATCTGGAGCGAACTGGCAGAAATTGAGTCGGATATCCGCGAGCAGATCGAATGTGATGCGCTTTATGCGGGGTATATGGATCGGCAAGACGCTGATATCGCAGCTTTCCGCAAGGATGAAGCGCTGCAGCTCCCCGTGGGGTTGGATTATAAAGACATCGGCTCTCTTTCGAATGAGGTGATTGCCAAGCTGGATGCTGCGCGGCCTGAAACGCTCGGGGCGGCCTCGCGCATCCCTGGTGTAACGCCTGCTGCGCTTGTTGCGCTGTTGCGCTATGTTAAACGCGGCACGAAGGCGGCATAAATGTGGCCTTCATCTTTAGATATTGATGTTTCACGTGAATCACTTGAAAAGCTCGAAACTTATCACGCCCTGCTTGTAAAATGGCAAAAGGCAATCAATCTTGTTTCTCCTAAAACTATCCCAGAAGCATGGGGGCGGCATTTTGCTGATAGTGCGCAAATAGAGCGCTATGTTTCACGTGAATCAATTCATGGTAAGGCGCTTAAGATCGTTGATATTGGCAGCGGTGCAGGTTTTGCCGGTCTAGTGCTCGCAATTATGCGGCCAGATATTGATGTGCATTTGGTCGAATCAGACGAGCGTAAATGCCAATTTATGCGCACTGTTTCACGTGAAACACAAACACCCGTTACTGTCGATATTTCGCGCATAGAGGCGGTACAGCTTGATTTTGTACCAAATATCGTTACGGCGCGCGCTTTGGCCGATCTCACGCTTCTTTTTGATTATATATATAAGTGGGTCGAGGAAAATCCTAATTTGGAGGCTATATTTCTCAAGGGTATGAAGATCGAAGAAGAACTCACCGCTGCGCGTAGGAAATATGATTTTAGCGTCGAAATTCACCCTAGTTTGACGGACCCATCAGGCTGCATTGCGCATTTTAAAAATATACAAAAGAAATAAATTTCACCTTACGGCGCACAAGTTAAAAACCGTGGGTAAGTGACTCTTTTTCTTGTGTTTGCCTTGCGTGGATTTTACGAATCTATATCCTTAAGTCATCCACATAACGTAATCCAATTTGGAGATTCGCATGGCTTCTGAAGATCAAAAATATTCAGGGCGTACCCTGCCCGCCAACTCAACTATTTCTGCGCCCACCCCTGATTCTGCTCAGCGCACATTTGCAGGGCATAAATGTCCACGTTTGCTTGCTATGGCGAACCAAAAGGGCGGTGTTGGCAAGACGACAACTGCAATTAATCTCGCGACTGCTCTGGCAGCGGTTGGCAAAAAGGTGTTGTTGATCGATCTTGACCCGCAAGGCAATGCAACGACAGGTTTGGGTCTGCGCCGTGCGCGTGCCGTTTTGCGCTACTTGACGCGGAAAGGTGTCTCGCGCCGCAGGTTGGAAGCCGTGGCCTCGCGTGGTGAACGCGAGCCGGTTGTCCAAACCGAACAACGCGAGCGTCGGAATCGCCGGACAGTCACAACGGTTTCAGGCTTCGCACGGAATTATGTCGGGAATGGTCTAGACGGAATTTATGCCGCACGCGTCTATG
>JAHQVU010000019.1 GCA_019634145.1 Micavibrio sp. | reverse complement strand
CCATCCATATCCACGACATAATATGCGCCATAAACCATCACATCTTCAAAGGTTCGCACCCCCGAACCGGGTAGCCATTTTTGAGGATGCTTAATTAAGCCTTTGGGAATATTATTTGTCATATCGGCGAGCCTTATAAATCAGCACCACCTGGTAAAGCAAGGGAAAAAATGCATTAAACACTATAAAATTTAGCCCAAACTTTCTAAAGCCTTCTCCACGGCATCCAACATCTCTTGCGCTTGCGCCTCAGTAGTAATGAGTGGAGGCGTGATACGCGCAGTGGCTTTTCCCGCCTGCGTTACCAAAATGCCGTTCTCACGCATGGCATTCAGCACATCTTTGATATTGAATACCGTATCAATACCGATCATCAGGCCGCGCCCGCGGATATCGGTGATTTTGTTAGAGCTTCGCTTGAGATCAGCCAAGCCGTTCATTATAATTTTCGAAACTGTATTCACATTGTCCAGAAAGCCAGGTTTGAGGATTTCGCTCATCACTGTTGCCGCCACCGCGCAAGCCAGTGGGTTTCCGCCATAGGTCGTGCCGTGTGTCCCCGGCCCCATAACGTTGCCGAATTTCTCTTTAGATACCATCGCACCAACGGGGAAGCCGCCGCCGATCCCCTTGGCAAGCGCCGCTATATCAGGCGCCGCGTCAAAGCTTTCATAGGCGAAGAATGTTCCCATTCGGCCCATACCGGCCTGAACCTCATCATAGATTAGCGCGATATTATGCTCGTCACATAACGCGCGAAGCCCTTGTAGGAATTTAGGCGTAGCAGGCATAAGACCGCCTTCACCCTGCACAGGCTCGACGATAATCGCCGCTGTTTTATCCGAGATATACGGCGTAACGGAGTCCAAATTATTATATTCTGCGAAATGCACTCCTGGCAAATAGGGGCCAAAAAATGGTTGGCTATTGCGCTTTTCAGTTACACTTGCCGCGCCGTATGTGCGCCCATGAAAGCTTGAGCGGAAGGCTATAATTTCGCATGCCTGCTCGCCCTTTTCCTCATACGCCCATTTGCGCGCAAGCTTGAGAGCTGCCTCTACACTTTCTGTGCCTGAGTTAGAAAAATAAACACGGTCAAAAACCGAGTTATCAGTCAAGAGCTGTGCCGCGCGCAGTTTCGGCTCACTCATATAAGATGCCTGACAGATCATCAGTTTTGATGCCTGTTCATTAATCGTATCAAGGATTGCTTTTGGCTTGTGACCTAGCGATGCAACTGCGTATCCGATAGAACAATCGATGTATTTATTGCCTTCAGTATCCCATACATAAATCCCTTCACCGTGATCTAGTACGCATGGCTGAGGCGCATAATTCTGAACTAAAACTTTAGCTGAATCGTCAATAATTTTTTGTGCGTCTGTCATGTTATTTTTCTCCCTTAATTACTTGTAACTACTTGGCTTGCTCAATCAATTTTTGTGTTTCAATTTCATTCTCATAGGCCTTGCGATCCTCTTCCAGAATAAGCATCGTACCTGGTCCTGTAGGCAGGAAAATCTCGTTATGCAGCGCATCTTCGCGTAGGCCGTTAATCAAATGCACACGTCGAACGCCTGCTTCCAACGCAGCCTTGCAATTTTCCAGCTTCACTTTCATACCACCTGTGACCGCGCCACTGGCAATATGTGCAACGATCTCGTCCGCAGTGATAAGCCCTTGCACCTCGTTATCGATATGCACGCCGTCAACATCGGAAAGGAAAATCAGCTTTTGCGCCTTTAGGGCAATCGCCATCTGCATAGCAATTTTGTCCGCATTGATGTTACATGGCACGCCGTCATCGCTGATGCAGATGCAGCTGGTGGTCAAAAAGTCGGTAACTTTGAACAAGCGGTTTACAGGGCGGATATGCGCGCGGGTTATTGCACCCGTGAAATCATCACCTTTTGTCTTAGGCTTAAGGACTACATCCAGCCAGTCAGAGGGTACAGCATTAAAGTTAATCCCAGAAATACCTAAACTGGTCATGCCCGCTGCAACATCAAGACTTAGATCTCCGCCAATAACGTGCTTCATCACATCCATATTTTCGGAGGCATTGATGCGCAGCCCATCGATTTTTTCGACCTTGATCCCGCGCTTTTCAGATTCGATATCCATCGCCTTACCGCCGCCATAGACCAACAAAACCTTAATGCCACGGAGGTTTAATTCCTGAATATTTTCAAGGAGATTGGCGCGATATCTTGCATCCTCCATTACCTTACCACCCGCCTTTATGACGAAGGTACTGCCCTGGAATTTGCTTTCATAAAAAGCATTAATGAAGAAGTCGGGTATTTGTTTTTTCTGTGTCATCTCATCACCATATTAAGGATAGACAGGGGAAAGGTCTATAAGCCCTTCAGTTTCATCCCATCCAAACATTAAATTCATATTTTGCACCGCACAGCCTGCTGCGCCTTTAACCAAATTATCAATTGCGCCTTGTGCAATAACTTTATTTTCCGCGCCCACTTGAAAGCTCAAATCCACGAAGTTCGATCCAATGATGTTCGCGAGGGCGACCTCGTTTTGAAGACGCACAAATGGTGCGTCCTGATAGGCTTGCTCGACCAGATCTATCGTATCAATTTCTGCTGTTAGTGATATGAAAGCATTAGCAAAAATACCGCGTACAAATGGGCCGGATGACGGCACAAAATTAAGCTGGCCTTCGCCTATTTTTGCTGCACGCGTTATCTCTGGGATGTGGCGATGCTTATTGATGTTATAGCTTTTGATATTATGACTGCGGATCGGGTGGTGCGTACCATCAACAGGAGATTTCCCCGCGCCGCTCGAGCCAGTGACTGCAAAAATATCCGCGCTTTCGATCAGTCCTGCAAAGGGGTGCAGCAGCATTTGCCCAAGCAAAGCAAAGCAACCCGGATTAGCCACTGTTGTCGCCGCAGAAATTTTCTCAGTGCCTACAATTTCAGGCAGACCGTAGACAACATCTTGCAGCAGTTCAGGATATTTATGCTCCTGGTAATAGCGCTCATACGTAGCAGCATCATCAAGGCGGAAATCAGCGGATAAATCAATGACCTTCACCTTGCCGTGCAAATCCGCAACAACATCTTGCGCGGTTTTATGCGGTAGGCATAAAAAGACTACATCGCTTTCTTTGGCCGCGTCAATGTGATCGGTATTGGTAATCTCCAGATCCAAATGCGCCAAATGCGGATAAATGTCGCCGATCGGTGCGCTTTCATGCTGGCGGGATGTCAGATAAGCAATATCCACATGAGGGTGCGCGAGTAAAAGGCGCAGCACCTCTAAGCCGGTATATCCTGTCACACCGATGATTGAGCCCCTGATGATTTTATGCGGCATTTTTATACTCCGATGCCCAGCGCTCGATAATCAGATCAAGCCATTCATTATCCGGTTTAAAGGCATTATAGGTCAGCACCCCTAACTTCTCACGGATGATGTCCTTACCCACCTGATTGTCCGTCACAGGGCCGGAGACCATATCAAGCGGCAGGCCTAACTTTGCACAGGCTTCGGCCAAACCGACCGCACCTACAGGGTCACGTGCACAACCGATGTGGAAGCGCACATTTTCTTGAATTTGTGGATCGCGCAAAACGGCTTCAACACCGTACTTTCCCATCAAACCATCACCGAATTCGACCATAATCGCATCAGGCTCGGAGGCGGAGAGGTAATCCAGCGCCCCTTTTGTTGCACCAATCACATCTTCAGCCGCAATATTGGCGGTCGAGGTAATGCCACAATCGACGAAAGAAACGCTGTCGTAAATGCCGTAATCGCGCATTTTGAAAAGATCGCGTACCGCGCCTACACCTGTCAGTTTAGCGCCCGCAAGCTTCATTCCCATGCGATGCAGTGTTTTAACAATCTCGATCGCAACGGTCGTCTTCCCGCTATCCATTGATGAGCCGGTCGTAATGATGAGGGGGACTTTCGCTTTCATATCCTGCGTCGGCTTAAACAAAGCCGCATCCTTAATATTCAGCTGTTTGCCTTTTCTGGTAATCCCGCCGAGCACGCGAATACGCAACGGCTCACCCACTTCTTGAACATTAGCAGAAGTACAAACGCCCGCAGTACCGCCAAAATTGAGAAGGTGGATAATATCGTTAACTTCAAGGCTGGTTGGCAGCATGCCCACAAACCCTTTCAAAGCCATACGCTGCCCCAGCGCTACAGCGATTATATCACCCTTTTTCAGCTTGGACATCCGTCCGCTTGATAATTCCAGCTCGTTATAGACACTTTTGTCTTCAAGCACCTGCACAGCCAACACAGTGCCCATCTCGCATGAGAGATCATCGGTTAAACCTTCCTCATGCTGTAGCTTCAGGTTTGTTGTGATGGACGAAATTTTATCTATCGTAATCGTATTCATTTTTCGGTCGCTTTTAAAAAATAAGTTTTAACACAATGCAATTGTTTAGGCTCCCTTGCAAGGCCAGAGCTTGATTTAAGCGATCGAATTTTTAGGAAATTTCAAATTAAAGAGCGCCACAAAAGATCGCCCGCTTAAACGTAAAGGTTTAGCGTGGTCGTCGTCGCGGGTTGTTGTTGCTCTTAATCATCATGAATTTTCTTATAGAACCACTTGGCAGAGTTTGTCAACACATCTTTCAGCCAGAACAGAATACTCTTCTTTTACTTTTCCGTGCATCCGAACGCTTATAGAAGCTCGATTAGGAGAATTTCAGCATCGCTACGCGCGATAAAGCTTATAGATTCTTCACCGTCCGAAACCAAAACCTGCCTTTTTATGTTTTTGATATAATCAGGGTCGCCCCACACACCTTATATATAGAGCTATTTCCTACAAAAACGATGCCAATGAAATTATTTTATGAAAATCAATGATTTTATTAACCTTTTTTTAACTCGGCGTCTTTATTATGAAATTTAACAAAGAAGGGGTTTTTAAAAAAGCTCGGTTAAGAAGCCAAAACCCCTTTGACGTTATATAGAGGGTATCAAGGTTTAAACGAGGCTAAAACGCCCGAATTCTCTAAAGAAAATAACCTCTCTATATAGCAAATTTAAGGCAGAAATTAACCTTTTTGTCTTAGAATATTAGAAAAGCCGGGTAAACGGCATTGTATTATGGGTGTTATGAAATGGCAGACAACAAAGATTTAGAAGATAAAAGTCCCTCCCCCAGTGATCTGGGCGTAAACTTTCAGCTGATCCCAGCCAGAGACTTTGACAGCTTTATCAACGCTCAAACAGACCCAAAAGCCAAAGAGTATCTCACCAGCAAAAGACTGTCAGAGCTTAAATCCCTTACCGAAGAAGAGCGCAAACGCGCCGATGATTATTTTTATCTTATTAATTACAATGATTATACTTTTAAAATCGTGGCTCCTAACCACGAAATTGCGCGCCAAGCACCTGTCGAAGCCGTAGCAGTGCCAGCTGGCATGGTTTTATTAAACCCGGACGTCGCCAATAACAAAGAATTGCTTGAAGGTATTAATGACGCAGAAGCCGATCAGGAAAAAGCCAATTTAAGCTTCAACCTCACAGCCGGTAATCCAAAATCAGGCAATACGGGCGCATTTCCACCATCTACAGGCGAGCCACTCGTAAATCTAGACGATTCCCAAGGCGATTGGAAAAATCAGGATTTCTATTACAGCGACCACCTTGATACTAAATTCGGTATCGACAGCGCACTTGATGAAAACCCTGCCCTTCGCCGCTCATGGCTTCACGCTTCGAAAGAAGTGATGAAGATGCACTATGGCGATAAGTTCGAGAAAAAATGCGGTGACTGGAGTGACGAGAAATTCGTTGAAGAAGGTCTGGATTATATCCGCGAATTTAACAACATCCTCGCCCCAATTGATTTCGGCCTTGGGTTCATGACCCGCGGCGGGATGATCGGTATCAACAATAAACTTAAAGATGCCTCGACCGAGCAAAAAGTTGCTTTCGGTTATTTGATGGATACGTTGGATGCATCGAAAAATGTGTCCGCAGGTGGCGCGCTTGAACTTGTTCAAGATAGTGTACAGGATTGGTCAACATTTATCGGTATCGGAACCGGTGGTGCGGCAGCGGCAGGCGCAGTTGCAACTAAAGAAGGACTCAAACTTCTCGCTAAAGGTATGGTTAAAGAGGCCTTAAAGCATGGCGCAACATCAATCGCACAAAAATCCGCACTCAAAGCCGCAGCATTTGGTGCGGTACCGGGTGCCTTGGAAGGCGCGTTTTATGGACTTTCCGTAGACCACATTCATCAAGATGCGCACATCACACTGGATCGTAAGGATGAGAAAGACTGGGCACAGAGCGGAATAAGTGTACTTATCGGCGCAGGCTTCGGTGGCGCGCTCGGTGCGGCATCACCAACTATTATAAAAGTAGGTACAAAAGCGGTTCAAGAAACAGGCAGAGTTGCTAAAAGCGCATATGACAAAGCTAGCAGCGTATTCCGTTCAAAACCCGATGATGCAGCGAATGACGCCGCCACAACAGCCACAAAAGAAACACCAAGAACAGATGATGTTAATCCCGATGATGGAAAAACGCCAGAGTTGGAAGCAACTGACAAGCCGGAAGCAACTGACAAGCCGGAGGCTACACCAAACGCGGAAGAACCGCCTAAGGCTGATGCGCCTAATGCCGCCCCCCCTAAGCCAATACCCGATAATGTGACTTATATCGACGCGGCTCACAAAAAAAAGCAAGGCGGGGATAAAGGCGGGGGTAAAAATGAGAATTCCAGCGAGAGCACAAGTACAAATAAGGAAAATAGTACAACGAATGATGCCGAAAAAGGAAAATCCGGTGAATTCAATGAGAATGCGTCCGGCAAAAACACAGCGTCAGAAGAAACACCCACAGCAGATGCTTCCGCCCCCCCCCCCCCACCTTCCGGTGGATCAACAAAAGCTGACCCGAATGCCGGAAAAGAAAGTGCTGGATATAAGCTGTTTCAAGAAGCAAAAGCCAAGGTCAAGCCACCCGAGAAAAGCGACCTTCCGGATTTCAATCCAAAATTGGATAAAGTCAAAATTTTATCCCATTTTGGCCTCTCCTCACTTTACATCCCCAAAATCCGGCTTTTCCCTGCCAAAGCCATGCGTGCGCGCTGTTTTGGTATTATTCGTCCAGTTATAAACTCTGTTGATCAGAAAATGTGGGATACAAATTTGGCTCAGAACATTCAGGAAGCCAATTTTGTTGCGATTCAGATTGCTGAAAAACATAGTAAAGACCCTGCTTCAATTAACAAACACATCAACGATTTGATGAGAGAGTTCTCTAAAAAAAACTCTACAGAACTTGCAGATGCTTATGTTCACATCGACAAGCTCTACAATAAAGTTAAAGATAGCTATCATACAAATGCTGAACGCGACCGTGTTAGGAATGGTAAGCCCGCTAAAATTATCAACAAAAAAACTGGCGATGAAGCCGAAAACGACCCGGATATTGTTCGCTGGTCAGCTGACCTCACCGCTGGTCAGAAAGCAAATTTACTTAAATATTTGAAACATCAAAAATCCGTTATTGAAGATTTGGCCAAGGGCGCGCATAGTGACGTGGCAAGGGAAATGCGCGAAAACGCTGAGTTGATTATTCAGAGGCCCGAATTAGCCGAGACATTTAGAAAAAGCATTTTCGGATTTACCAGAGCCCATGAAATGGCGATGCACTCCGAGATGCGGGTTACAGGTTATGAGCCAGGCAGCGTTGAAATCACAAACGGTAAAGCAAAGAAGTTCAAGCTTTTAGAAAGAGAATATACTGAAAGAGCCCCTCAAGAAGGCTTATTAACCGCCTTTAAAGCACCAGAAATGGTCTCTCGCAAACTTGAGCACCAAATCAATTTAGAGGGCTACTTCCCATATTCACAATCCCGCTTGGCTTCGAATTCAGAAAACCCAATGACTTATGAGGCCGTCAGAGGCGGACACAATCTGGAGGCTCATTATTTAAACATTCTCCTTCACGGGCTTCTTGCGCGAAATGAAAAAGGTGAATTCAAAATAAACTATGATAGTAATACGGAAGCAAAAGCAGCATTTAAAGGAAAGCTAGACACACTTATTTCCAATGGCTTTGGAGAATATGCCGTTCTATTTACTAAAATTGCAGCCCGCTACGCTCAACCAGATCAAACTGGTTTAATGACTAAAGCTATGCCAGCACCCGATCGATATAACGAGCTTTTTAAAGAAAATTTAGCAGATATTAATTTACCTTTCGACAAAAACAACCCTGGGCTGCATTGGCATAAAAAAATTTACAACTCCCTTGCAAAGGATTATGCGAAGCCTGGCAAAGCCGAACTATCAACGTTTTCAGGCGTGAAGGAACGCTTTTTCGGAGACAACAGAAAGAACAATGCGCGCGCCGAACGTGCTATTGAATATTGGGAATCTGGCGGCTTATGGACAGATAGCCAAGCAGAACTTAAATGGTGGAATTTTGGAATCACACCTTCAGCGCCGATTATAATTGAAAACCGACTCGGCATTAAGTACCTAGGATTCAAAATAGGTGCTTTTCTTACTGGTGCAAAATCATTTGCTCCATCTACAACCAGGCATTTAGGCGCACCAGAGAGCGATTTAGCAGATTTCAATAGAGTATTTTATGATAAGGAAGGCGGAGAGACGCCCTTCGCTATGGGACGCCGCATAGCGGTTCGTGGGATTTCGGGTGGCCTTTTAAATGACGTTCACGCTACATTCAACCCTTTCAAAGCGGTAGAGCTTTCCGCACTCGGAAAAACTGCGCTCGGTGGGGCGGCTGTTTATGGCTTCGGTGGAGGTATCGATTACATCGGCGAGTCAATAGATACGGAAATTTTTGGCCTTAATATTGGCACAGGCGTATCCTTAGTCGGCGACACTATTCAACTCCCCGCCGAGCTCGTCACCAACTCCGCGCTCAATATAGCAAGTGCCATCGCCATTCCTGCTGGACTTGCTACGAATGCTGCATACGATTTAGCGGTGAATGACGGCTTTAATTGGACAGACCCTGAGAGCACTCGTATAGGGCACCTGAACTCAGCAGACATACCTGGCTGGATCAACGACCAATTCAACAAGCTAACTGAAGACGAATTGGGTATGAGTGAAGCTATGGATCTCGTCGATAGCTCAGTTCACAAAAATCTGCCGAAAAGAGATAGAGAAGCAATCGCCAGCTATATGGCGCAGAAAAACATTACGGACCCCAACGAAATTACCACTCAAGACGCTCAAGCAATTGTAGCAGATGCCAATGAAGAAGCCGCGCAAGAAGTAATCGATAAGCCGGCAGAAACCCAAATAGATCCGGAGACCAACCCAGGTGTCGATCCCGTTACAACGAAAGAGCACCCCAGAATCGCGCCACAAGTGAAACAGGAAAATACGCTTAAACCTGCTGTGACTAACCCAGACAGCTTCAATAGCAGTGCGCTTGCGAGTGAAGCAATGAAGAATGGCCAGAATTTAGCAGGCAACATTGGACGCGGAGCATATGACCATATTCAATTCAATGAGGATGCGGCGGGCGTTCAGACCATTAAGAACACATCCGGTAGTCTATGGGATTGGACAAAGAACACATATAACGATGCAAAGAACGACAAGATTAAAGCGCCTTTTGGCATGAAATCCAGCGATTTACTCTCTATGATTATCGCCTTCTTCCCGGCCATGATGATCGGTAAGACCATCGGTAATAAAAGCCCGATGTTCAAAGGCCTGATCACATTGGGTCTAACCCTTCTTTTAACAGGCTATCTCAGCAAGCTGACAGGCAAAATGCTCAATGGGCAATCCTCCTCGAATGCTGCGCACACACCAAATGAGTTAAAGCCACGCATCGACCAGACCGTCACCAACAAAGGTAAGCCAACCCATAACCCAGCTGCCAACGAAGGCCCTGCTGCCGATCCTGATAACAATGAAAAAGTCGTGAAAGTACCACAACGCAAGCATAACCTGCCTTTTGCCGAACATAAATATGACGAGGACAATACGTTCAAGTTCGAAGTGGCTGATTTGAAAGGTGCGAAAGATGCTGACGGTAAGGACATCGGCAATGGCAAGTATGATACAGTCTTTTTTGCTGGCCAGACAACTAATGGAAAATATGTACCGATGAAAGCCTTGAGCGGTATTGCTGCCCAGCAAGCCGCACAAAGACCCAGCTCTATCGTTATCCCTCCCTCGCATATAGGCTTCAAGAAGCTGGGCAAACCTGAAAATATGGAATTCGATATCATCAATGTTGGCGGTAAGCTCGGCAATGTTGCGGCATTTAAACTTGAGGGCAAGGAATATAAAGACATGCCCGCAATGATCATGGATATGGCCGGCTAATGAAAGGGGCACATCCTCTCTTGCCCCATGGGCGCGGCTAATGCTATGATTCATAATCGGGTTTTTCCGATTTCAATCTATTTTTCAGGCGCAAACACCCCCACAGCCGAACATCATATGAGCAGCGACGAGCAAAAAGATAAACCAGATAAGGACAAAAGCGCCGGTAAAAAAAGCGCCAAGCAAGCCTTTTCACCCGGCAAGGCCAAGGCGCCGGGGGATAAGCCTGCCTTTTTCATGGAAGACGAGCTTGATATTTTTTGCAACAAGATGACGCATGAAAGCTTTGTTTTTCATGGCAAGGAAATCGATTATCGCGCCATTGATCACCTCATTTATGATCACGATACATATACGGTGGATGTGGTCATGAAAAATGGTGATGTTTATGATCTAGGCGTTAAAATCCAGTGGCTTATACGTCCCTATTTTACAAAATCCGATGAAGTCCAGTTCATGCGCACGCGCGATGGAGAGCCGATTGACGGACATTTCTACCCCCTTATTCATAAGAAGTAAAATATTTGGCATTTTCAGTAATTAGAGTTATAGTGCAATCATGAGCGAAGAGATATCACACAGCGAAGCCTCCCCTTCAAAACCGGTTATAAACCTGACAAATTATGTTTACGGGGCATCAAAAGAAAACCCTGTTGAAATCGACGTTGTCGTAAACGAGTTCGGCAAAGTTGTCATCTTCCACAGCCATGTATTCAAGGAAGACATTGGCTGGTTTGAATGTGATCTGGACGCACGTAAACTTTTCTTCGTTTTTGACGAGGGCGATCAGGTTGATTCGGGCATTCAGGTTAATGATGGAATGACCAAATATATGCAGAATTCCCACCAGATTTTGACCGTTCAGCTGGACATAAAAACCGGCGAGGCCGTGGAAGGGGTTTATTTCCCTTTAATCCTTCATAAAGCCTGATTTTCTGCCAAACTGCATAGCATCGTAACCTTTTCTTTACTATTTCCCGTTAGAATTAAATCAAGTCATGAGGTAATCATGCGAAACGGTAATAGAAATAAATTAATAGAGAAAAAGAAGGGTGTAATATATGACATTTGATCCGCAAGAATGTTTAAATAGTTTTAATCTGGCTGGTGATACCGCAGGATCTGGTGCAACGCACTCGCCAGGAATTGATGCCGTTTGCCGACCTATGTTCAATAGCGCAGCAGCGGTTCCAAGCATTACTCCAGATTATTCCGCAAAGATAGAATTTGGCGGGCCATAGCAGTAGCAAAGCAAACATCATTTTCACCGGCCCTATGTGGGGCCGTTGTTGTTTTTAGGGTCGTTTTTAGGCACCGCTACTTTCTCACGATTTTTCTGATAATAAATCGCCCCGCAATAATGCATGCGTACCGCGCGCTCCCGTCGCGCCTTTTATCCCTCTTTTCTTTCAGCCAGCGTATCACCGAGCGAAGACAGATAATCTAGCATATCGTTTTCGGCAGGCGCATAGCCGACAGCCAACAAAAACGGTGTTTTAAAAAATTAAAGACATCTTTGGTTTGCTCATAATCTTCGACCAGCACAACAAAAGGCGTGCGCAGCGGATAGTGATTGTCCATATATCGCTTGCAAAAACCGCCGTGAGTGCGTAAAAACGCAGACATGACACATAAGCTCGAGCACATCCGCAACTTCTCCATTATCGCCCATATCGACCATGGTAAATCCACGCTGGCCGACCGCCTCATCCAAACGTGTGGTGGGCTGGAAGAGCGCGAAATGACGCAGCAGGTCTTGGATAACACCGATATCGAGCGCGAGCGGGGCATCACCATCAAAGCGCAAACCGTGCGCCTTGAATATACCGCCAAGGATGGCATCACTTATCAACTTAACCTCATGGATACCCCCGGACACGTCGACTTTTCCTACGAAGTCTCTCGCTCTCTTGCCTCATGCGAAGGCTCGGTTTTGGTTGTTGATTCGACCCAAGGGGTTGAGGCGCAGACGCTCGCCAACGTCTATATGGCGCTTGATAATGATCACGAGATTGTGACCGCAATTAACAAGATCGACCTGCCCGCCGCAGACCCTGATAAAGTAAAGCAAGAAGTCGAAGATGTGATCGGCCTTGATTGCTCTGATGCCGTTGAGTGTTCAGGCAAATCTGGCATCGGCACGCATGACCTGCTCGAGGCGATTGTTACGCGCCTCCCTCCTCCGTTAGAAGGCGATATAACCAAGCCCACCAAAGCGCTGCTGGTTGATAGTTGGTATGACATATATCTGGGCGTTGTGGTGTTGGTGCGCGTGATCGACGGGACGCTTAAAAAAGGCCAAAAGATCAAATTCATGTCCAATGGCGCCACGCGCGAGATTGACCGCGTTGGTATGTTCACACCTAAAAAGGTCGAGCTGCCGGAGATTGGCCCCGGCGAGATGGGCTTCATCACCGCCTCCATCAAAGATATCAGTGAAACAAATGTCGGTGACACAATCACTGACGAGCGCAGCCCCTGCAGCGATCGTTTATCGGGCTTTAAGCCCTCTATCCCGATGGTTTTTTGTTCATTCTACCCTTCCGATGCGGGTGAGTTTGAAAAGCTGCGCGATTCATTGGGTAAGATCAAGCTTAACGATGCCTCGCTCCATTACGAGATGGAAAGCTCCCAAGCGCTTGGCCTTGGTTTCCGTTGTGGCTTCCTTGGGCTTTTGCATATGGAGATCATCCAAGAGCGCCTGGAGCGCGAGTTTGACCTCGACCTTATTCCCACCGCGCCGAGCGTGGTCTATAAAATCAACATGACCAACGGGGAAACGATTGAGCTTTATAACCCCGTTGATATGCCCGATGTGGTGAAAATCTCATCCATCGAGGAGCCGTGGATCAAGGCAACCATCATGGTGCCCGATGAATATATCGGTGGCCTGCTACAGCTTTGCCAAGATCGCCGCGGTGTTCAGGTTGACCTTACTTATGCGGGGGATCGCGCGATGCTGGTTTACCGTCTGCCGCTCAACGAGGTTGTGTTTGATTTCTATGACCGCCTTAAATCCATCTCGCAAGGATATGCGTCCTTTGATTACGAGCTGGACGGCTATGGAGAGAATGACCTCGTTAAGCTTGAGATTCGAGTGAATGAAGAGCCAGTTGATGCGCTAGCCATGATTGTTCACCGCGCCAGTGCAGAGAGCCGAGGCCGCGGCATGTGTGAGCGCCTGAAAGACCTCATCCCGCGCCAGATGTTTAAAATCGCCATCCAAGCGGCCATCGGCGGCAAGGTCATCGCGCGTGAAAATGTCAGCGCCATGCGCAAAGACGTGACCGCCAAATGTTACGGCGGTGATATTTCGCGTAAGAAAAAGCTGCTGGAAAAGCAGAAAAAAGGTAAGGCGAAAATGCGCCAATACGGGAATGTGGAGATTCCTCAGAGTGCGTTTATCGCCGCGCTTAAGATGGGCGATGGGTGATGGGGTTTAAAAGGTATAGCCATCACTACCTAGAAAGACCCTCAAACTTAGCAGACTGTTCGAGGATGCGTAAAAGAATATCTTCTTACTATTTAAATAATATTCACCATGAAAAATTTAGGGCTGATTATAAAGATACAAAAATTGATCACTTAATTTACCAGCAATTGGAACAAGAGCTAGGAATTAAAATTTCAACTAGTAGCTCAAGCTTTGGAATAGTTTTTTATACAGAGCAGTTTTTGTTGAATTGTGAACTTGCAGACTTTTTGGATTCCTTAACAATTATATATTTTTGTTCTAAACTCCTTGGTAAAGACACTTCAAAAAAGTGGTTGGATTTTGTTGAAAGAGTTTTTAGGGAACAGGGAACAGAATATTCAATAGATTCTGAAGGTGATGTTTATCCTTACATAGATTCTGAATTTTCTAATAGCCATCACAGCACTCTAATTTCATTAGATAAACAAAGATATGAACAAGCGAAATCGATTTATTTATCCGCCTATTCAGCTCTTCGAGCTGATAAACAAAATACTAGAACAGCAATTAAAGATATTTTTGAAAGCTTAGAAACTGTATCCAAACTCATAGACTCTAAAATCCAAAGGCTTGGTAATAAAGAAGTATCTTACAATTTAACTAATATTTGTGCGGCAAAAATCCAAGATGAAGATGAGAAAACATTTATCAAAGAAATATTAAAAGGTTTTGCTAAATGGGTAGATGCACATCATATATATCGCCATGGGCAAGCGAAAGAGCAATTAACGCCACCCTCTTTGGATTCTGCAATATTATCACTCAGCATAGGATCAGCTTACCTTCGTTATTTAATTGAAATTGATCAAAAAATTATTTCCAATCAATAACTTAAAAAACAAAAATCCATTTCCTCGACTTCCTCGTCCCACCCGTCATTGCGAGGCGTTAGCCGAAGCAATCCATAATAGACTGCCGCGTCGCTTTGCTCCTCGCAGTGACGATCCTACACATTCATTTTCTCGCCTTCCCCACCCCACCCATGCTATAATGGAGGGTGAAGGGGATATGCGGATGCAGTATTCAAATTTGCCGGATTTTAGTTATAGGTATGCATTTAACCAGCGTATGGAGGACAAGCTTATCCGCACGTCACAATTTCTGGCGGCGCAGCTGAATATCCTCGATGCGCGTGATTCCGGCCTCCTATCAGGCGAAAACATCACCGAGCGCAGCGCCGCTCAACAGCAAGATTTTCTTAAGCAAGCCATTGAGGACATTATCGATATCCGCGAGAGCCTTGGCATTGAAAAACCGGCGGGGCAGAACAAACCGCTGGAAGAGCTGTTTAAAATCGACACTAAAATCGATAAAAAATTTTAGCCCGCCCAAACAAGTAGATTGCCTCTCCCCGCCTCCAATGCCATTATGCGGGACATGAAAATGACCCAAAAGACATTGATGACCCTCGCCGCTGTGACGGCTATAGTGACGCTGCTCTCTCTTGTGATTGTGTATGATGCAATGACGGCCAAGCCCGAGCGCAAAATCGCGATTGAAGAGAATTATACGCCGCCCGCGCCCGCCGCTCGCCCCTCTGCGCCCGCGTCGCAACTGACTCCCATGCCTATGAGCGATGCGATGCCAATGCGCCAGCGTGAGATGCACGAGAATTAACCCCCTAAGACTTAGTGCCTGAAATGACGCATTCCTGTAAAGACCATAGCGAGGCCGCGCTCATTGGCGGCGTCGATGACTTCCTGATCGCGGATAGATCCGCCCGGCTGAATGACTGCGGTTACGCCAGCCTCTGCCGCGCTGATCAGACCATCAGCGAAGGGGAAGAATGCATCAGAAGCCACGACTGAGCCTTTAGTAAGGGGTGTGTCGAGCCCCATTTCTTTGGCGGCTTCGGTCGCTTTCCATGCGGCAATGCGCGCTGAATCCACGCGGCTCATCTGTCCTGCGCCGATACCGACTGCGGCGTTATCCTTGGCATAGACAATAGCGTTGGACTTCACATGCTTAGCCACGCGGAAGGCGAAAATCATATCTTCCATTTCCTGCTTGGTAGGCTCGCGGTCTGTAACGACTTTGAGATCCAGCGATGCAACATCACCGATGTCGCTATCTTGAACAAGGAAGCCACCAGCGACAGGAACTATCATTTTACGCGCCTCACCTTTACCGGGCATCGCACCGGTTTTAAGCACACGGATATTGGCTTTCTTCGCAAGCACCGGCAGCGCATCATCTTCGATTTCAGGGGCGATAATCACCTCAACAAAGCGCTTGATGATTTCGGTTGCAAGCGCAGCTGTCAGTGGGCGATTGATTGCAATGATACCACCAAAGGAGCTGACGGGGTCGCATGATAAAGCCTGCTCATAAGCCGCTACAATGTTGCTATTCGATGCTATGCCGCAAGGATTTGCGTGCTTTATAATCGACACAGTCGGGACATCAAACTCGGAGACCAGTTCAAATGCGGCATTCGTGTCATTTAGATTGTTATAGGATAGCTCCTTACCCTGCACTTGCTCAGCTCTCGCAGCACCCGGACGCTGTGAGCTGTCAATCAGGTAAAGCGCGGCGCTTTGGTGCGGGTTCTCGCCATATCTCAAAGTTTGCTTTAGATTTCCGCTAAAAGAGGAACGACGCGGTGCGCCGAAGCCTTCATCCATCTGACCAACCATCCAGCTAGAGATGTTAGAATCATATGTCGCGGTCAGCGAGAACGCCGTTGCCGCAAGACGTTTACGCAGCGCGCCTGTCACCGCACCTTCATGCTTATCCATCTCGCCCAGAACTTTCTCATAGTCCTGCGGGTCGGTGATGATGGTCACAAATGCGTGGTTTTTCGCCGCAGCGCGTATCATGGCTGGTCCGCCGATATCAATATTTTCGATACAATCATCAAAGCCCTTGCCGCTCTGCATTGTTTGCACGAACGGGTAGAGGTTGATGACCATCAAATCGATACCGCCTATGTCGTGCTCTTCCATTGCTTTTGTGTGGGCTTCATCATCGCGGCGCGCAAGGATACCGCCATGGATTTTAGGGTGCAGCGTTTTAACGCGCCCATCCATAATTTCAGGAAATCCTGTATGGTCGGAGACATCCTTAACTGCAATACCCTCGTCTTTCAGCATCTTGGCCGTGCCGCCTGTAGAGAGGATTTCGACGCCGTAATCCGCCAATTTCCTGGCAAATTCGGCTATCCCTGTTTTATCGGAAACTGAGATAAGCGCACGTTTGATTACAACGGCTGAAGGATCGCGGATAATATCGCTCATGGGTCTATAGCACTCTTCTTGGCTTAAAAGTTGATTTCAGGGTCTTTTAAGCCTTTAAGAAAAGAAAGGCAAGAGGGTGAGCGCTTTATTGCGCTGCGACCTGTGCAGAACCGCTTCCACTAACATGGGGGCTATTGCTTAGTGCATATAATCCACGTTGATCCGGAACAACCTTAAAGTCCTCAGTCACGCCGATCACAGTTTCCGCACCACCGAGGAAAAGAAAACCGTCAGACGAAAGGCGGCCTTTCATGTTTTCAAGAACCTTGCCCTTCGTTTGCTGATCAAAATAAATCAGCACGTTTCGGCAAAAAATAAGGTCGAATGTGCCCAGACTGTCCATAGGGTGTAGCAAATTAAAGGTCGAGTACTGGACGAGAGATTTTACATTATCCTTGACCTGCCAGCGGTCATCGATCTTGGTGAAGTATTTCATCAACATCATGGTTGGCATACCGCGCTGCACTTCGAATTGCGAGTATATTCCCGTCTTGGCCTGATCGATGATCTGCTGAGAAATATCGGTTGCTACGATCTCGAACTTCCACCCCGGCAATTGCGGCATCATCTCGTGCAGCAAAATTGATAGCGTATAGGGCTCTTGCCCGCTGGATGCTGCTGCACACCAAATACGCAATTTTTTAGGGCCAGAGCGCGCAGTTTTCATATAATCCATCACCATCCCTTTGAATAAATCAAAGGGTTTGGTGTCGCGGAAGAACGATGTCTCGTTGGTGGTCATTGCCTCCATAATATCGTTGATCAACCCCTTGTCCGGCACACCTTGCAAAGAGACTGTCATCGCATCGAGCGAGGCAAACCCCCACTTTTTTGCAATCGGCCCGAGGCGCGATTCAAGTAGATAGCTTTTATCCTGCGTCAAAGACAATCCCGACTGTTCCTTCAGCAAATTTGCGTATAAATCAAAATCTATTATCTTCATTTTCCAACCTTAACCCGTTATCCTAGAACGGCCTTTCTGGCCCAAGGGCCTAATTCTTCAAGCGGCAAAACCGCGCTGCATATTCCTGCCATAGAAACTGCACCCGGCATGCCCCATACCACTGACGTTTTTTCATCCTGAGCAATCACCCGTGCGCCCTTTTCAACAAGAAGTTCGCTGCCTTTCAGACCGTCTTTTCCCATACCCGTAACAATGATGCCAAGAACTTTACTGCCGTATATCTCGGCGATACTCCTAAACATAGGATCAACAGCAGGACGGCAAAAGTTTTCCTGAGGCCCTGTGTCCAACTTGATTGTCACATCGTTGCCATTCTTGTTGAAAAGCATATGATAACCGCCCGGGGCTACATAGACCTTACCAGCTTCTAAGCGCATCCCCTCTTCCCCTTCAAAGGCAGATACCCCTGCGTTTTGATTGATATGCGTGGCAAGAATACGTGTAAAAGTTGCGGGCATATGTTGGGTGATAACAATTGGAACATCAAAGCCCTTGAAATTAGATAAAAGCTTAAAGAGCGCTTGCGGGCCGCCTGTCGAACTCCCAATTGCGACAACTGACGGCTTACCTTTATAATCCATAGGGTTATTTCGGATAACCAGAGGCCCTTTGGGCGAAAGAAGACTTTGCTTCGATTCATCCGAAGAAGCGCTCGAAGTCCCCGAAGATGATGCGCCAATAGCGGCATTAGTTTTCTTGGGCGCCAGGTTTTTCGTTAAAGTTATAATATAGCGACCGAATTCCGAATTCGGATCTGCGCCTTGCCCGCCTTGCGGTTTAACCAGACACTCCACCGCGCCCAATGTCATCGCCTTCATAGTCACGGCCGCGCCCTTCTCGGTCAATGTCGAAAACATGACCACCTTGCTGTCGGGGCTGGCTTTAAGATATTGGGGCAATGCCGTTAAACCGTCCATAACCGGCATCTCGATATCTGTAATAATAATATCGGGCTTATGCTTACCGGCCATTATTATACCCTGCGCTCCATCGGCAACGGAGGCGACAATCTCTATAGAGGGTTCTGTTTTTAAAATACGTGATAATCCGCCGCGTATAACGGCAGAATCATCGACTAACATGATTGTTATTCTGTTACTAGATGGCGCTTGAACGTCCATTTTTGTTATTTCCCTCTAATAATACAAATCAAAGCTACGACAGGGTATTATAAAACACCGACCTGTACGAGCTTGGCTTTAATAATGTCGCTATCAAAGGGCTTCATGATGTATTCATTCGCGCCTGATTCAATTGCGCGCTGGATGTGATCCATATCATTCTCTGTTGTACAGAAGATAACAGACGGATTTCCACCATTAGTCATCATGCGCAGTTTTTCAAGGAACTCGATACCGCTCATGACCGGCATATTCCAGTCCAGCAGGATCACATCGGGCATACGCCAACCGCAAAACTCATACGCCTCCTGCCCGTTTTCAGCCTCTTCACATTCAAACCCCAAATCCTCGACAATCCTTCGCGAAACCTTTCTCACTACACGACTATCGTCCACTACCAAACATAATTTCATTGATTTCTATCTCCTGATAATATTTCTAAGGGGTCTTATGCCGCTTCACCCTGAAGGTGGACTGCGCCAAGGAATTTTTCGACATCCAGCAAAACCATCAAGCGCCCTTCCAGCCTGCAAATCGCAGAGGATACCGAACGCCATTTTTCATCCAATGTCGGTGGCGGTGTTTCGAAATCACGGTTTTTAAGCGCCATAACATCGCCGACCTCATCGATCAGAATACTGTATAGTTCGTTATTTTGCTCAACGACAACGCTCATGCGCTGCATATCCTTTTGCGCTTTGGGCAGGCCAAGTCGCGTGCGGGCATCAATAACCGTTACAATCCGTCCGCGCAGGTTTAATGCACCTGCAACTTCTGGCGGAGCGAGCGGAATACGCGTGATTTTCTGCGCCCCCAAAACATCTTGCACCTGCAAAATAGGAACAGCGAACAGCTGACCTGTAATGGTGACAGTTAGGTAATTTCCAGCGCGGTTTTCTTTAGGTCCTGTTTCTTCATCCATTTTCTAAACTCCCCTGTTTCCCGATAAAGTTTGCGACAAAGTGTTAAGCAATGTGTCACGATCGAATTTGGCGATATAGCTTGTGAAGCCGACTTCTCGCCCTTTGTCCATATCTTGTTGTGTTGCGTGTGATGACAGGGCGACCATGGGCGTTTCTTGCCAATTACCGCCATCACGGACTTTCTGCGCGAATTCGAATCCATTCATTTCCGGCATTTCGATATCGCTGATAATGATATCGAACTCTTTTCCGGCCTCACACATTTGCAGCGCTGCCGCCGGGCTTTCCAATGTTGTCACATCATAGCCCGCTACACTTAAAAGTGGCGAGAGCATATTGCGGAAAAACGGACTGTCATCAACCAAAAGGACTTTCTTCTTGGACGCGCCGCCAGCTTGGGTTGTTGCATCACCGGAATCAAACGGATCATCACTGTGATCTTTGAACCAGTTGTCATCGCTGGCCTGTAGATAATACCCCACATCAATCATGTCGGTAGCCTTACCATGTATGATCGAGCTGCCCAAAATACCGGGCATACTGCTATCGCTTTGCACGTCAATATATTCGTTGGCGATATCTATAATCTCATCAACAATAAGGCCAAGAGATTTGTCAGCATTTGAAAATACAAGAACGGGTTTTTCCTCATGCTCCTCGAAATTTGCATTTTCTCCAAAAGGAATGAGTGGCATTAAACGACCACGATATTGAATCAGCATACGATCACCCGTGCGTTCGATCTGCGAGACCTCAACATTTTCCAGACGTGATACCAATGCAAGCGGTACTGCCTTAGGTGTTTCATCGCCTGCAGAAAAGAGAAGCAGAGATGTCGTCTCTCCAACGGCGTCACCGAGCACCGCATCTTGCTGTTCCTCAGCCTGGCGCTCAAGAGCCTCGACATCGCCGATATTGCGCGCGATACCGTTTGGATCAAGAATCATAATTACTGTTCCGTCACCCAAGATTGTATTGCCCGAGAAAATCTCTATTTTCTTCAGGATGCCTGCAACCGGTTTCACAACAATCTCCTGCGTATCATAAACGCGATCAACGATGATACCAAACGAGGCAGAGCCGATTTGCGTGACCACAATATATTCTTCATTGCTCAGCTCGAAGGCCACCTTACCATCATTCTCAGCGTCTTCATCTTCATCCTCATCGACGTCCAGCCCCTGCAGTTTCAGCATTTTCTTTAATGATACAAGCGGCAGAAGCGAGTTGCGAAGACGAAGCACAGGTGCGCCGTTAATATTTTCAACTTCTGTATCGCCGCCTGTGAGCACTAGCTCGCGCACAGATAGCTGCGGAATAGCGAAGCGCTCACCGCCAGATTCAACGATTAGTGCGGAGACAATTGCCAGGGTCAGCGGGATTTTGATCGTAAAGGTCGAGCCTTTGCCTTCCTTTGTATCCAGCTCGATCGAGCCACCGATTTTTTCGATATTAGTGCGCACCACGTCCATGCCAACGCCGCGCCCTGATACAGATGTGACCTTCTCAGCGGTCGAAAATCCGGCCTTAAATATAAATTGTGTGATCTGGCTGTCGGACATCGCCTCAAGCTCATCAGGGGTTGCTAGGCCGTTATTGATGGCCTTTTCCTTAATTTTATCTAGCGCTAAACCTTTTCCGTCATCTGCAATCTGGATGATGATATACCCACCTTGATGGAACGCGTTAAGCTGGATGGTGCCTGTTTCCGACTTTCCGGCGGCCTTACGGATATCAGGCGTTTCAATGCCGTGATCCCCCGAATTGCGCACCATATGCGTCAGCGGGTCTTTAATCAGGTCAAGCACCTGACGATCAAGTTCAGTTTCTTGACCGACCATTTGCAAATCGATCTTCTTATCCAATTCCAAAGCCAGATCGCGAACAATACGCGGCAGCTTCGACCATGCATTACCGATCGGCTGCATTCGGGTTTTCATGACACCTTCTTGCAGTTCAGACACCACGTGGTTCAGACGCTGCAACGGAGTGCTATAGTGATCTTCACCTTCACCGGCGGCCGTAGGGCGGATTTGCATGAGCTGATTTCGGGTCAATACGAGCTCAGAGACCATGGTCATCAGCTCTTCCAAAACCTCAACATTTACGCGTAATGATTGAGCCGATACGGGCGCGGATGCACCCTGCTCTTCTGCGCCTTCTGCCTTTGCAGCAGGCTTTGGTGCAGCAGCAGGCTTAGGTTCGGTGGTGGTGGTGGGTGGCGCACTCTCAGGCCCCGGTGTATTGTTGAAGGCTTCATCGAGCGCGTCCAACTCTTCTTGTGTCATCGTGCCCGCCAAAACAGCTTGCTCTGCGGGCTTTTCTTCTGCGGACTCAGGTGTATCCATACCTTCAGGCCCCGGTGTATT
>JAHQVU010000018.1 GCA_019634145.1 Micavibrio sp. | reverse complement strand
TGATTTGGCGTCCTTGTCATTCATCCCTCCGAGATCGAGTGTTTTTATACCGCGTTCTTTTAAATATAGCGCAGAATTCCAAAGCAGGAAATTATTTGCGTTAATTTTTCTTCCCTGCTCCATTGAAAATCCTATTTGGTAAGTTGCCGAGGGAGGATGAAGTATAAATAGAGCGCCACTGACCGGGCGGCCTTTGTCCAATACCCTGACAATCAAGCATTTATCATTCTCATTTTGGCTCTTAAAGAGCGCCTTAATCATACTTAGAGACGGGCCCTTATATTTTTTTAACATTTTATCCTTTAAATAAGTGCGTTCGAGCCAGTTTTGATATTTTTCCTGCAAATCAAACTCGATAGTTAAGTCGTGCGCCTCGCTTTTTTTAAGCTGGTTGCGCCAATTGGCTTTTAAATTACGGCGTAAAACCTCGGTCTTTTGTGTTAAATCAAGGATTGAGGTTTCATAGGCGCTGTCTCTTTTATGTTTAAAGCCGATTTTTTTCATCTCGTCGATGAGTTCAGGTGAAGCGGGAATTTCGGGGATGAAGCGAATGGATTTTAAAAAGCCCGTGGGCAAATCGGACTTTAGAGTACGTGCGAAGGCGAGAAAATTCTCTTCCTTATCAAAGCCCTCATACCATACCGGGCCGCGATCTAGATAATACGTAGCTAAAAAGCCATTTAAAAATGCAACTTTATGCATTAGGAAAAATCCGGCGTCTTCGTTGTCTATGGAAATGGTTGCGTGAAGGTAGTCATGGTAGAAAATTTTAGAGTGTGATTCGGAATAGATGAAACTTTGTAACAAATTTAATAAATTAACTTTATTGCAATGTTTCTGTGCTACATTAGGATTTACTTTATAACGTTTTTCATACCATTGTATAGCGCAACCAGGGGATATTAACTTGGTTTGAAAAGACGAATTCATAAAAAGGGGAAACTCCGTAAAGGGGTGTGTGAGCAGTAATGAATAAAAATGAATCCTTGACGAATGGATTGCTAGAGCGATTCTTTCATTCGTGTGAGCATCATTTCAGATATCTAGAGCAATCCTGCGGATATAATTATATCAGTGGGATTCTTGAATATCGAGATAATTATAAGGTTATCAAGTCCTTTAAAAACCAACAAATACGTAATGATTTTCTTGCTATCACCCGCTATGAACGCGGTCTTCAGGCTATTGAAATCATATATGGAGAGGAGCATTTCTTTCTAGAAGGCTATGTTTATTATGACCGGATACGCCGATTTGAGTTATCTGAGGTTTTAGCTGCGGCTAAGAAAAATGATGTCTCTATTGCAGGTGAATGGGGGCTATCAAGCCCAGATATGCTTGAAAAATCGGTGCAGCGTATTGCCGAAAGTTTGAAAAATAATGTTTCTTATTATATTCGTAGAGATGAGAGGCTGCTCCAACGCGCCGAGGCTATTCGCAATCATCGCATTGAACAATCTGTGAGAAAACATTTTGATAAACATATCGTTGAAGCCTGTACGCAAGCGGCAAAAGCCTTTGTTCATAAGGATTATACTATGGTTATCTCTATCTTGCAGCCTCTGGAACACTATCTGGCCTCCGGAGATCTTAAAAAATTACGTTTGGCTGAAAAATATCTTGTTTCTCTAGGATAATATCCACTCTTGATTTTTTTCTATTATCGTGTTGAAGTCCGCCTCGATTTTTAATGATTTGAAAGACGAGCAAAAGCCATGACCAATTCTGCATATGCCCAACTTGAAACCTCAATTGAAGCCGCATGGGATGCGCGCGATACGCTTAACTCTGAAAGTAAGGGAGAATCACGCGATGCGATTGAGCAGGCTCTATCTATGTTAGATAGTGGTAAGTTACGCGTGGCCGAAAAAACAGATGGCAAATGGCACGTACATCAATGGGCGAAAAAAGCAGTTTTGCTTTCTTTCCGGCTTAACGATATGGCGATGATTTCCGGCGGCCCTGATGGCGCTAGCTGGTGGGACAAAGTGCCGAGCAAGTTTGATGGCTGGGATGAGGCGGCCTATAAGGAGGCAGGTTTCCGAGCTGTACCAAATGCGGTTGTCCGTCGCTCGGCTTATATAGCTAAGGGCGTGGTTTTAATGCCGTCTTTTGTGAATATCGGTGCTTACGTTGATGAAGGTACAATGGTTGATACTTGGTCAACCGTAGGCTCATGTGCACAAATCGGTAAGGACGTACATCTCTCCGGTGGTGTTGGTATTGGCGGCGTGCTTGAGCCATTGCAGGCAGGGCCAACAATTATCGAGGATAATTGCTTTATCGGCGCGCGCAGTGAAATTGCAGAAGGTGTGATCGTAGAAGAAGGCGCTGTGATTTCTATGGGTGTGTTCATCGGTGCATCGACCAAAATTATCGACCGTGCAACTGGTGAGATTTTCATGGGACGCGTCCCGTCTTATTCAGTTGTTATTCCGGGTACATTGTCGGGTAAGAACTTGCCCGACGGTTCACCTGGCCCTTCACTGGCCTGCGCTGTGATTGTGAAACGCGTTGATGAGCGCACGCGCTCTAAAACTGGGATTAATGAGCTTTTACGCGATTAAAGGGGGCCCTTTATACCCAAGGTTTACATGATTTAATTGTCATATTATTTTTTTGCACCACATAGGCGGTTTGTGTAAAAAGCACACGCGAAAAGGGAGGAATATGGCAAACGGATTTGTCAGTTATGCATTAAATCTAGCTGCTCGTTTGGGCCAGGATGACCCGCTCTTCTATTTACGGCATATGAAGCAAGATGCATTGGTTAGAAAAAAGCGTGTCTTTGAAGAAGCCTATAGTGAAATTTACGAAGATCACAGTGCATTTTATAAAGAGAATAATATGCGCGTTGCAAGCGCTCTGCTAAGGGTTTTGACTAAGCTTAAAGGCACTAAACTGCGCAAGAATAAATATACACCGGGCTTAGGTCATGAGCTGGATATTGTGTCGCCGATGATCGCCCAATATCGCTATAACGAGAATTTTAAAAATAACATTTCAGACATTGAAAAGATTTGCGGGCCAGTACAAGGATTTTTTAATGTCGGCATAGTCCATGATTGTGGGGAAGACTATCATTTATTTAAGACCAATATTATTGAGATGGTTTTAAACGAGTTTAAGGAACTAGGCTGGAAGCCTACAGATGATGAACTCGAGATTATTGAAAAAACTGGTGAGCGCATGGAGCGATCCACAGATTGTCGCAAATATTCAATCGAAAAGATGAATGCTTTCGTTGATGATAAATATGACTTTGCCAAAATATTGCAGAATATTAAACCCGGTGGAGTCATGGCTCTGCCTATGGTTCGTGATGAGATTTGGCCATCAATGGACTGTCTGACTGACGATGATGGGCATTATTTTCAGGCTTTTGGCTATTGGGGTCAGGCAAAAAAACAGCCGGAAATCCATGTTACTCGCCATGGTCTGACCCCTATGGAGACTCCTTTCGGAAACCCTATTTTTAAAACCTGTGAAATGAAATATTTAGCCTGCGCAATGAGTGATCGTGTGGTTGATATTAATAAGCGTCTTGATACAAATCAGAATTGTTCTACTTTGGTGGAAAAGGGTGACCCTGCTCCAGTTATGCGTCAATATTTGGACAATAAGAAAGATCTTTGGGACAAATACCGCCAGTCAAAACCGTTTTTTGCACAAACATATGGGGACGGCCCTTTTGAGAATTTGGTGCGCGATATTGATATCACACGGCGCTTGTTGGCGCGCATAAACCGCCTTTATTGCCTACATAGTGAGCAAAGCATGCGCTGCATGTTTAAAGGAGCCTCGCTCGATCCCGACCTAAATCTAAGAGAATATATTCCTTCTATAGAAAGATTATATAAAGGAGTTCCTGCCATTCAAAATCCTGCATGTATGATCATGACACAGATTGCGGAAGCACCGGAGTTGGCGAGGACTGGTAAGGATACAGCCGTTTATGAGAATATCATGAACGCACTTTGTAGCGGTGGGGCGTCAAATGTAATTGAGGGGTTAAATTCTTTACGCAGAAAATATTACGTAGACTTTGACGATTTAAATAATGAAGCTGTTTTATATACCACGCTGGAATCACAACAAAAACGCTCAGAATCTGTGATGTCAATCTAGCCTCTTGCTCGTACCTCATTTACCGCGTAAAACATAATTCATGAACACGCTAGAACTCACACAAAAACTCATCGCTTGCCCGTCTGTCACCCCTGAAGACGCGGGTGCACTTGTACTTTTAGGTGAATATCTCGAAAGTCATGGTTTTACCTGTCACCATATGAGTTTTGGTGAGGGCGCGGATGCTGTGCCTAATCTGTTTGCGCGTATCGGGACAGGTGCGCCGCATATTTGCTTTGCGGGGCATACGGATGTTGTGCCACCGGGAGATGAAGCTGCATGGACATATGGCCCGTTTAATCCCCATATTGAAAATGGCGTTTTATATGGGCGCGGGGCATCTGATATGAAGGGCGGGGTGGCCGCTTTTGCAGTAGCTGCGGCTGAATATCTGGCGAAGAATGATTTGAAAGGCTCGATCAGCCTACTGATAACGGGAGATGAGGAGGGGGATGCGGTTAATGGCACTGTCAAAGTGCTGGAATGGATGGATGCCAACAGTCATATTCCTGATGTTGCGATCGTAGGTGAGCCGACGAATCCCGACGAGCTGGGGCAAGAGATCAAGATCGGGCGCAGAGGCTCGCTAAATGGACGTTTGCTTGTGCATGGAAAGCAAGGGCATGTGGCTTATCAGCATCTGGCTTATAATCCGCTGCCTATGCTAGCTAAGTTGCTGGATGTGCTTGCCACACATTGCTTTGACGAGGGAAATGAGTTTTTTCCGCCGACAAATCTTGAGATCACGACAATTGATGTTGGGAATAATGCTGAGAATGTGATTCCTGCGCGTGGAGCTGCGTCATTCAATATCCGTTTTAATGATAATTGGAGCAAACATAAGCTGACAGCTGCGGTTGGCGATATTCTCGATGATGCTGGCGATGGGTACGAAGTTGAGCTATGGGGGAATGCCGAGAGCTTTATTACCAAGCCCAATGATTGGACAGACTTGGTACGAGATGCGGTAACCGATGTTACGGGACGTACACCCGCACTCACCACCAATGGCGGCACATCGGACGCTCGATTTATCGTTAAATATTGCCCAGTTGTTGAATGCGGTGCGGTCAATTCAACCATTCATCAGGTCAATGAACGCGCGAATGTCGAAGATTTAGAAGATTTGACCCGTATATATGGGCGTATACTCGAGCGATATTTTTCTTAAAACTTAAGCCCCTACACCACCCAGGGCGCAGATGATTTCCCACTCCTCGCCACGTACAGGCGATACGGATAAACGCGATTGACGCACAAGTGCCATATCTTGAAGATCGGGATGGGCTTTGATGGTTTTTAGAGATACAGGATCCGGTACTGGTTTAATGGCCTTGAAATCAACCATCCCAAAGCGCCCTTTTTCATCTGTGTGATCGGGGTAGTACTCTTTGCAAACTTCTACAATCCCAACAATCTCCAAGCCTTTATTAGAGTGGTAAAAGAAAGCGCGGTCGCCTTTTTTCATAGCCTTCATATTGTTCGAGGCTTGATAATTTCGGACGCCGTCCCAATGCTCAATGCCTTTTTCGACCTGTTGATCCCAGCTCCATTTGAATGGTTCTGATTTAATGAGCCAATAATTCATAGGTTTAAATCTCCGCTTTAAGGGGGCGCTCTTGCAATCTGTCTATTGCATCATCAATGGTGATATGCCCTTGTAGAACCTGATTAATCGCCTGACAGATAGGCATTTCGACATTATTTTTATTCGCAACTTCGGAAATTACGCGGGCAGTGTGTACGCCTTCGGTTACGGCTGAACGTGTTCCGAGTATTTCTGCGAGTGTCTTGCCCTCGCCTAATGCAGCGCCAAGGGAGAAATTCCGGCTTTGCATGGAGGATGCTGTGAGCACCAAGTCACCAACGCCGCACATACCTAGTAGAGTTTCGTTTTGTCCACCCAAAGCTGTGCCAAGGCGCGCCATCTCTGCCAAGCCACGGGTCATGAGTGCGCAGCGTGTGCTTTCTCCAAGGCCTTTGCCATGTACCATCCCACACCCAATGGCGATAACATTTTTGATGGCCCCGCCAAGCTGTACGCCGATCATGTCATCTGAGCTGTAGGGGCGGAACGTCGGGGTTGAGAGTTCTTCTAAAAGGCTGTCAGCAATGGATGAATCATCGCTGCCTATTGTCACGGCGCAGGGGAGGCCGCGCGAGACTTCGGAAGCAAAGGTTGGGCCAGTTAATACGGCTAGTTTGGCTTCCGGTAGGATTTCTTGCACGACTTGGCTCATAAGCTTTCCGCTGGATATTTCAATACCTTTGGCACAAATGACAAGAATTGTTTCACGTGAAACATTATGACTAATACTCTCTATGGCAGCGCGCAAATGCTGCGCGGGTGAGACGATAAGCACGATATTTCGTTTGGCAATGTCTTCTATATCTTTTGTGGCTTTTAATCGCTCATCGAGGGGTACGCCTTTGAGATACATAGTGTTTTCGTGGGCGGAATTAATGGCGTCAACGGCCTCTTCTTCTCTGGCCCAGATCAGGGTGTCGCGACCATCACTTGCAAAGACTTGCGCTAAAGCTGTACCCCATGCGCCTGCGCCGATAACCCCGATTGTTTTAGTCATAATAGTTTTTTACCTCGAATTTATTTAAGCCTTTACACCAGCACCATGCCGTTTCTCGGCTTTAGGGTCAAGAGGCCAGCGGGGCATTGGCTTGCTGTCCAACGGATCAGTCAGGCCTAATTTAAAGCGTTCAAGCCCTGCCCATGCTATCATGGCGGCATTATCCCCACAGAGTTTTAACGGTGGTGCGTAGGCGCGTACGCCATGGGATGAACATAGTTCCTCTAGGCTTTCACGAATTGCGGTGTTGGCCGATACACCGCCGCTTAACACAAGTGTAGGGTTGGCAGGTTTATATTCATCGAGGTAGCGTTCAAGCGCCCTTCTTGCACGGTCTTTAATTACATCGGCGATCGTTAGCTGAAGGGCACAGGATAGATCGGCAACATCTTCGCGCTTGAGATCGCCTTCCGGTAGGGCTTCAACCGAGAGACGTACAGCTGTTTTGAGGCCGGAGAAAGAGAAGTCAAGCTCTTTACGGCCTTTCATCGGTTTAGGTAGTCCAAAACGTTTTAAGGCCGCTTTAGGATCTTTGCATTCACGTGCAATGCGCTGTATTTCGGGGCCGGCGGGGTAGGGTAAGCCCATCATCTTGCCGCATTTGTCGAAGCATTCACCTGCTGCATCGTCCAGCGTTGTGCCCCAACGTTTGTATTTACCTACACCCTCAGCGACTAGAATTTGAGTATGCCCGCCCGAAACGAGCAAGAGCAAGTAGGGAAATTCGATATTATCAGTCAGGCGCGGGGTGAGGGCATGACCTTCTAGGTGGTTTACAGCGATAAAGGGTAGACCGCGAGAGGCGGCAAGGGCTTTGCCCGCCATCATGCCAACGATCAGTCCGCCAATCAGACCGGGGCCGGAAGTGGAGGCAACGGCATCGATATCACTCATAGTAATACCAGCATCACTCAGAGCAGCTCTAATAATGGTATCCATATGATCTGCATGGGCGCGGGCAGCAATTTCGGGCACTACGCCGCCAAAGGCGCGATGCTCTTCGAGTTGACTCAAGACAATATTTGCGAGAATCTCCTTACGGTCATTTACAATGGCCGCAGAAGTTTCGTCACAACTGGATTCAATACCTAGAATATTCATGAGAATAGCTATATAGAAGAGCGCATGAGCAGTAAAGTTATCAAAATCGGAACGAGAGGATCGCCACTGGCTTTGTGGCAGGCACATGAAGTTGAAAGGCAGCTGAAGCTAGCACATTCGACGCTGGAGGCTGAGATTGTCGTGATCAAAACAAGCGGTGATTGGAACCCTAAGGACGGTGAAGTGCGCTTATCTGAGGCGCAGGGCGGCAAGGGCTTGTTCGCCAAGGAGATCGAGGCGGCGCTTATCGCCGGGCATATCGATATAGGCGTACACTCGATGAAGGATATGGATAGTTTCCTGCCTCAAGGGTTGGTGATTGAGTGTATGTTGGAGCGCGCAGATAACCGTGATGCGATGCTGGTGCGCGAAGATTTGCGCGGCAAAGTGCGCTCTGTCCATGACTTGCCGAAAGGGGCAGTTGTCGGGACGGCGAGTGTAAGGCGCGGTGCATTTTTGCTCGCACAGCGCCCTGATTTGAAAATCGAGCCCTTCCGTGGGAACGTACAGACACGTATTGATAAGGTGCGCAGCGGGCAGGTTGATGCCACGTTTTTAGCGCTGGCCGGGCTTAAGCGTTTGGGGTTTGATGGTGAGATTGATTTAATATTAGAGCCAAATGATATGTTGCCAGCAGCCGGACAAGGCGCTGTGGGTATAGAGTGGAGAGAAGTTGATCAGGATATTGATGCTATTTTGGCACCTTTAAATCATGAGCCGACATATTTTGCAGTTATGGCCGAACGTGCGGCGCTGAAAGTTTTGGATGGGACGTGTTATACCCCGATTGGTGCTCATGCAATGCCAAAGGCTGATGAAATGCACTTAAAAGTTTGGGTTTCCTCAATGGATGGTGAAAAGATATATAAAGAGCAAATGCATGAAGAAATATGCACGGTTGAGGAAGCGAAACTATTTGGCCAAACGTTGGGTGAAAAAATAATGGCTCAACTGCCCACAGGATTTCTAGAATAAATGCAAAATTATATCCTTATTACCCGGCCTTATCCTGAAGCCGAAACACTTGCGCGGGATTTGCGCGAGGAGGGAATCGAGAGTATAATTTCTCCCGTTTTGGCTTATCAAAATTTAGACCAGCCGTATCAAAAGAGTGATGATTTTAAGGGTATTGTATTCACAAGCGCGGCGGGTGTACGTGCATTTGCGCAAAATGCTGATTTTATTCATTTAAAGTGCTTTTGTGTCGGGGCGAGCACGGCCGAAGCGGCGCATATGGTGGGGTATACGGACATAGTTGAGGGTGATAAAGGTGCTGGCAGACTAGCGGGTATGATTGAAGAGTCCGCGCTAGATAGCTGCGCATCATTGCTGTACGTACATGGAGCTGATCTGGCGCATGATTTAGTCCGTGAATTTAAGGGCAGTAAAAACAAACTGATCGGTCTGCCTGTCTATAAGGCAATAGCGGCGAGCGCTCTGTCTATGCAAGCAGTTGAAGTAATTAAGGCGAATGAGGTGAGGGGGGTGCTCTTATACTCTAAACGCAGCGCTGATATTTTTATGAGGTTAATTGAAGATCATGCTTTAAGTGATTGTTTAGACTCTATGAAGGTCTTGTGTATAAGTCAAAGCGTGGTAGAATGCGTACGCATTGGAAATTGGAAGGACATTCTGGTCTCCGATGTTCCAAGCCGTACGTCTATGGTTATGGTAGCAAAAACACTTTGATAAAAGCGAAATACGGGGCAAGTCTTTATGAGCGATCAATCCAATCCTATCGAAAATGCAGACAAAATTATTGAAAGATTTGGTGGTATACGTCCAATGTCTAAAAAGATGGGCGTTGCAGTCACAACTATTCAGGGCTGGAAGAAGCGCAATGTTATCCCTGCCGCGCGACGTAATGAAGTGTTTGCGGCGGCGAAAGAGAATGAGATCGATTTAAGCGATTTGTTGGGTGATGCGCCTAAAATCGATGCCCCTAAAATTGAAGACAAGCCTGTATCTAAAACAGAAGCTGAAGATGAGAGCGTTGAAACAAAGCCTGAGACAGAACCTAAGACGACACCTGAGGCAGGTAGTGAGAAAGATGTCGCCGAAAGTGTATCGGTTGATGTGCTTAATGTTGATAGCGCGCACAAAATAGAGGCATCAAAGCCGAAGCTCACCAAAGCAGAGGAAAAACCGCAGCCAGATGGGAAAGCCTGTGCAGTTGGAGGTGGTAAATTTAAAATGTGTGGCGGCAGTTGGACCGGGCTCATTCTATATGCGATCGGGATAATAGGGCTCGTGGCAATTTTATGGCCTAAATTTGTGCCGCCGAAAGTTGTGGAGCGTACACCTCCCCCTGTTGAGGAGCCGATTGAAGAAGAGGAAAAAACGTCTTTTTTGGGCGCAATGATTCCAGAAAAGCTCAATACTCAGATTGAAGAGCTGAAAGTAAAAGCCGATGAAGCTAAAGTTAAAATAGATAAAGCTGTCGATGTGGTCGAAGGGATTAAGGCTGATGTCGTTGATGACAAAGAAGCCACGATGGATGAACGCCTCAACCGCTTGGGCACGCATATGAGCGGCCTCATGAATACGCCTGAATTGGCGGATTTTATGGGCAATATTGGTGAGATGCGCGAGAATATAACCGGAGAGTTACGCTTAGAGCAAGCGATGGAAGAGTTGGAAGCTTTGATGCAAGTTGCGCGAGAAGAAAGCTATTCCATGAGTGCGCCGAGCATGGGGCAAGAGCCGGAGGTTGAGGTTGATGAGAAGCGCCAGAATACCATTTTTGTGCAAATGTTAGAGCAATCTCGCGATAAAAGCCCTTCACTGGGCCAAACATTTGAAGGCGTACCTGCCGATGATTTAAAAGCTGCTGCTATGTTGTTGGGTATGAGCCAGTTTCGTTCGGCATTGAACCGCGATAATGAGGCTTTTGATAGTGATTTAGAGGTCTTAATGGGTTTGGTCGGTGACGATAATCCGGAGCTGAAAGAATCATTGCTACGCCTTTCGCCCGAAGCCAAAAGCGGTGTTTTAACGCCCAGTGGATTGAGTAGCGAGTTCAAAACTATTGCTGGTGATGCTGTTGTCGCGTCTTTAAGCGGTGAGGACTCAAATTTTCAGGACCGTGCTAAAGCGAAAATGAACCAGATATTTCAAGTTGAGAAAAATGGAGAGCTGGTCACAGGTACCGATACGCAGGCCACTCTAAATCGCGCACAGAATATGCTGAATAACGGTAAGATCGAAAATGCGATTTTAGAGGTGCAGGGCCTTGATGGTGATGCAGCCAAAGCAATGGCGCCATGGATTTCAAAGGCGGAAGCGACTTTGATGGCACAAAAAGCGAAAATGGTTGTTGATGATATGATGAATGGCTCGCACGATGAAGGGAGCGAGGGGAAGATGATTCATGATTCTGAAAGTGGTTTGATGATTTTGAAACCTAAAAGCGCTAGTGGCTTACCTAAAGCTTCAAAATCCCTGCAAGATGCCAATCCTTTTAACTAATCTCTGCCATAAGGACGTACACCTGATATGATCAAAGCCTTAATATTCGCTGTAAAAGTCGCCTTGATCGTTGGTCTTGCTTTGTGGGTGGCGGAGAGGCCCGGGCACGTACAGCTTGAGTGGTTGGACTATAAAGTCACGATTCATATGGGCTTTTTCCTTCTCATTATACTGGGCTTGATGCTGCTCAGCATGACGCTTTTCTCGATTATACGCGGAATTGTCGGCTTTCCTAATAGTTTAAAGCGTTATAGCCAAATGCAGGCACGCGAGAAGACGCTCTCTGCACTTACAAAAGGCTTATCGGCGGTCGCCGCAGGCGATGCAAAGGCCGCACAAATTCAGGCAAATAAGGCGATGAAGCATAAGCGAGAGGAAGATTCACTTCCAATATTGTTAAACGCTCAAGCCGCACGTTTGAATGGTGACGAGGACAAAGCCAATAAGAATTATTTGAAATTAATCGAGAGTAAGGATGCGTCCTTCTTGGGTGTACGTGGCTTGTTGCAAAGTGCGTTAGATGTAAATGACAAGGATACAGCGCAGCGTTTAACGCAAAAAGCGCTAGCGCTGCACCCTAAACAGCGATGGATTGTTAAAACAGCTTATGATTTGGCTGTGCAACAGCGTGATTGGGAAGAGGCGCTGGGTTTGCTCAAAAAACTGGAGCGTCAGCACGCTGAAAGCATAAAAGATTATGCCCATGAGCGCGCAGCACTTTATACAGGTTTGGCGCAGGATTATCTGGGTAAGGGGTGGGATGAAGCCGCTAAGGAAGAATTTAGCAAAGGGCTGCGGACGGATCGTCGTTTTGCACCGGCCGTAATCGAGCTTGCTTATTATTATAAGGGCCGTGGGGAGGCGAAATCTGCTCGTAAGGTCATTGAGAAGGCTGCCAAGCATAGCATGCATGATGCCTATGTTTCGGTATGGGCCGATCTGGTTGAGCAAGGGGCCGGGGCTGACAAAATGGTGCGCTACAAACATATAGTTAGCCTTGCCAAGATTGCGCCCAAGAATGCGCGCGCTTTGGGTTGCGCTGGTGCTGCGGCAATTGATGCGTCACTTTGGGGTGATGCGCGCGAATATCTTGAACGTGCGATTGCGTTAAAGCCAACGGCTGAGACTTATCGA
>JAHQVU010000017.1 GCA_019634145.1 Micavibrio sp. | reverse complement strand
CAACGGATGGGTGGTCTTGCGCCTCACCCAATACCTGCAAGATAATTTTGCGTTGGCCTGTCATTTTGAGGCCCGCTTCTGAACAGCGTTGTTCTAGATCCGACATGAAAATTGCTCCTTGAAATATTTATCATTCGATCACTCGGGGAATCTATAACACTCACCATATTAAAAAGCCAGAAAAAGAGATGCTCTTTCTACAGGTCTGTTAAAGACTTTTGACTTGTATTAAAGGGCGCGAGCGAGCGCTCGGACGGCATATGCACATAGATAGCGGTGCCCTTACCGACTTGCGATTTAATCTCCAAAGTACCGCCATGAAGCCTGGTCATGGCCTTGGCAAGTGGCAGCCCTAAACCTGTTCCCTGATGCAAAGAGTTATCGGCGGTATCATAAACCTGGCCGAAAGGCTCTAATGCTTCATTGATTTTATCGGCGGGAATGCCCACCCCTTGGTCGCGCACAATGATTGTCAGCGCTTTATCAAAATGCACGTCGACCTCAACCGTTACGGTGCTGTTTGCGTGCGAAAACTTTACAGCATTTCCGACAAGGTTGATCATAATTTGGCGCATTAAACGTGGATCAGCGAATAGCATTGGCAAGTTTTCAGGATAAACAGCTTCTAAACGTACATTCTTTCCAAAAGCACGGGAGTCCAGCATTCGCAGTGTGGAAGCAATCATTTCTGAAACCTCGATTTCCTCTTCATCCAGATCAATACGTCCCGCTTCGATCTTGGACATATCCAGCACTTCATTGATAATCTCCAGCAGGTGATTGGCGGAAGAGTGAACATCCCCCAAATATTCTTTATATTTAGCATGACCAAGTGGGCCGAATGTCTCGTCGATCATCATCTCAGAAAAGCCTAAAATAGCATTAAGCGGTGTACGCAATTCATGCGACATATTGGCGAGAAAGAGTGATTTAGAACGATTTGAACTGTCGGCTTGATCTTTTGCAACGCGCAAGGATTGCTCCATCTGTTTTCTGAGCGTGATGTCCATAACGGTTGTAATCTGGAAGCGGCGCGATTGGGATAATTCCATCGTAGCCGTAGTAAACAGTGCATTCGCGACAGAGCCATCGGCACGGATAATTTTCATCTCGCCCGATGAATGCACGCCGCTTTTTATAAACTCATCATAATTCATGCGCACAAAATCACGCTCATCCGGCGTAACAATGCCGGCCAAGTCCTCATTGATCAGCTCTTCACGTTTCCAGCCATATGTTCTGATAAAGCTCTCATTCACGCGGATGATATGGCGGTTATGATCGGTTACGACAATGCCGACCTCACTCACATCGAATATAGAGGTCAGTAGCGAGATCGCGTCATCACGCTCGCGCTGAAGGATAGATTGATCGGCCACATCCATTTGCCCAACAACATCAAGAAATTGTACAGTTTTCTCATCTTCAGCAAGTATTGGCGTAATATAAAATCCATAAACGCGAATGTTTCCGGGCATACCCGGCAATGTTTGTATCGTAACAGGTCGCATTTTTGATACAGCGACCTCGAAAGATTGCGAGAAATGCTCTGCATTGTCGTGATCCAAAAACTCGCGGATACATTGTCCTTGCACGATGCGTTTTTCCCAGCCGAAATATTTCAGCGCCAGATCATTTGCTCTAATAATCTTGAATTCGCCCTCTTCATCCCATCCGATGATAAAACGCGGAATAGGCATTTTTTGAAAAAGTTGATCAAAAGACGGTGAAATGTCTGGCATTATTTGGGCTTTAGCTATCTTTGTTAATGAAACGCTGTAATGGGCTTACTTCATGATAAGTAAGGATATTACCGCGATCTTTGTCTATGGTTGATACATCACGGCGCAAGCCATCGATTAACTCGCCGACATTGCTTCCTTCTACTGGCTCAGCGACACATCCTGTAAGAGTGAGCCTTTTAGCCTGACCATCGATAGAGATTGTAAAATTCTGCGCCTCCAAAAACTCGCCTAAACGCTGAAAAGCTCTTAGGCCTCCGGATAAATCGGTTTGGCGAATACATAAGAAAAACTCATTTTCTTTGGGGTGATACGCGTCGTCGGCGGGGCGCATACACTCAACTATGCTCTGACCTATATAGCGGATACAGCCCGCGACATCTTCAGGAGAAAGCGCTTGTTTGATTTCATCAAAGCCATCAATCATGGCTAATGCAAGGGTAAAAGGTTGCCCCTGACGGGATAGACGGCTCATTTCCAGATCCATATCCTTGCGCATTTCGCGCTTGTTCTTTAAGCCGGATATCGGCTCGTAGCCACTTTCTTCCATAAATATAAGCTCGCGCAAATAACGAAAACGGTGATAAAAGTCTTCATAGCGCTCAAGAAAATCTTCAGGGATTGCGCCCTTTAATGGCCACTCCAGCAAATCCTCGTTGCTGCTATGCAGATCTTGTAAAAGCTCTTCGGGCAAATTCTCTCTTAAATCTTCCGGAACATATTGCATTACAAGCGGTGGAACAGGGAGCGACGGAGACGAGGCATGCCCCGACATGACTTTCATCACATCCATTTGCCAATGCGCATACGCATCCTGAAGCTTCAGAATTTTTTCAAGCCTATCAATTTTTTTGTAATCTAATGACATTCAAATTGAAAAAGTTAGATGTTGCCCCTCATGGTGATACTCATCACCATGCCATTGAATTATACCTGAAAATGTAAGGATTTGGTTAAAAAACACCCGAAATGGCGTTATTTCTCAATTAAAATTGAGTTATTCCGGCAACCACTCTCTTTGCAGCTCGTCTAAAGTACCGGATTTAATAGCTGCGCGCACCTCGCGCATCAGGCGATTTATCGTTGCAATATTATGCTGAGCAAGGATTTGCATCCCCAAAATTTCACCAGCTTTGAAGAGGTGATGGATATAGGCTTTTGAATAATTGCATGAAGCAGGTACGCCTGTATTGCGGTCATCCAAAGGCGTATCATCATGGCGGAAGCGCGCATTTTTGATGTTGATGGTCTCGCCCTTAACTCCTTGCATAAAGGCAGTGCCGTGGCGAGCTAGTCGGGTCGGAATAACGCAATCGAATGTATCAACGCCGAAACGTACAAAGCGGAAGACGTCCTTAAGCTGCCCTATTCCAAGGAAATGGACGGGGCGCGACGGGTCAGCATATGGCAAGGAGGCCGCGACGACTGTCTCCATCTCCTCATCTGTTCCTCCCAAACATCCACCCACAGCTGTACCGAAGAAGTCGCGGGAGGCCGTGTATTCAGCCGAGATTTTGCGAAGGTCAGCGTGTACGCCTCCTTGAATAATTCCGTACATGGCTTGAGTACCGTTATGGCGGCGCTCGAATTCAGCCAGACAGCGATCCCCCCAGCGCATGGACATTTCCATTGAGCGCGCGGTGTAATCTTTATCGACGTGATAGGGCGTACACTCATCGAATTGCATAAACAAATCGGCGCCGAGCTGTTGCTGTATGCTTGTGGCGCTTTCGGGGGTGAGTTTAATCTTGCTGCCGTCAACATAGGATTTGAAGACGCAGCCCTCTTCGGTGATCCCCATCAGAGACTTGTTCTCATATTTACCAAGGTTTTTACCCTTGATCTCGTTCGCCATTGTGCCCTCGCCCAGCGAGAAAACCTGAAAACCACCGCTGTCGGTAAGCATCGGACCGTCCCAGCCCATGAATTTATGCAGCCCGCCCATGCGCTCAATCAGATCGGCGCCGGGTTGCAGCATGAGGTGGTAGGTATTGGCGAGAATGATGTCAGTTTTGGCCTCGCGCACTTGATCGGGGCTTAAGCCTTTGATTGCCGCTTTTGTACCGCAAAATATATAATTCGGGGTTTCGATTGTGCCATGGGGCGTCTGCAATCTTCCCAGCCGCGCCCCAGATTTGGGATCGGTGTGTGTAATATCAAATTTGAAATTCGGATATTTAATCATCGGGGCTTTATGGCAGAGACATCATCGCAGGGCAAGAAATTATCCCCTATCAAAGCAAAAACCCACCCAGATGGGGTAGGCTTTTATAAAATCGAAACGTATCAATTCGGTATATTAAGCAGCTTTTTCAGCCAGCTTTTTCTCAACTTGAGTTTTATAAACGCGAAGGTTCGGGTCAAGTTTTGTCTTAGCAGTTGATGTCAAGAAAGCGTCAAAACCGCCCTTGTGCTCAACAGTGCGAAGACCAGCAGTTGTTACCTTAACTTTAACCCATTTGTCCAAAGCTTCACTATAGAGGCTTGTGTCCTGAACATTCGGGTTGAACTTACGGCGTGTTTTGTTCATTGCGTGGGAAACGTTGTTTCCGCTCATTACGCCTTTACCTGTGATCATACAACGACGGCTCATTGCTTGAATTCCTTAAATATATGTCTATTAAATTAAAATCGTGGCGAAACATAAGCCATAGGGTAAGCGTGTGTCAACTATAAAATACCGCCCCATACATAAAGACTTAAAAGCATTGCGGCGAAAACGATGTGTGCGATGGCGTTTGTATATATCGCGCGGCGTAAATGTTTAGGGTTGAGCTTGGCTGTGGCGCCTTGCGGTCCGACCCATACGCCCTTGATCGCACTGCCTGATAAATCTTGATAAGCGCCACCCAGCGAGACATTGAGTGCCCAAGCAAGAGCGGAAACAGGAAGCCCGCCCTCCTCATAGCTCGCACGCCCTTTCGCACCCATCCATGTTACAATAGCTTTATGGCTTTTAGCGGTGGGGGTGAAGCCGGCCGAGATGGTTATGATAAGCGCCGAGAGGATGGAGGGAATCATGCCAAGCAAGCGTTCAAGCGCTAAAGGCGCAGCCGCGAATCCCTTACCAAAACCGTCCTTACCAAAGCGCCAACTCGCCGCCGCCAATGCCGTATAGATCATCACAAAAGGAAAGCCGCCGATCAAATACCACAAAGCGGGCGCGACAAGCCCTTTATCAAAAGTGCGTACGCTCATGCCCATTGCCGCACGGGTGATGGCATAATCATCAGCCATACTCAGATTCCGGCGTGTGGTGCGCGCAGCCCCATAATAAGCGCCTTGTGTAACCTTACCCTGATCCATCGCGAAATAAAGGCGCAAAAGTACGAACCATAACGATCCGCTGGTAAAAATAAGTGACAGCAAGAGTATTCGCGTGATTGTGGGGTAAGGGCTGACAAAAACACCCAGCGCCATCATCTGGCCGATTAAGGCGAACAGGATTAGCGCAAGCGTAGTAATGAAAAAACCACGCCCGACAAGATCGCCCTTCTTGCGCTCCTTACGATCTAGGCGATCACCGATACGGCCAAAGAATAGATCGAGAATCAGCCAGAAGAATGGTTTTGCGTTACCCGCCAATGGCCCCGTGATCATGCCGATCACAACAGTTACAATAACGGCGCCGAGAATATCGGGCACGCGGCCAGTATCGAGGAAAGTGCTATGCCACTGGGTTAAAATCTCAAACATTTTATACTTTTCCTCTTATGCTTTTCCTCTGGGCGAAATGTTGCATTGCATTAGATATATGAATATGAGGTTTTTTAGGTTAGAATACCCTCATCAATTCTTTATAAAGGTTTTTAGTATGCTGTACTACCTCCATGAGCTTCAACACACATTTATGGCGCCGGTTCGAGTACAGGCCGAGCTGATGCGGAGCGCCTTTCAAAACCCTTGGAACCCATGGTCATACACGCAAATGGGGCGCAACATGGCCGCAACCGCAGAGATGGTCGAGCGTTTAACCCGCCGTTTTGGTCGCCCTGAATTCGGACTACATGAAACAAAGATTGGCGGGCGAAAAGTTGAAATTGTAGAGAAAACAATTGTTGAAAAGCCGTTTTGTCGCTTGTTGAATTTTCACCGCCGCATAAGGCGCAATGATCCGAATGTATTATTGGTCGCCCCGATGAGCGGGCATTATTCCACACTCTTGCGTGGAACGGTGGAGGCTTTGCTGCCGCATCACAATGTATATATCACCGATTGGGAAGATGCGCGCCAAGTGCCGATAACCGAAGGGAAGTTCAACCTAGATACCTACATTACGTATTTACGTGAATTTATGAGCCTACTTGGACCAGAAACACACGTCATTGCGGTGTGTCAGCCGACTGTACCGGTTTTGGCGGCGGTATCCTTGATGGCTTCTGATAATGATCCAAACCAACCCGCGTCAATGACATTGATGGGAGGGCCGGTGGATACGCGCGTATCTAAAACCGAAGTGACGGAATTGGCGGAAGGCAAGCCTCTAAGCTGGTTCGAGAGAAGCGTTGTGTGCGATGTGCCTATGCCCTATCCGGGATACGGGCGCAGAGTTTACCCCGGTTTCCTACAGCTAACAGGGTTTATGTCGATGAATCTGGATCGTCATGTCGGCTCTTATATGCAGTTCTACCAGCATCTGGTCGAGGGTGATGGTGAGAGCGCAGAAGGCCACCGTAGGTTTTATAACGAATACCTCTCGGTGATGGATATTCCCGGTGATTTCTATCTGCAGACTGTTGAAACCGTTTTCCAGCGGCAACTATTACCGCGCGGACGCATGAAATGGCGCGATCCATACACTGACCAGCTGCACGATGTTCGTCCGGGTGATATATCGCATACGGCGCTGCTGACTATTGAAGGCGAGCTGGATGATATTAGCGCGCGTGGCCAGACAACGGCTGCACACGAGCTGTGCCATTCACTCTCACAAAAAAAACAATACCACCATTTCCAGCTCTCTTGCGGGCATTACGGTATCTTTAACGGGCGTAGGTGGCGCGAGCAGATTATGCCGCGCATTCGTCATTTTATCCGCGAGTTCGATGCCAATGCCGATCCTATCCCGCCAGAGGATTTGGAGGCAGTGCCTGATATTCCGGTCGAAAAATTCAATCGTGACACGCACGGGATTGCCGCTGTGCGCCGTTGGTTGAAAGAAAACCGCGAGGATGGATTTACCGAGAAGGTCGATTAACAGACATCTTGCTTTGCCCATGAACCAAGATTACATATAGGTCATGGATCTACCCACTCATATTATCGTTAAAAACTCTGCACGGGCGCGCAGGCTGGCCTTACGGCTAGACCCGAAAGATCGGGCGTTTCACCTGGTCGTGCCCAAGGGGGTTTCGATGCGACGCGCCGCAGCATTCGCCGAAGAGCATGCGAGCTGGATGCGCGATCGCCTTAACGAGCTGCCTAAACAGGTTGCATTCGATGATGGTGCGGTCATCCCCGTGCTGGGCAAAAACCGTGTTATTCGCATTGATTATGATGAAGGTTTGAAGCGCACAGATATTACGATTAGCCACACCCATATCCTTGTCTCCACCAATCAGAGTGATCCGTCAGCGCGGATCAAACGGTTTTTAAAGGCTCTGGCTAAAGATGAGTTGGAAGCGCTGTCCCGCGAGAAAGCGTCGATAATAGGCAAAAAGGTGAAGGCCGTGACGGTGCGCGATACAAAAAGCCGATGGGGATCATGCAGCCATGACGGGAATTTATCTTATTCGTGGCGGCTCATCTTCGCGCCCTATGAGTCATTTGATTATGTGGTGGCGCATGAAGTTGCGCATTTGAAGCACCTCGATCACTCTACCGCATTTTGGAATATTTGCCGCGCGTTATCGGACAATTTTATCGATGGGCAATATTGGATGCGCGAGCATGGGCAAGAACTTATGCGCTATGGATAGGTATTTGAATTTACTCGTTTACTGCGCCCGATGCTGTCGCATCGTTACAATTTTTAAGATCAGCTTAAAAATCACTGGTGTGTACTCAGATAACCCAATGCACCTTGCAGGATGAGCTGCGCGGCGAGTTTATCGACGAGGCCGGAAGACTTTGCATTTATTTTGGTTTTTCGCTTTTCCACCAACTTATCCACATAGCTGTCCACGGAAACTGTGGATAACCTTTCGTCCCAAAAAGCGATGAAAGGTTCTACCATACCCTGCTCTTTTAAGAAGCGGTTCATTTCGGTTGCGAAATCGCGGATACTTTGCGCTCTCGGCCCCTCGCTGCCATCCATATTAACGGGATAGCCGAGGATAAAGCCGCCGACTTCGAACTCTTTAACCACGTCGAGTATTGCGTGCATATCCTTGGTAAATTTCGTGCGATTGACCGTATGAAGCGGCGTTGCCAAGGATTGATCAGGTGTCGAGAGCGCGAGGCCAATCGTCTTTTTTCCGACATCAAGGCCAAGAAGCGCCCTGTTCTTCGGGCAATTTTCCGCTATATCTTTTAACAAAGCTACACTCATCCCCCTAGTTACATGTTGCAAGTCAGGAAAAGCAAGATTATTGTGTCGATTTGAATAAATAACCTGATGGGAAATTAATATCTATGGACAAGAAAACGGTTGAAAAAGTCGCGCGCCTTTCCAGCATCGAAATGAGTGATGCGGAATTAGATAAGATGGCGCCGCAGCTAACCAATATCATCGGCTTTATCGAGCAGTTGAGCGAAGTGGATACAGATGGCGTGGAGCCGTTGGCCAACGTCGTGGATATCGAATTAAAGCTACGCAAGGACGAAATCACTGACGGCGCATGTGCGGATAAAGTTTTGGCCAATGCACCGGAAGAAACCCAAGGGTTTTTCGTTGTGCCGAAAATTGTAGAGCAAGAGGATTAATTATGAGCGATTTAACAAACCTAACGATCAAAGACGCCCTTAAGGGCTTAGAGAATAAAGACTTTACGTCCGTAGAGTTGACCGAGGCTCATATTAAAGCGGGCGAAGCGGCGAAAGATTTGAAATGCTATATCACCGAAACGCCGGATCAGGCGATTGAGATGGCTAAGGCTTCGGATGCGAAACGCGCGAAGGGTGATGCAGGTTTACTAGAAGGAATTCCGCTAGCGATTAAAGATTTGTTTTGTACCAATGGTGTGCAGACCACTGCAGCCAGCCATATCCTAGAGGGGTTTAAGCCGCAATATGAATCAACCGTGACAGCGAACTTATTTGCGCAAGGGTCTGTAATGCTGGGTAAAGCGAATTTGGACGAATTCGCGATGGGCTCTTCCAACACGACCAGCTATTTCGGCAATGTCATCAACCCTTGGAAGGGTGCGGATGGTAAGGACTTAACCCCTGGCGGGTCATCCGGTGGCTCGGCTTCAGCTGTCGCGGCGCGCATTGCGATGGGTGCAACGGGAACAGATACTGGCGGCTCTATTCGTCAACCGGCCGCGTTTTGCGGGGTTACGGGCATGAAGCCAACCTATGGGCGTTGCTCACGCTTCGGTACGGTGGCATTTGCGTCTTCCCTTGATCAAGCAGGGACATTTGCACGCACGGTTGAAGACAATGCGATTATGCTGCGCGCGATGGCGGGGCATGACGCAAAAGATTCAACATCTGCAAACCGTGAAGTTCCTGATTTTGCTGCGGCAATGGGCGGTGACCTTAAAGGTAAAAAAATCGGTATTCCGAAAGAGTATCGTGTGGACGGCATGCCCGCCGAGATCGAAAAGATTTGGGAACAAGGCATTGAGTGGATGAAAGATGCAGGGGCGGAAATCGTTGATGTATCGCTGCCGCACACCAAATATGCGCTGCCGACATATTATATTATCGCGCCTGCGGAGGCGTCCTCTAACCTTGCGCGTTATGATGGCGTGCGCTACGGGTACCGCGCGGATGAAAATATCCTTAGCGATATGTACAAGAAGACACGGGCTGAAGGGTTTGGTGATGAGGTCAAGCGCCGCATTATGATCGGTACTTATGTTTTGTCTGCGGGTTATTATGATGCGTATTACATCAAGGCGCAAAAAGTCCGCCGTTTGATTCTGAATGACTTTTTAGCAGCGTATGAAAAGTGCGATGTTCTCCTTACACCAACTGCGCCGAGTGCAGCATTTGCGATTGGTGAGAATGAAGATGATCCGATCAAGATGTATCTGAATGACGTGTTCACCGTTCCTGCCTCGCTTGCAGGCGTGCCAGGCATGAGCGTTCCGGCTGGACTGGATGCGAATGGCCTGCCTTTAGGCTTGCAGATTATCGGGCGTCCTTGGGATGAAGAGATGGTCTTTAAAGTTGGTGGCGCTTTAGAAGAAGCCGCAAATTTCACCGCCCTGCCCCATACACTCGCTAAAAAGGCGGCGTAGTGCGGGTGCGCTCCTCTATAGTTTTTATGCTTTTATGCCTTGGGTTGATAGGCTTTACAAAACCAGCTGCCTCTATTGAGATGCGCACAAATCCCGATACGGGTGAGATAGAGCTGATCACCCCTGAGATGATCGAAGAAGAAAAACGTAAAGACGAGCTAGCGCAGCCCTTCGAAGAGCGCATCAATTTATACTACAAGATGTGCAAAGCCGCCCCGCGGGATTATCTCTTAGAGGATGAGCGTACATCCTATTGCGCCTGCGTATCATCGGCAATGATGCAGCAAATGACACCTGAAGAGCTTAATTTCATGGAGGGTAGCGGCACAAGAGCATACGATCAAAAACTGCGCAAGTTTATGTTTGCCGACGGGTTTTGTGCAACCCACCCTATCAGAAGTATGATTATGCGAGATTGCAGAAACCTTCCGAATATTAAAAATCCGGCCACGTGCACCTGCATCGCAAATGATGTTTGGAAGAAAGTCTCTTTGTTTGCGCCGGGCATGATGGAGCGCCACATACGCTTTAAAAAAGGATCTTTCAAGGATGATGCGATACGAATTATTATCGATAGCAGTCCTTATCGCTCGACATACAACCATTATATAACCGAATGTGTGGCAATGTACGAATAACTGCGCTATAAAAATTTTGAATTAAGAGGAAAATTAACATGGCATATCTAATCGAAGGTGAAACAGGCAAGTGGGAAGTTGTGATCGGGATGGAAGTTCACGCGCAAGTGAGCTGCAATTCCAAGCTATTTTCCGGAGCGGCGACAGCTTTTGGCGCGGAGCCAAACTCTCAGGTGTCTTTAATTGATGCGGCTATGCCGGGAATGCTCCCCGTTTTAAATGAATATGTAGTCGAGCAAGCGGTGCGCACTGGCCTTGGCTTGAAGGCTCAAGTGAACAATATGAGCGTATTCGAGCGCAAAAACTATTTCTACCCTGACCTGCCGCAGGGGTATCAAATTTCGCAAATGGTTTATCCGATTGTTGGTAAGGGCGAGATCGAAGTTGACCTGTCAGACGGTACAACCAAGACAATCGGCATCACGCGTCTTCACCTTGAGCAAGATGCAGGAAAATCCATGCATGACCAGCATCCTACAAAGTCTTTCGTTGATCTAAACCGCTCTGGCTGCGCGCTGATGGAGATTGTGTCCGAGCCGGATATCCGCAGCCCTGAAGAAGCGTGTGCCTACCTCAACAAACTGCGCATGATCCTACGCTATCTCGGCACATGTGACGGGAATATGGAGGAAGGCTCTATGCGTGCGGATGTGAATATCTCTGTGCGCAAACCGGGGGATGAACTCGGCACACGGGCGGAGATTAAGAATGTAAACTCGGTCAAGGCTGTGCAAATGGCCATTGATTATGAGGTACGCCGCCAGATCGAGTTGATCGAAGATGGTGGAACAGTTGTGCAAGAAACACGGTTATGGGATCCGAATAAAGGCGTAACGCGCTCTATGCGTGGAAAAGAAGATGCGCATGATTATCGCTATTTCCCTGACCCTGATCTGCTGCCTTTGCACGTATCGAATGATCAGATCGAGAGCATCAAGGCGACTTTGCCAGAGCTTCCTGATGATAAAAAGCACCGCTTCATGGATGGTTATGGGCTGAGCCTTTATGATGCGTCTGTCTTGATTGCAGAGCGCCATCGTGCGGATTATTATGAGACTGTAGCCAATGATAATGATACAAAGCTGGCGGCAAACTGGGTGATTAATGAGCTACTCGGCATCTTGAACAAAAACGAGAAAACGCTTGTAGAATCCCCTATTTCTGCAGAGCAGCTGGCTGGTCTGATTAAGCTTATTTCAGATAACACGATTTCGGGAAAAATCGCCAAGGATGTCTTCGCGATCATGTACGAGACCGGCGATGATGCGGACAAGGTCGTGGAGGAAAAAGGCCTCAAGCAAGTGACAGACACGGGCGCGATCGAGGCCGTGATTGATAAAGTGATTGCAGCGAACCCCGGACAGGTTGAGGCCTATCGCGGTGGTAAAGACAAGCTGTTTGGCTTCTTTGTCGGGCAAGTGATGAAGGAAACGCAAGGTAAAGCAAACCCTGCGGCGGTGAATGAGTTGCTTAAGAAGAAGCTTGGATAAAGGGTATGTCTAAAAAATTCGAATACAAAGTCGGGATATACCGTGAAAATATGCTGGGTTCGCTCTTTTTGGGCGGATCGAAGGTCGATCCAGTTCGCTTTTCGGAGTTTCTAAACCGTAATGGGGCAGATGGCTGGGAGGTCGTAACGATGGAAAAAGAAAGCCGACGTATGCTGCTGTTTTTTGACCGTGAAGCCTTCCTCGTCGTCATGAAAAGAGAGGTTAACGCCTGATGCATAAAAACCTTATGTACGCACTGATTGCAATCGTCGCTTTGGGCGCAATCATGACCATTGCACAAATCTGGCTTATGTTTATGAGCTGGGATATTTATATCAAACTTATAATAACTTTGGGCATTCTTGGTGTTTTAATAGGCTTTTTGTTGGTCGTAAAAATCGACTTTGCGGAGCACAAGCGCCTTAAAGGCGACAACTATCTGGATTAATTTTTATGCCTAAAATGGAAGCTGGCCAGACTGTGCCGTTAAACGTCACGCGCGAATCACAATGGCGTGTTTTATGCGGCTTAGGATGGGACCCTGTCGAAGGCACCATCATTGATAAAGCCAAGGCGTTCGCACAAGGAAAATCCTCACACCATGATCTTGATCTTAGCTGCTATCTCTATGATGCTCAGGGGCGCTGCATTGGCGAGGTTTCAGCCGCAGAAGGTCGTTTAACAGACCAGACCGGCAAAATCTATCATAGCGGCGATAACATCGAGGGCGTAGGCGATGGAGATGACGAGCAAATCTCGGTCGAGCTTAAAGATCTCGACACTGTCATTCATTCCATTATCTTTGTTGCGTCAATAAAAAGCGGACATAGTTTTGATGAGATCAATTCGCCGGAAGTCAGGCTTGCTGATGGTTATAGCGGCCATAATTTCATGTATGAAGCGTTAAATGGCGACAATGGGGTCGGGAAAAACCGCTATATCTTCGCGCGCCTGTTTAAGGATGCGCTTGGTATATGGATGATCGACTTCATCAACACCTACGAAACAGCTGAGGATGGTGATGATTTATCTGCCTTGCTGAAAAAACATCTTTAAATAGATTAATCGATGCTTGCAAAGCGACGGCGCATTCATTAAAACCGATGAAGCTTACTATTTGGTAAGGGCACGTGGCCGAGTGGCTGAAGGCGCACCCCTGCTAAGGGTGTATGGGTTTACGCCCATCGTGGGTTCGAATCCCACCGTGCCCGCCATTTTTTTCTACTCATCTGCAAATATTGTATGCCCCGTTGTCAAATGAAAATGATCGGCGGGGTCGGCAATAAGAGAAGAGACAAAAACACTAAAATTAGGGCTAAGGCACTGGCTATAGGCCCTAGAATCACGACAAGCATTACAAAAAGCTAATAATAAATTTTGCATTTGGCTCCCGTGGGAAATTGTAACTTTCCTGACATAGGCTGCGAATTGGGTTATAATGGTATTTATGAAACGCACCTTTTTGCTTTTGGTTGCTTTGCTTTTCGGACTGAACACCTTCGTATCAGTCGTGATGGCGGCTGATTGCGGCATGGAGATGCATAGCACCACTGAAGCCGGCGCCGAGGCCGGCGATATGCCCTGTCACGACATGGGCGAGCAAAAGCCTGCCCCTAAAGAAAGCACATCTCATTGCGATGGGTTATGCCTTTGTATGCATATGGGGGTAAATCAAATTCCGCTTGCGCCAACCGTTTTAGCCTATAGCGTTTCGATTTCAACGGCGGATAGGCTTGAGTTCGGCCAAACATTTTATTCCAGCCAGATCATCTCCCCAGTTCTCAGGCCACCGATCGCTTTTTCCTAATCTATTTCTGTTTTAACCAAAATATTTAGGAAAATTTCTTATGAAATATTTAGCATTAACTGCAGCCGTTCTTATGGCGGCACTTCCGGCACAAGCAAGGCCGGTGTCATATCCCGGGGGTATTACCGCTATGATAACGAATGACGGAGACAAGAACTCCGTACATATCCACTACTCTCCAACGGCCAAAACCTCTATCGGGTATAAGGGCGAATATTGGCGGGTTCAGGAGTTCGGCATCAATGCTGTGCAGATGAATAATCTGCTCAAGCGTTGGAACGAAAAAGATTCCCAAGCCAACCTTTACCTAAAAAGCGGTGTGGGCTTGGCCTATAGCGATTATGGTGATTTTGACCATGAGGTTGATGCGGTAGCCTTTACCGGAATTTCTGCGGATTGGGAGGATCGCCGACGTTTTATCTCATATGAAAACCGCTATACCGAAGCTGGTGACATTGCTGATTTCTTCATGCAATCCGCACGGGTGGGGTGGGCCCCTTATGAGGGGGATTACGGCGACCTGCATACGTGGCTAATGCTGCAGGTTGATCACAATCCCGAGAGTGATCAAAACTTTACCGCGACACCGCTGGTACGGCTGTTTAAGGGGGTTCACCTGTTTGAGGCAGGAATAAGTACGGAAGGAAAAGCCATGCTTAACTACGTTATTCGTTATTAATTTCAACATTTTAAAAAGGATTTAGAACCATGAAAAAACTATTTGTACTTACTTTATCTCTTATAACTTTAAGCTTTCCTGCTTTTGCAGCAGGGCAAGTCGTGAAAGTTTCCGTCAATGGCCTCGTGTGTGATTTCTGTGCGCGGGCTTTGGAGAAAACCTTCGGCAAGCAAGAAGCGGTCGAGGATATCGGCGTAGACCTCGATACCAAGATTGTCACCGTTAACCTGAAAGAGGGTCAGGATATGGATGATGAGAGGATCAAAGAGCTGATCACCGATTCTGGCTATAACGTGGAGGGTATAACACGTGAATAGTGACAACCTCTATAAACAAGCCCTGTTGCCGACTTTAAGCCTGTTCACGAGTGCGGGTACGTTGCTTTGCTGCGCACTCCCTGCGCTTTTGGTTAGCCTTGGCATGGGCGCTGCGCTGGCGAGTCTTATGTCCAACGCGCCGTGGCTGTCGGTGATTACGGATTATAAACTCTATATCTTTGCGGGCGCGGGCGTAATGCTTGTGCTGGCGAGTTTTATGCAGTGGCAGGCGCGTTATGCCCCCTGCCCCGCAGATCCGGCAAAGGCAAAGGCTTGTGCGCGGCTTCGTAAAATTAGTGTGGCTATATTGGTGTTTTCAATTCTGATCTATCTGACCGGAGTTTTCTTCGCCTTCTTCGCTGCCGATTTATTTTACGGGTAAGTCGAATTAACCTTAAAGCCTCCCTTGCCCTCAGGGGGGCTTTGCTTTTAGACTTGAACGAACAATATCTATGCTTATGGACACCGTTATGACACTCGACTTTTTCAAAACATCACCCGCCTTCATATCAAAGAAAAAAACCACGCATCTTGTGATCGAGGCCGTAAAAGACAACACTTTTGAAGGCTGGCTTAAAAAGCAGGGCAAGGCCATTAAAGCATTGGTCAAGCAGATGGATTTTGCACCTAAGTCAAAGCGTCTTCTCGTGCTGCGCGATAAGGAGCAAATCCCGACAAGGGTAATTGCACTTTTTAAAGACGAGACAAGCATTTTTGACGGGGCGGTTGTGGCCTCCATGCTGGAGCGCCCGTTTTCGGAGAGCTTTCTAGATAGCGCAAGTTTTGAATTTAGCGGATTGGAGGGCGAAGACCTTAAGGCCGCCTATATTGGGTGGGGCTTTGCGGCCTATGCTTTTGATCAATATAAGGCCAAGCAGAAGAAAGCGCCTGCTCTTACTTGGGTGAAAGGCGTGGATAAAAAGGCTGTATTATCGGTCGTGGATAGCGTTAATGCCTTACGTGACCTTGTAAACACGCCCGCCAACCTTCTCGGCCCACAAGAGCTGGAAGATGCTAGCCGCGCTTTGGCAGAGGCTCATGAGGCCAAAGTGAAAGTCATAACGGGCAAGGATTTGCTTAAGAAGAACTTTCCGCTGGTTTACACGGTTGGCATGGGCTCACCACGTGAGTCAAGATTGATCGAGTTTACGCATGGGGATGCAAAGTATCCAAAGCTGACTTTAGTGGGTAAAGGCGTAATTTTTGACACTGGCGGGTTAGATATCAAGCCCTCCTCGGCCATGCGTTTTATGAAGAAAGATATGGGCGGCGCGGCGCATGTATTAGCACTGGCAAAGCTTATACTGGACTCCAAAATGAAGGTAAGCCTGCGTGTTATCATCCCAGCGGTTGAAAATGCGGTGGGCGGTGCGGCGTTTCGCCCGGGCGATATCATCAAGAGCCGCAAGGGTTTATTTATAGAAAACACAAATACGGATGCGGAAGGTCGTTTGATCCTCGCCGATGCGCTATCCTATGCCTGTGAAGACAAGCCCGATTTGGTGATTGATTATGCGACGCTGACAGGCTCGGCGCGCGCTGGTCTTGGCCCTGACATCCCTGCATTCTTCTGCAACAATGAAGATGTGCACGAGCCAATCCGCAAGGCCGCGAAATCGGCGGAAGACCCAATCTGGCCGATGCCTTTGCACCAGCCGTATCGCAAACACGTTGAAACAGGTGCAGGCGATATGATCAACTCGACCGGCATTCCGGGAGATGGTATTTATTCCGCACTATTTTTAGAAAGTTTTATAGATCAGGATGTAGAATGGATGCATCTGGATTGTTTTTCATGGGAAAGCTCAGGCAGACCCGGTCGTCCAGTAGGCGCGGCAGATACAGGACTTAGAGCAATATACGAGTATTTGAACACACGATATGGTTAAGGCAGCAAAAGGATCACGCGACTTTGAAATTGATGCTCCGCGCTTAATTGTGCGGGAAAAACCCGATGATTTTGGCGAAAACATCAACGAGCTTCTCTGTGGTGAGGCTGTCGAGGTTATTGATGATAACCGCCACTGGGGACATATCCGCAGTATTCATGATAGCTACAAAGGCTTTGTAAAAATGGAAGCCTTACGTCTGCGCACCCAGAAATCGCACAAAGTTTTAGTGCCCGTTACCCATATGTATGATGCGCCGAATTTCAGGCTGGATTCGCGCAAAGAGCTGTTTTTCATGTCTCAGGTGCAGGCCACCCCACAAGAGCATAATGGCTTTATCAAACTGGTAAACGGCAAATGGATTTTTAAAAAGCATCTAATGCCGCTTCAGGCTGCACTTAAAGATCATGTCGAAGCGGCGATGATGTATTTGAACGCTCCCTATATTTGGGGTGGTCGCAGCTATATGGGCGTTGATTGCTCAGGCCTTGTGCAACTATGCATGATGGCGGTCGGGAAAGACTGCCCCCGCGATTCTGAACCGCAGAGTAAAGAGTTGGGCGAATTAATCACGGATGAACCACCCAAGCGCGGAGATTTTGTATTTTTTGAGCGCCATGTGGGCATTATGCTGGATGATAAGCACGCGTTAAATGCGACATCACGACATATGCGCTGCGTGATTGAAACTCTCGATACACTAAAATCGACATATAATGGCGGATTGTTGGCTATTCGCCGGGTATAGCGGGGTAAGGCGAAGCATTCATCAAATCGCCTTTGCCTGATGCCGGGCTTTCAGAAAAACCATCATTATAATCGATATCCGCTGCCTCATTTCCCCAACCATATGGGTCTTCACCGCGACGCAAAAGCTTCGTTTCAACCTTATTTCTGTCAGAGTTCAAACGCGGCGATCCAGGCGAAAACTCTTCCAAATCATAATCTTCAGGTTGGCGAATGTCAGGGCTATTATGTGCCGGTGGCTCGTTATCAACTACCGGTACGCCAGTGAAATCTACGATAACCACTTCAGGATATTCAAACATCGCTTTTGTCAGATAGTCATAGGGAAGCCCCGCACCGCCATTCGCGATATTCCATGCCGTGGTGCCAGAGACAGCAGGCTTGATATAGACTTTACGGCGGCGATTACCCGGTGCCTGACAATCTACAATCATATCGGCTTCTGATTTGTGCACACCGACAACTTCAGGCGGATTAACCGTATAGCGCAGTCTTTCAATATATACATCACACACAGCATTTTTCGCGCCCGGCGTCTGAAACTCAATCTCTTGAACAGAACTGTCGATAAAACTGGCGCAACCGCCTAAGATAAATACTGAACCGATAAGGATTTTTTTGATCATGACTTTATGGGTGCGGTTAAGAAGGGGTGAACCAAAGATGTAAATATCTTATCGGAAATATATCTTTAACACAACCGCAATACATACAAGCCTCTAAGCCGCAGATTTTGAGGCGGATTTAGCGGCAATTTTGAAACCAAGCTCCCCATTCTTCACACCAACCAGAATAAGTGATTCATCGGGAATATCGCCGGAGAGAATTTTTTCAGCGAGCTTATTTTGTAATTCTGTTTGTATCACGCGCTTAAGCGGTCTTGCGCCATACGCTGGCTGATACCCCTTTTCCGCCAGCCATTCCTTGGCCTTTTGATCGAGTTGTAGTTCGATATGGCGCGTGGCGAGCAGTTTGCGTAAATGGCCGAGTTGAATTTCGACAATCCCCGTCATCTGTGCGCGCTCCAGACGCTTGAACAGTAGGATTTCATCGAGGCGATTGAGGAATTCAGGGCGGAAAGCACGGCGTACTGCTTCCATGACATCCTCACGTACAGTTTCAAGATCGCCACCATCAGGTAAGCCAACCAGATGCTCGGCGCCCAAATTGGATGTCATGATCAGCACAGCGTTGGAAAAATCAACCGTGCGCCCCTGACCGTCGGTTAGACGGCCATCATCGAGCACTTGAAGCAAAATGTTAAACACATCAGGGTGTGCCTTTTCCACCTCATCAAACAAAACCACTTGATACGGTCTACGGCGAATGGCTTCAGTCAGAGCACCGCCCTCTTCATAGCCGACATAGCCCGGAGGCGCACCGATCAGGCGGGAAACTGCGTGTTTTTCCATGTATTCAGACATATCAATGCGCACCATCGCACTGTCATCATCAAACATAAATTCGGCCAATGCCTTGGTCAATTCGGTTTTACCGACACCTGTTGGGCCCAAAAACAAGAAAGAGCCAATCGGGCGACGCGGGTCTTGCAGCCCTGCACGAGAGCGGCGGATAGCGTTGGAAACGGCGGTTACGGCCTCCTCCTGTCCAATGACACGGCGGCGCATATTTTCTTCCATAGTTAGTAGCTTTTCACGCTCTCCTTCGAGCATTTTATCAACCGGAACCCCGGTCCATCTACTAACGATGCTGGCGATATCATTATCGGTGACCTCCTCGTTAATCAAGCTGGACGAGGAGGCGCCACCTTCATGGTTTGATGCATTTTGTATTTTTTCCTGAAGCTGGGGAATTTTACCGTATTTGAGTTCTGATGCCCGCGCCCAATTATTGTCGCGCTCGGCCTGTTCCAGCTCTATGCGAGCCTTATCCAGTTGCTCGGTATATTTCTGCGATGCACCCATTTTTTCTTTTTCAGCGCGCCATTGCGCTGTCATATCGGCGGATTTTGATTCTAGCCCGTCAAGTTCTTCCTCCAACTTTTCCAACCGATCAGCCGAGGCCTTGTCTTTTTCTTTCTTCAAAGCTTCGCGCTCAATCTTGAGCTGGACGATGCGGCGATCGTATTCATCAAGCTCCTCGGGCTTAGAATCAGCCTGCATACGGATGCGGCTCGCGGCCTCATCCACCAGATCAATCGCTTTATCCGGCAAGAATCGATCAGTAATATAGCGCTGAGAGAGTGTCGCGGCGGCGACAATGGCGCTATCCGTAATGCGGACACCATGGTGAAGCTCGTACTTCTCTTTTAGACCGCGCAGGATAGAGATTGTGTCTTCAACCGTTGGCTCATTTACAAAAACGGGCTGAAAACGGCGGGCGAGCGCGGCATCCTTTTCAATATATTTGCGGTATTCATCCAATGTGGTTGCGCCAACCATGTGTAACTCACCCCGCGCTAACGCGGGTTTCAGCATATTTCCGGCATCCATCGCGCCATCGGTTTTGCCAGCGCCAACCAGTGTGTGCAGCTCGTCAAGAAAGAGAACAATCTCGCCTGATGCGCTTTTAACCTCGTCCAGAACGGCCTTCAGGCGCTCTTCGAATTCACCGCGGTATTTCGCCCCCGCCAGCAATGCGCCAAGATCAAGCGAGAGCAGTTTTTTGTTTTTCAGGCTTTCTGGCACATCATTGTTGACGATGCGCTGTGCCAATCCTTCGATAATCGCGGTTTTTCCTACGCCCGGCTCGCCGATTAAAACCGGGTTGTTTTTCGTACGGCGCGAGAGAACCTGAACCGTTCGGCGGATTTCTTCGTCACGCCCGATAATGGGGTCGAGCTTGCCGTCGATCGCAGCCTGCGTGATGTCATGGGCATATTTGTTAAGCGCGTCAAACTGGTCATCGGCGCTAGCGCTATCAGCAGTTTTGCCTTTACGCATATCGTTAATCGCTTTGTTAAGGTTTGTGTCCTTAACACCTGCATTTTCGAGAATTTCTGCAATATCAGAACGTTTTTCAAGCAGCATTGCTTGAATAAAACGCTCTGCCGTTACAAACTTATCACCAGCCTTCTCCGCTATATTCAATGCGTTAGCGGCTATCTTTGAGAGATCACTTGAGAGGCGAAGCCCCCCTGCACCGCTTCCTTCAACAATCGGAAATTTT
>JAHQVU010000016.1 GCA_019634145.1 Micavibrio sp. | reverse complement strand
ATCGTGGATACGATGCCGATTGGTTCCGTGAAGCATTGTACGATAAAGGTATCGAGCCATGCATCCCGCCAAAAAAGAACCGTATAGTCCAATATGAATACGATAAAACACTCTATAAACAACGCCACAAAGTTGAAAATATGTTCGCTAAACTCAAAGATTGGCGGCGAATTACAACCCGTTACGACCGATGTGCACATACTTTCTTCTCGGCAATTCAAATCGCTGCAATTGTCTTATGGTGGATTTAATGAGTCCTGAGCCTAGTATCAAAAGGCCATTGGGTTAGATTAGCGGGTAAAAATTTTATAAGATTGACAGAAGCAGGTCACATACCCTAATTTTACGAGAGTTACTCACCGGAGGTGCCGTGTATATTCGTGCGGCTGAGATTATACTCCTTGAACCTGAACCGTTTAATAGCGGCGTAGGGAGTGTGAGAGGGAAAGATGACACAATCAAAAAATATAGCGGTTTTGGGTGCGGGCATTATGGGCCTTTTGTCCGCGCGCGCACTCATGGCTGAGGGACATTATGTGAGCCTTTATGATGGCGGTGGTTTTCCAAATGAAAATGCAAGCTTTATCGCGGGTGGTATGTTGGCACCATATGCGGAAGTAGAGCATATGGGCGAATGCTGGATTGAGGCGGGGCTGGCAGGCATTGATTTCTGGCAGAGCTATGCTCAAGGCCGTGAGATAGGTTTTCACCGTAATGGTAGTTTGCTTGTGGCTCATGGAGAAGATCGTTATATCCTTGAGCGTTTTCGCGGGCATTTGAGTGGACTTAATGGGGTAGATGCTAGCGCGAATATTGCTCTGCTTGAGCCCGAGCTGTCTTCGAGATTTCAAGCGGGGATTTATATCGAAGGCGAAGGGCAGGTGCATCCCGAGCTTGTGATGGGCGCAATTATTGATGAGCTGCGCAGTAGCGAGGCTGCGCTTAATCTTGAAGACTGTGAGCCGGATGCTCTGGATGATCAATTCGACCTGATTATTGATGCGCGGGGGATGGGGGCGAGTGAGCCCGATATCCGCGGAGTGAAGGGCGAGATACTAATCGTGCGAAATACGGAGCTTACGCTGTCACAACCTGTGCGCCTGCTACATCCTCGCTATCCACTCTATATAGTGCCACGTGGGCAGGGCATATATATGATTGGTGCGACTCAGGTCGAGGCGGAGGGGCAAGGCGTTTCCTTGCGTAGTGCTATGGAACTGATGAGTGCGCTTTATAGTTTGCACCCTAGTTTTGGAGATGCACAGATTTTAGACATTAAAGATGGGGTGCGCCCGTCATACCCTGATAATTTGCCGCGTGTTGTGCAGCATGATAAGCTGATAAGCGCTAATGGACTGTTTCGTCACGGCTATTTACTCTCGCCTATTATGGCCAATATCATTGCAGGGTTGGCGCGGGACGAGAAAAGAGAATTTTATGATCTATTTACCAAAGGATATAAAGATGAGAGTAATCATCAACGGGAAGGAAACCCGCTGCGAGGCGCCGCTTAATCTCTATGACGTGATTGAGCAGCAAGGCTATGTCGAGATGCTGATCGCTGTGGCGCGCAATGGTGAGTTTGTGCCTAAGACGCAGTATAAACTGACGGATTTAATCGATGGGGATCAGATTGAAATTGTTGCCCCACAACAAGGTGGTTAGCTTCTATATTTTCGTCCTAAGAGCGTCAAATTGTAGCTTGCGTGCTCATTGTACGCGGCATTTTATTTTCCTTCTTAGGCCAAAAATCTGTTCGCTAAGGTTAAAAAGAAAGTAATTTTGATGAGTGAAGATAGATTAAAAATTGGTGAGGTAGAATTGCGCTCGCGCTTGTTTTTGGGTACAGCGGGCTATCCTTCGCCAGATGCACTAGGCCGAGCGATTGAGGTGTCAGATCCGGGCTTGATTACAGTCTCTTTGCGCCGCGAAAATGCAGGTGGGTCGGGACAGAGATTTTGGGATATTTTGAAGGATTTTGATATTCCTGTGCTACCTAATACCGCAGGATGCTTTAGCGTAAAAGAGGCTGTGACGACCGCCGAAATGGCGCGCGAGGTGTTTGGTACAAACTGGATTAAGCTGGAGGTCATTGGCGATGATTATACATTGCAGCCTGATCCGTTTGGACTTCTAGAGGCGGCAGAAGAATTAATCGCGCGTGGTTTCGAAGTTTTTCCTTACATGACTGATGATCTGATTTTGGGTGAAAGATTGTCTGTAGCGGGATGTCATATCTTGATGCCCTGGGGCGCGCCGATCGGATCTGGACGTGGGCTCAACAACCCTTATGCATTGAAATTTTTGCGCGAAAGGTTTGTGCAAAAAACATTAGTGGTGGATGCGGGCATCGGTGCGCCATCCCATGCGGCAGCGGCGATGGAAATGGGGTATGATGCGGTGCTGCTCAATACTGCTGTATCCAAGGCGGTTGATCCGGCGGCGATGGCGGGGGCATTTGCAAAGGCGATTACTGCTGGGCGCGAGGGCTATCTAGCTGGGTTGATAGAAGCGCAGGAAAAAGCCACGGCATCAACCCCCCTTCTTGATAAGCCATTCTGGCATCAATAAGGCTCTGGCGGTTGATCTTCGCTTAAATTTTGCAGCATATTTTTTCCATGGCGGGATGCCGTGTTTTTGCTATGAAAATATTGGATTTTTTCTCTTGCTCTTCAAGTCGGGCGAGTTAGATTGATGACTATGGAGAGATATATACGACAATTAGCATTACCAGAGATTTCACCTGAGCAGCATAAGTCGCTTGGTGCGCGCAGGGTTTTAATGGTTGGCGCGGGGGGCTTGGGGTGTGCAAGCCTTCCTTATGTTGCCGGGGCGGGTGTAGGATATATCACCATTATGGATGATGATGTGGTAAGCCGCTCGAACCTGCATCGTCAGACTTTGTTTAAAGACGCGGATGTCGGGCAGAGTAAGGCAGAGCTAGCGGCTGCTTATGCCCGCGATCTGAACTCCGAAATCGAAGTCGTTGCGCTGTCTGAACGTTTGAGGGAAGGCGCGGATGTTTCAGGATTCGATTTGTTGATTGATGGTAGCGATAATTTCGAGACAAAATCACTTCTTAATGCACTTTCGATTGAGGGCAGCGTCCCGCTGGTGAGTGCAAGTGTGCAACAATTTGGTGGGCAGATCGGTGTATATGCGGGCTATGCAAAGGGCGAGCCTTGTTATCATTGTTTGTTTCCGCAGCTTCCCACTGATGCTTGCAATTGCAATGATGCAGGTGTATTGGGAAGTAGTGTAGGGATTATCGGGACGTGGCAGGCTCATTTAATCTTGTGCCTATTGCTGGGGCTTGGTGATGTTAAGCCCGGCATAGTGATGAGCATTGATATGATGAATATGCGGATGCAAAAGTTGGCTTTAGATAAGGATAGGGCGTGTGTTCATTGCGGTAATGCGCGTGGTGATTATGAAGATTTTAAAGTGGAGTGTGAAATGTCGGAGATTTTAAGTTTGAAAGAGTTGGTCAAAAGCGAGCATGTGATTGTTGATGTGCGTACCCCCCAAGAGCGCGAGGTCGATCCAATTCAAGCGCCCGATAGCGAGATTATTTTTATGGAGGTTTCGACCGTTCCTGCGCGGTATAAGGAATTGCCTGAGGATAAAGTGCTTGGGTTTGTATGTGCAGGGAATGTTCGTAGTGCACAAGCGGCGGATTACCTGAGCGCATTAGGGTATGGCAAACCTGTGGTGTTGGATAAATTTAGTCTTTAATCCGCAGCTTTGACGCGGATTTTAGATTTGCCGATTTTAGTTCCGTTCAAAGCTTGTATAGCTTCTTCGCCTTCATGATCAACAGCCATTTCAATGAAGCCGAATCCTTTTGATTTTCCGGATTCCTTATCCATGACCAGAGTGCAGTCGCGGATGTTGCCGAATTGTTTGAACAGTTTAGCGAGATCATTCTCGCTATAATCACGGGGCAAATCCATTATTCTGAGTTTCATAGGCTACCCCGTGATGTTTGAGTTTGGTTATTGATTAAGCGGCTTTGCTTTTTTCTGCTTTTTCGCGATCAACACCTTCTTGGATCATTTCTTTGGCTTTTTCTGAGCCTTCCCAGCCCTTTACTTTGACCCACTTACCTTTTTCGAGATCTTTGTAACGCTCGAAGAAATGCTGAATTTGCTCTAGCAGGCTTTTAGGTAGGTCGGAATATTCCTTAACATGGCTGAACATCGGGTGGGTTTTATCGACAGGAACGGCTAGAATTTTCTCATCCATACCGCCGTCATCTTCCATCATCAGTACGCCAACAGGTCTGGCGGTGACAACCGCGCCAGGGTGAATGGGAAGCTGGGCATAGACCAGTACATCAACGGGGTCCCCATCGCCGCCTAAAGTGTGAGGGATAAATCCGTAATTTGCAGGGTAGAACATAGCCGTGTGCATGAAACGGTCAACCATGAGAGCGCCGGAATCCTTGTCGATTTCGTATTTAACGGGCGCGCCGCCAATAGTGTTTTCAATAATGACGTTAAATTCGTCAGGGGCATTTTTGCCTACCGGGATTTTGCTGATGTCCATTGTGTGGTCTCTTTCTTTGGTAAATTCGATGGGTAGTTTTACAAAAGCTAAAGACGCAGAGCAAGAAAAAAAGATATTAGGGTTATGCGTTGCTGCTGCATTTGTTTCGGCCGTGCTTTTGAGTGAGAGTGAGCAAGAAGAGCCTTTGCCAGATGCGTCGGTGGAGCATCGTGAGCAGATATAGTCGCTTGGGTTAAGAATAATACATGGCTGTAAATTGCCGTTTTTCTAAAAATAAGCCGCACGTATATTAAATACGCTTACGTTTATTTTTAGAAAAGCCGAACAATTTTCGCTGGATGTATTATTCTTAACCCAAGCGACTATGAATAATGTTATTAATTTGAAGCACTAAGATTTTATCGGAAAAAAAATAAGGCCGCCAAAATATAGGCGCCCTTAAATTTGGGGTTCTTTAATGAATGTATATTTATGCTGCGGCTTGGTTATCGGCTTTTGTTGTTTTTCTTTTTCCGAATACAGGTGCTTTAATCGCATCGATTTTTGTTTCTACTAGATCCCGGTAAGATACTGTTTTTTTCTTTTTTCTTGATAGTTTATCCGGGACGAAGATTACTCCACCGGAAACGGATGCATAGGCCTTCATGTTTTTGTTCCTCACTCAATTGTTAGCTGAGTGTACTTTAAAAAAACATATTATACAAATTTTAGACGTGCGGTGCAGCATTATAAGCGCTTGATATAAATATAGGATATTAACTTCAATGTCTTTTCGCATTGCGCAACAAAAAAGGCCGCATACGATTGCGACCTTTTAACACATTTTAACGCTGAGAATTAATCAGCAGCAGTCAAGTTGCCTGCAGCTTTTTTGCCGCGGTTTTCTTGCATTTCGAAAGACACTTTCTGACCTTCGTTTAATGTGTTCATTCCAGCGGCTTGAACAGCAGAGATATGTACAAATACATCTTGTCCGCCTTCTTCAGGTACGATAAAGCCAAAGCCTTTTTCTGGGTTGAACCATTTTACTGTTCCGGTTTGTGACATGGTGGATACTCCTTAATTTAGTCATTAATACCAGCTCTTTGGTTAGTCAAATTCGAGCTGATGTTTAAAGTCAGTTAGAGTAGCAGCACCAAAGATGCTGTATGTTAACGGTTTTTGCTATTTTTTGGCAAGAAAAATATTTATATATAATGATGCACTATAATAGTTTAGCCTGTTTAGGAAAGGTGTTTTATCTATATGGAATCACAATTTTTCCTATTAAAAGCCGAGCGTTTCCTTCCGCTTTTTCTTACGCAGTTTGCTGGTGCATTTAACGATAATTTTGCAAAAGCTTTTTATGTGGTTATGGTTGCTTATGGCTTATGGGACACTGGTAGTACTAAGCCAGAGATTTTGGTCTCGATAGCAGCAGCTATTTTCATTATTCCTTTTATTTTTGTGGCACCAATCGCAGGCACTCTGGCTGATAGGATAGACAAAGCGAAGCTAATACGCTTGACCAAGTGGGTGGAGGTATTAATCGTTATTGTATGTGCGGTAGCGATATATATGGCATCGGTACATATAGCTTTTCTGTCGCTGTTTTTGCTTGGGGTGCAATCAGCTGTTTTCGGTCCGTGCAAATTCTCTTTATTGCCCCAGCATTTGCGGCGTGAAGAATTGGTGGCGGGTAACGCTTTGGCAAGTAGCAGTACGTATATCGCAATTTTAAGCGGTTCTATGTTGGGCGCATTCGTGGCGCCTTTGCAATTGGGAAGAGAGCTTGTTGTGGGGGTGTTGGCTTTGGTCTCCGTTATCGGTTTGATCGCTTCTTATAAAATACCACCGGCAATTCCAGATCCTACAAATTTAAGAAATTCATCTATGCGTTTAGATGTGAAATTAATTAAGGGGCAGCCTCGGGCTGTTTGGTTAGCCATATTGGGGACTGCGTGGTTTTATTTTATAGCAGCAAGCTTTCATGCGCAGTTTCCTGTTTTTACAAAGATGAGTTTATATGCGAATGCGAATGTGTTGGCGGTATTTATGGCGATTTTTTCGACTGGTATTGCGGTCGGTGGATTGCTTAACCATAGGCTTTTACGTGGTGAAGTCTCTTTGAAATTTGTTCCGTGGGCTGCCGGTGTTATTGGTGTGAGTGGATTTATTTTATATAAGCTCACCAGCGCATTCCCCATTCCTTTGGTTGGAAAACTTTATAATGTAGTTGAGTTCGTTACGATGCCTAAGGGTGTATTGCTGTCGTTAGATTTATTCGTATTGGCTGTTGCGGCCGGTTTCTATGTTATTCCATTGAGGGCTCTTGTTCAGGAGATGGCGAGTGAGGCCGTGCGGGCTAGAGTTGTTTCGTTATCGAATATGTGCGAGGCGATTTTTATATTGGCTTCGGCTTTATTTGCAGGCTTTTTATTCTCGTATGATTTTAAGGTCGAAGAGCTATATCTAACCATATGCGTTATGACATTTATAATGGGATGTTGCCTCTTTATCTCTTTTTCTCGGCGTGTTAGACCAAAGAGGTAGAAGAAGGGATTAAACTCATGAAGCCTTTACTGGTGTTTGCGATGGAGCAGGAGGCCGCCGATATGTTCGGGGGCTGTGATGTTTTGCATACAGGTATAGGTAAGGTAAATGCTTCTTATGCGCTTATGAAGCGATTGGCAGCGGAGCGACCTGAAATTGTGATTAATCTTGGCACTGCTGGTAGTCGTAAATTCGCTGGTGGCACACTGGTGAATCCCACGCGTTTTATACAGCGTGATATGGATGTGCGTGCGCTGGGTTTTGAATTGGGTCAAACGCCTTTTTCAAATGATCCGGTCGTGGTGGAATATGGCACACGTATTGACGCATTGCCCGATGGGTTGTGCGGCACGGGCGATAACTTCGACACGTCTGAGGAGGCAGGTGCTTATGATGTGGTCGATATGGAGGCTTTCGCGCTGGCTTTAATTTGTGCGCGGGAAAAAATTCCGTTTTTATGTCTTAAATATATTTCTGATGGTGCCGATGATGATGCGCATAATGACTTTAATACGGCTTTGCTTAAGGCGGCGAAAGCTTTACATACAGCTTTGGGGGAGCATGGATATGGCAGTTAAAGGCGCGGCAACACTAAATAAATTATTGATCGCGATTGTGGTTATAGCATTGCTTGGCGGTATTGGTTTTGTTGTTTATCAAGAAAAGCAAAAGGCTGATTTTATAGCGGTGCAAGAAGCCAAGGTGCAGGCTGAGTTGGTAGAAAAGCGGCAAGCAGAGGCTTCCAAACGCGCAGAAATATTTGAGAACTTTTTAAACAGTTTTTTGCAAATCGTTGCGAAAGAAGCCAAAGAGTACAAGCATGGTCGTGCTGTGCTGGTTGGTTTGATTTTGCCCGAAAATTTGCGCAATGCAGATTATATCACAGAGAATTATACATTGGGTGAGGCCACAGTTATGAGCTTGCGCCTGCAAATGGATAAGATCATGGGCATTTTTGACGATGCCGATAACCAGTTTGACTCTATTATTTCAAACTGGCCAGAGGAAGATACTCGAGAAATTCGTGAGGGTTGGGATCAAGTTAAACAGAACCATACGCAGCTATATGTAGAATATTTCGATTCAGAGCAGGCTATATTAAGCGGTGTTTTGAAGTTGTTAGAATTTTATGACGCTCATAAAACGCAAATTGGGTATGATGAGGTAAGTGGTCAGTTGACGTTTGCCGACCCATCTGTTGAAGGGCAGGCCGATGACATCAAGCTTGATTTGGAAGCGCTTATGGAGTTGCAAGAAGAAATGCTGGCAAAGCACAACATCAAGGCGGATGAACCTGCAACCGAATCGGTGACCAGTGAACAGCCTTCAGAGCAATGATTTCTAGCGTGTGCCGGTAATCCATCCGCCGCCGATGACGCGGTCCTCGACATAGCATACTGCGGCTTGTCCAGGGGCGATGCCGAATTGGGGCGCATCGAGGTGGAGCTCGGCGCGGTTATCATTTCCGGCGATTAGCTTTGCCGGTATAGGCTTCATAACAGAGCGAAACTTTAAGGAAACAGGCAAGCCATCTTTCGGCAGCTCATTTGCCAGCCAGTTACATTGATCAATCATAATCACATTGCGGGCGAGTGCTTCCTTGGGGCCTACGATCACGCGGTTGGTATTGGCTTCCACGCTTATGACATATAGCGGTTCGTTGTTTTCGCTTACGCCCCCGCCAATGCCCAAGCCTTTACGCTGGCCGATGGTGTAGTTGATGATGCCATTATGCTGCCCTACTGTGCGGCCATCGATATGAACGATATCGCCTTTAAGGTCAGCTTCGGGGCGTACTTTTCTTACAATCTTGGCGTAGTCACCATCGGGCACGAAACAGATATCCTGGCTATCCGGTTTATCCGCGGTGAGAAGCCCCAATCGTTCTGCCTCTTCGCGTGTTTTATTTTTACTCCAGCCGCCAAGAGGAAAGCGCAAATAGTCGAGTTGCTCTTGCGTGGTGGCGAAGAGGAAATAGCTTTGATCCTTTCCATGGTCATGAGCGCGTTCTAGATAGGCTTTGCCGTGCTCGTCCAAGCCACGTTTGATATAGTGACCAGTGACCATGCAATCGGCGCCAAGGTCTTTTGCGACTTTGAGGAGGTCTCTGAATTTAACGGTCTGGTTGCATTTAACGCATGGAATTGGCGTTTCGCCTTTGAGGTAGCTGTCGGCGAAATCCTCGATCACACTGTCACGGAAATTGCTTTCATAGTTTAGGACGTAATGCGGGAAGCCACACTTATCGGCGACTTTTTTCGCGTCATAAATATCTTGCCCGGCGCAGCAGGTTTTGGTCTTTACAGTGGTTGAGCCCATATCATAAAGCTGAAGTGTTACGCCCACAACGTCATAGCCCTGCTCATGCAATAGAGCAGCGGCTACGGAGCTGTCGACGCCGCCGGACATGGCGACTACTACGCGCGTTTCTTTGGGATCTTTATCAAAACCTAATGAGTTCAAAATCACGTCCTTTTGCATTTTCAGTGCGTTGCTTCGCTTCTAACGTAGCAACCAGTACTTGTCATCGCTAGCGCCTGCTAAAAAAAGCAAAGTCAAGCGATTGAAGTTTTTTATTTGGGAGCGGCATTATATGGATAATTACGGGGAATTGCAATTTTTTCGTATCATTTCTCGCCACTATGTTGATATGGTGAATAATAATCTATCAATGGGGTGCATGAATTGAGCTATAAAATTACAAAAGCTTCGGTTTTTACGGGGGAGTTGCAAACGTTCAATAATGGTTTTGAAGCCGATTTAAAAAAGATGCTTGTGGAATTTGGTAAATATGCTGCTAATAAATTTTCCAACATTTATGCTGGGTGTGATGATCATGGGCGGGCTTCGCATTTTTATGAGGCTGTCCGCTCGAATGGAGGGTTTATTGAGGATACGCGTCCTGAATTTTATCACTCACGTCGTGAAAGACGTGATGAATTTGAGGCCAGCAAGGTCGAGGGGCAACGTACATGTTTGAATTCCGCGCTGGACTTTAAACGCAATTTGCTATCACCCGGCGGTGTGCGGATTGTATTTCCCGGCTTTATCGGTACGCTCTCAGAAAAGCTTTTATCTATGGAGGAAAGCGATACGGCGCGGCGTATTGATGTCGATGAGCCGTTAATTCCTATTATTGTTTTTAATGTAAAGCGGCAAAACGGGCGTGGGGCATTTGACGGAGTGATTGAAACACTTGAAAACACCATCGCTGACGCGCCGTTTTTGGCCGATCGCCGTAATTTGTTGAAGCTAGTTTCTAGTGTGGATGAGGCGAAAAAGGTTATTGAAGCGTATGAAAGGTTAGGGCCTAAAACTGGAAATGATATTAAGGATTTTGTGCCCGTCATTGATGGGCGCTCTATCCGAGATTTTCACGTTAATCCAAATGATGGTCTTTATTTGAAGGCTTTGTATAAAGGGTCACCAAACCCGCCGCTGGCGTCATGGGATAATAACCCTAAGACCAGTAAGAGCGGATGTGATTTTAACCTGACAGCCCAGCCGTGAACACTCATCGACATTAAAAGCGGTATCGAGCATATCGTTTTCTTCATCGGAAAATTCGTTATCTTCGGCCTCCACATGTACTTTCCATTCCTCCGGGATTTTAATATGACAGGTGGCGCAAGCCATTGAGCCGCCGCACACACCAGGTAGCTCTTTTATGTCAGCTTTTTCTGCGGCTTGCTGGATGGATGAGTTTTCCTCGGCTTCTACTTCGACCTCATGGCCATCTGGGTAAATAAAGGTTATTGTAGGCATTAATTTCTCATACGACCTGCGATTTTAGTGAAGGCTTGAATAAAAGCGTCGATATCGCTTTCGGATGTATTCCAGCCGCTAGAAACTCTGAGTGTGCCTTTTGCCTCGTTTGCATCAATGCCCATGGCGTCCAACACATAGGAGCTTTGAACGCGCCCGCTGGAGCAAGCGCTGCCGTTTGAAACGGCTAGGCCATCAAGGTCGAGTGCCATAAGTAAGGTTTCACTCGATGCGCCTGCGAGCGAAAAAAGGGTGGTGTTGGCTACACGTGGGGCGCTTTGGGCATGGGTGGTTACGCCATCAATATTTGAGAGTGCGTTTTCGAGCTTATTTTGTAGATATTTCAGGCGCGTATTTTCGGTGTTCATATTTTCGAGGGCCTCTTTGGCCGCTGCGCCGAAGCTGGCGATCCCTGCCACATTCTCTGTCCCTGCGCGGGCGGATTTTTCTTGTCCGCCGCCATGAAGTAGTACAGGCGTAATGCCGCATAATCTCAAAGCGAGAGCGCCAACCCCTTGCGCTCCGCCGATTTTATGTGCGGAAATGGTAAGGAAGTCGATGCCCATTTCATCCATATTGAGTGGAACACGGGTGAAGGCCTGTACCGCATCGCAATGAAAAAGTGCACCATTTGAATGGGCGAGGGAGGCAGCTTCTTTTATCGGCTGTATCGCGCCTGTTTCATTATTGACCGCCATGATTGAAACCAGGGCGGGTTTATGCTCTTTCAATAAAACTTCCAGAGTGCCGAGGTCAATTGTGCCATTTGCCGTGACGGGGATTTTTATTGTATGGGGTGCGCTTTCAATGACGCAAGGGTGCTCGATGGCGCTCGCGAGAATTGTTTCGCCTGAGAAAGATTTGAGTACTGTATTGTTTCCTTCGGTCGCACCGGAATTAAATATGATTTGGGATGACGGTACACCAAGGCCAGCGGCCAAGATGTCGCGCGCGCCCTCGATGATCATGCGGCCTTTGCGCCCGAATCCATGTACGGAAGATGCGTTGAGCGGCAAGGTTTGTGCGTCGTTATAAGCTTGTGCAGCCGAAATTCTTATCGGTGATGTAGCATTATAATCGAGATATATTGGCATGTTTTGCACATTAATTTTCATAATAAAAACAATCTTATAGCCTTACCCACAAGCAATATCAAGCACTTATCAGATTTTTGTAGACATAGTGCAATGGACTTATATATACAAAGATCACCAGATGGGTTTTATAGGAACTGTTTCTTATAAGCAACTATCAAACTCATAAGGTTTATATATAACAAAAGAACCGAAAAGGGGATTTTAATGCCAGAAGTAATTTTCAATGGCCCATCGGGGCGTCTTGAAGGTCGCTATTCTCACTCCAAAATCAAAAATGCGCCATTGGCTCTCGTGCTGCACCCCAGCCCTGAACATGGCGGTACGATGAATAACAAAATCACTTACAATATGTTTCAAGCGTTTGCTGCGCGCGGCTTTTCCGTGTTGCGTTTTAACTTCCGCGGTGTCGGTCGTTCGCAGGGTTTGTATGATAATGGTGAGGGTGAGCTCTCAGATGCAGCTTCGGCTTTGGACTGGATGCAGGAAATTAACCCTAACGCACCATATGTTTGGGTCGGTGGGTTTTCTTTTGGCGCGTGGATCGGGATGCAGCTTTTGATGCGTCGTCCGGAGATTGCGGGCTTTGTGTCTGTGGCTCCGCCAGCTAATACAGAGGATTTCACATTCCTTGCGCCGTGTCCAACTTCGGGATTGATGCTACAAGGTGATCGCGATGATGTTGTTACGGAAGAGTCTGTGGCTGATCTGGTTGCGCGTTTACATGAGCAAAAAGGTATTGAGATTGACTATCGCGTGATGGAAGGGGCGAACCACTTCTTCCATGACCAAAATGACCAATTGATCGAGCATATGCATGATCATTTGAATAAGTCAAATGCCGGTATGCAATATACACCAGACTTTCGCGAGATCGAAAAAGTCGCTTAGGTAATAATAAAATTTTCGAAATGCCGCTTTGATTTAATTCCGAGCGGCATTTTTTATTTCCATAGTGCGTATTTTTTGTTTATTGTGAGCAGGATTTGAATGAATTAAGGGGGTGACAAATGGATCAAAATCAAGTGGATGGGTATGTAAAGCGAGCTGAGCGATATGTTCGTCACCGTAAAATTATGAGGGATGCAATGTCCCAAGTTAACCAGGCAGGGAAAGTGTCTTCATGTTATTTAAACTTTAGCCGTCTTGGCAACGGCGGAGGCTTGACAAATGCATTTAATAGTCTTTGTGAGCAGGGGAAGCAGGCTTACATTCCTGACAATCTTATTTTTGATGCTAAACCGGTTGGTAAAGAAACAGCGGATTTGATTGCGGAAGGCCAGCAGGCAGAAACTAAGTCGCTCAGAGCTCAGGATCAGCATATTGCATGCGAGCTGGCCGCTTTGTTCAGTGGGAAGCAGGCGGCGCTAAACCGTAATGCGGCGCAGGTTTCCAGCGGAGCTGCGTTATGCACGAGTGATAGGGGGGTGTCGATTTCCGATGTAACAGCGAATATGTGCCGCGGGAATCATATCTGAAGCTATCCCTTTAGTGCGGTCTTGACCTCGTCAACATGGCTGCCAACTTAAATTTTGCCCCAAATTTTCTCGATGTAGGGCGTTCGCTGGTGTGATAGTCTTTTTTGTGTTTTGCTCCAGAGAGGGCTAGTTTTTGTAAGTCAGCGTTTCAAAACGTTGTGCATGGTCGCATAGGTTTTTTAATTTTTCGCAATGCGCTTTCATCGCGTTATCTATCGGCGCTGCTATGATATTGATAACGAAAGCGTGAGCCGATATGTCGAGCAAGCTTGGTTGCTTTGCGCCAAAAAACCACTCATCTTTTCCGAGGAGTGCCGACAGGGCGTCTAAATCTCGATTGCCCATTGCGTAAACGTCTTCTTTGCTGTGGCGGCCAGTGCCTTGATCATAGGTTTTTTGCATGACGTCTTTGCGGATTTTTTTGACGATGAAATCGCCGATTATTGGAGGCATGTTGCTAAAAAAGAGCGGGGATATAACATTCCACCCTGTATCATCAACCCAACGTGAATAGAGGGCAGAGAAGTAAAACCCTTCATCTAACATGCGACGAAAAGCGTGTGATTGTGCACGCTGTGCGTCGGTTAAATCTTTTTCCATGTCGATGTTGTATTCGGCTGAGAGGTGTTCAATGATGAGGTTTGAGTCACCCATGTGCTCGCCATTTTCAAACTCTATATAGGGCACCTTTTTCTTTGGTGCCTTTGACAGCAATGTTTGCATGTCACGGTCGCCGATTGTGTGTGCAATTTTATTGAGCCTTAGAAAGCTTTCCAGTTTAACGCAAAAAGCGCTGGGGTCGGCGATTCCCCATTGTGAGCCGAATTTATGAAGGGTGAGTGACATGTTT
>JAHQVU010000015.1 GCA_019634145.1 Micavibrio sp. | reverse complement strand
GAGAAAACTGAAAGACAAAACAATCAAACAAAGACGCTTGCAGCATCTTAAATTAGCTGCTTAATTTAAACTTAATCAGAAGCCAAAACCTCCTGATCATATCTGACCAATATGTCTCAAATCATTTGACGACGGACACTCCGTACTACACTCAAAACCGTGACATCCAATATCACTATGTAGATTGCTCAGCATCTGTAAACCTGATGAACGATAAGGGCTATTTGGAAGAACTGTATATCCAGTAGATATGTTTTTTTCATCAAACAAATCAGTTGTTAAAATACCTGCTACTATTTGAGCACTCGGAGCCTTTTCTCGTAATTCTCTTAGAGTTGAGTGTTCATAAGTATTATAAATTACATCATGTTGAGCGATTAGGCCTTTCTCAATATAACCTGAGACTATATGACAAGTCTGTTCAACAGCATTTGGATCTTTAAGATCGATATTGATTGTCAGGTTGTTATGCTTTCTTCTTTTGGAGGCGCTATTGGCATCACTAACCAAGTCAAGCGTGGAGTCAAGTGTTGGAATTTGGTGTCCATTACCAATATCAAACTGTGCAAGAGATTCTCTATTATAATCTGAAACCAAACCAAGATTCTTGGCGCCTCTATCAGCACCCGCAACGTTTTGGTTGAGTTCTTGACTATGGATAACGACAATTTTGTGATCCTTTGTGCGCTGGACATCAAACTCAATTCCATCAGCACCAAGCTGAATAGCTCGATCAAAAGCCGCTAATGAGTTTTCTGGAAAAATTTTAGAAGAGATTTTAGCAAAAGAGGCATGAGCCGTAGGCCCCATTCCTCTATGACCTATTAATAGAAATAGACATAAAAAACCTTGGTTAAAAAATATTTGAGCTACGAAGCATAAATTATACTATAGTCGTTTGCTTTAAGAATAATACATGGCTGCAAATTGCCGTTTTTCTAAAAATAAGCCGCACGTATATTAAATACGCTTACGTTTATTTTTAGAAAAGCCGAACAATTTTCGCTGGATGTATTATTCTTAACCCGAGCGACTATAAAAGCTATTTAGGCGCTTAAAACCTCAGCATGATGCGTAAGGTGATCCTCGATAAAGCTCGATATAAAATAATAGCTGTGGTCATAGCCTTCATGTAGGCGCAGCTTTAGCGCTTGTCCGGCATCCTTGCATGCCGTTTCAAACAATTCTGGCTTGAGCTGCTCTGTTAAGAACTGATCTCCTAATCCTTGATCAATAAGAATCATCGGGCTTTCTATAGTATCAAACTCTCTAACAAGAGCGCAGGCATCATGCTTGATCCATTTAGTTTTATCTTCGCCTAAATAGCCCTTAAAGGCTTTGCGCCCCCATGGCACTTCGGCAGGGGCAACGATCGGTGAGAAGGCGGAGCAGTTTACGAATTTTTCAGGGTACTTAAAGTACAATGTCAGCGCGCCGTGACCGCCCATGGAATGGCCCATAATCCCTAGGCGTCCTTCTCTCACGGGCAGTTCTCGGTGAATGATATTGTATAGCTCGTCCGTGATGTAGCTTTCCATATGGAAGTGCTTGTTCCAGGGCTTTTGTGTGGCATTGACGTAAAAGCCCGCACCTTTGCCGAAATCATAGTTATCATCATCCGGTACATCACTTCCGCGCGGAGATGTATCAGGCGCGATGATGATTAACCCTAATTCGGCTGCTTTTTTATAAGCACCGGCTTTGGTCGTGAAATTGTCATGCGTGCAGGTCAATCCCGCAAGGAACATCACTGCGGGGCGCTTGCCGTCTGTAATCTGCGGTGGTAGAAATACCGAGAATTTCATATCACAATTAAGGGCTTCACTGGCGTGTTCATAAATGACCAAAGCGCCGCCGTGGCAGGCGTGTTCTTCAAGTTTTTTAAGCATTAGAATTGTACCACACTTCTTATGCTCTCGCCTGCATGCATCAGGTCAAAAGCCTTGTTAATGTCTTCTAGTGGCATGACGTGGGTTATCATATCGTCGATATTGATTTTACCTTCCATGTACCAATCAACTATTTTAGGCACATCTGTACGCCCGCGTGCGCCGCCAAAGGCTGAGCCCCGCCAAACGCGGCCTGTTACGAGCTGGAACGGGCGGGTGGAAATTTCTTTCCCTGCGCCCGCAACGCCGATGATCACGCTCTCCCCCCAGCCCTTATGGCAACATTCAAGCGCTTGGCGCATCACTTCGACATTACCAATGCATTCGAATGAATAATCCACGCCGCCGTTTGTCAGGTCACAAATCGCTTCCACGACGTTCGGGGTTTCTTTCGGGTTGATGAAATCCGTCATACCGAATTTTTTAGCAAGCTCGACTTTTGCAGGGTTGATGTCTATGCCGATGATCTTGCTTGCGCCAACCATCTTTGCGCCTTGGATAACGTTGAGGCCGATGCCGCCGAGGCCAAAGACAGCAACTGTTGATCCTGGCTCGACTTTCGCATCGAACACAACCGCACCAATACCCGTTGTCACGCCGCAGCCGATATAGCAGACCTTTTCAAAGGGCGCGTCTTTACGAATTTTTGCCACTGCAATTTCCGGCAAGACAGTAAAGTTAGAGAATGTCGATGTGCCCATGTAATGCAGGACATCTTTGCCATCTATTTTGAAACGGCTTGTACCGTCTGGCATAAGCCCTTTGCCTTGTGTTGATCGGATTGACTGGCATAAGTTTGTTTTAGGGTGCAAGCAATAATCGCATTTGCGGCATTCGGGTGTGTAGAGCGGAATAACGTGATCGTCCACCTTTACAGATGTTACGCCAGCGCCAACCTCGCGCACTATACCTGCGCCCTCATGTCCCAAAATGGCCGGGAACGCGCCCTCAGGGTCATCGCCGGAGAGCGTAAAAGCATCTGTGTGGCAAACGCCGGTCGCAATATTCTCGACCAGCACTTCGCCTGTTTTGGGGCCTTCAAGGTCTATAGTCTCAATGACCAGGGGAGAGCCTGCTTTATAGGCTACTGCTGCGCGTGTTTTCATGGGGGGGCTATCCTGAGTAGTTATTCTTTGCCTTTAAAGTAGTTTGGAAGGGCGCGCTAGGCAAGGTAGATTTCTGGACAATTTCCTCGCCTTTGTCTTGCCCCACCGATGGAATCAGCTTATTTGTAAGATATGTCAGAAGCAGATAAGTCAAAAAAAGAAGAATACCGCGTTCTCGCGCGTAAATACCGCCCTCAGAATTTTGAAGAGTTGATCGGGCAAGAGGCGCTAGTGCGTACGCTTTCTAATGCGATTGAGAGCGGGCGCATTGCCCATGCTTTCATGTTGACGGGGGTTCGCGGGGTGGGAAAGACCACGACAGCGCGTATTATTGCCAAGGCGCTCAACTATAAGGGGGCGGACGGCACAAGCGGCCCGACAACGGGTGATACTGCTGACTGTAAACTCTGTAAGGCTATTTCTGAAGATCGACATCCTGATGTGATCGAGATGGATGCTGCATCTCGAACGGGCGTGGAAGATGTGCGCGAAATTCTGGACGGTGTGCGCTATGCCCCGACTGAAGCGCGTTATAAGATTTACATCATCGACGAAGTGCATATGCTCTCGAAGAATGCGTTTAATGCTTTGCTGAAAACACTAGAAGAGCCGCCACCGCATGTGAAATTTATTTTTGCAACGACTGAAATTCGCAAGGTGCCGATTACTGTTCTTTCACGTTGTCAGCGCTTTGATCTGCGCCGCGTGGATGTGCCGACACTTTCTGCGCATTTTTCTTCGATTTGTGATCAAGAGGGCATGGCAGCGGAAGAGGCGGCTATTACTTTGATAGCCCGCGCTGCTGATGGATCTGTGCGGGATGGGCTTTCCATTCTTGACCGAGCGATATCACTAGCGGGTGAGGGTGGAATTACGGCCTCTCTTGTCGAGGGGATGCTCGGGCTGGTGGATCGTGCGCGTAATCTCGATCTTCTTGATTTTGCATTGGCTGGCGCGATGGCCGATGCGTTGCAAGTTATGGATGATCTCTATTCAAATGGCGCCGATGCGCTACAAGTGATGCAAGACTTACTCGATTTGACTCACCAGCTTACCCGTCTTCGCGCTGTGCCGGAGATGAAGAATTCTATTGGTGCGCTGGGGCCGGATGAGGCTGCGCGCATGGCCGAAATGGCGGCTAAGCTTTCTATGCCGAGCTTATCAAAAGCGTGGCAGATGCTCCTCAAAGGGTTGGCCGAAGTTCAGGCCGCACCTAACCCACAGGCTGCCGCCGAAATGGCAGTTATACGTTTGATCTATGCTGCAGATTTGCCTGACCCCGCAGATTTGCTTAAGCGTTTGAAAGACGGTAGCGGATCGGTTGGCGCAGGCGGTGGTGCAGTTTCTCCACAAGGCGCGGGTGCTGGGGGCACGGTTGCGCAAATGCCGCAGCGCGCAATGAGCGGAAATGGCGGTGAATGGCTCGGCGGTATGGCCGAGACAGCCGTAAAGCTCTCTGTTGTTCCCGATGCGCCTCAGCCTGTTACCGCTATTCATTCTCTGCCAGATATGGTTGCCATGCTGGAGCAGGAAAAGGAAATGATTTTAGCAGGGCATGTTTATCAATTTGTGCATCTGGTTAAGCTTGAAAATAGAGGCGAGAATGCGCGGTTGGAGATTGCATTAGCCGAGAATGCACCGCAGAAATTATCACAAGAATTAGCCGCTGCATTGAAGCGCATTACCGCGCAGCATTGGATGGTTTCTATCGTGAGTGCGGCGGGGCAGCCGACTATGGCACAGCAGGATAGTGTCGCGGCTGAAGCTGAGCGCGCAACAGTATTGGCGCTTCCCGTGATGAAAGATATTTTTGCCGTGTTCCCAGAGGCGGAATTGGTTTCAATCGATACACTTCCAGAAGAAAGGTCTTAAACAATGTTTGGAAATATGAAAGATATGATGCAGCAGGCGCAAAAGATGCAATTCAAAATGGCTGAGATGCAAGAAAAATTTAAAGACATTTATGTTGATGGGCAAGCGGGTGGTGGCCTTGTGAAGATTAATATGTCTTGTGCATGTAAGGTTAAAAAAATTGACATCGACCCTAGTCTTATGACTGCTGAAGATAAAGAGACGCTTGAAGATTTGATCGCTGCTGCGGTCAATAATGCGATTGAGGCGAAGGATGCCAAGGTGAAAGAAGAGACAGAAGATATGATGAAATCTTTGGGCCTTCCTGCGGGCGCACTTGGCGGTGGATTGCCATTTTAAGAGAGTCTGATATATGCACAATTATAGCCCTAAAGTTACGTTGATAACGGGTGCGACCGGTGATTTTGGTAAGGCCTTTGCGGATCGTTTTGCTGCAGCGGGGAGTGCTCTTATTTTGCACGGACGTAGCCAAGATAAGCTTGAGGCATTAAAGGGTGATTTAACGAAGCGGCACAATGTTGAGGTTCACACATTGTGCTTTGATATCACCGATGTTGAAGCCATTATACAGGGCTTGGATTCTCTTCCCGTAGAGCTGCCAAAGATTGATCTTCTCATAAACAATGCGGGTGCAGCATTCGGTGCAGATTCTGCTCAAAAAAGCGAGTTATCCGATTGGTTGGGGATGGTTGATCTCAATATCAAGGGGCTGGTCGCTGTTACCCATCATGTGCTTGGTGGAATGAGCGAGCGTCGCAATGGGCATATCATAAATATCGGTTCGACAGCGGGAAATTACCCCTATCCAGGCGGACATGTTTATTGTGCGTCAAAAGCTTTCGTGAAGCAATTCTCTCTGGCTCTTCGCGCAGATACATTTAACCAGAATGTGCGTGTGACCAATATTGAACCTGGCGCGGTGGAGACGCAATTCTCTAAGGTGCGCTATGCGGGTGATGAGGATAAAGCCGCTGCCGTGTACGCAAATACGACCCCTCTTCAAGCCGAGGATGTCGCAGAGAGTGTGTTCTGGGCGGCGTGTCAGCCTCCGCATGTGAACATCAATCGTATCGAGCTGATGGCAACGCGCCAAGCGCCAGGCCCACTGTAGATTGACAGAGGTTAAAAAATTAGGTTTAAACATGAAAATTATAACGTGGAATATAAACTCCGTCCGTCTTCGCTTACCGCTTTTGTTGCGTCTGTTGGAGGAGGAGAGCCCCGACATTATCGCTCTTCAAGAGACCAAATGCCCTGATGAGCATTTCCCTTTTGATGCCATACGTGCTGCGGGGTATGAACATATACATATACACGGCATGAAGAGCTATAACGGTGTTGCGATTATCTCTAAGCATCCTTTCACAGATACTTGCATTCATCATCGTGTGAGTAAGGAAGATTGTCGTCATATCGCGGCCAGTTTTGACGGGTTCGAGCTGCACAATCTCTACATCCCCGCCGGAGGGGATGAGCCGGACGCGAATGTGAATGATAAGTTCGCGCACAAGTTGGAGTTTGTTGATGAAATGGCGCGCTTGTTCAAGGGTCAATATACAAGTGATCAACCATTAATCGCGCTGGGCGACTTTAATATCGCGCCGTATGAGCATGATGTGTGGTCGCATAAGCAGCTTTTGAAGGTGGTTTCGCACACGCCGATCGAGACCGAAAAACTGGCGGGTATGAAGGCTTCTCTGGATTGGTGTGATGTTGCACGGGAATTCGTGCCCGAGGACGAGAAGTGCTATAGCTGGTGGAGTTATCGCAGTCGCGATTGGCGCGCTTCAAATCGGGGGCGTAGACTTGATCATATCTGGGTTACGCCGCCTTTGAAAAAAAAGATGAAATCATTCGAAATCCTAACTAACTATCGTGATGGTGAAAAACCCTCTGATCATGTGCCTGTTGTTTTAAATCTGCGTTAAAATTACGCTATCCTTAGCGCTTAAGAATTTCTCTATTTAATTTTACGGATTAGGGCTAAGAATTGAGGTTATTCCTTTAGAGGATATGAAGGGGGAGCTTAAAAATCTGAACAGCGGCCTTTAACTTCCCAATCGCCATAGCGGGTTGGTTCTTTTAACCCTGCGCTTTTGAAGCCGCCATGCTCGCCCTCGCCATTATTGAGGTGCTTTTCATTTGAATTTTCCTGTGAGGCGATGGGGGCTTTGAACTTTTCCTGACTTGGTTTTTTCGTGTTCATGTTTATGATGTAGATCAACTGTACACATTTGAAAAGAGTTAATTTATCATGAGCCCTGAAGCTGCTAAAAAATTGAAAGAATATCGTGAACAGATCGACAAGCTGGATATTGAGTTTATTGATGTTCTGGCAAGGCGTTTCGATGTTGTGCGTGCAGTAGGGCAGTTAAAAGGTGACGCTGAAATACCAGTAGTACAGGGCGTGCGTGCAGAGGAAGTCAAGGAACGCGCCAGTCAGATGGGCGCAGCCAAGGGGCTGGATAAAGATTTTGTGTGGGCCCTATACGAGATGATGATCGATCATGCGCATACAATGGAATTTGCAATTACCGGTCAAGATGAGGATGCATGATGAGCCGTAAAAGCGATCAAGCCAGTTTGTTTGAAGGGAATGAGGATCAGACCGAAGGTGCTGGTGTCTTTGCTCGTGAGATCGCGCTTGAGATTGTTGAAAGTGTCTTGCAACGCAAGCAAGCGCTCGATCATGTGTTGGAGCAAAGCGAAGGTTTGAAAAAGCTGGCGCCGCGCGATCGTGCTTTTGTACGCATGTTGGTTGCCACGACTATTCGCCGTTTAGGGCAGATTAATGATTTAATCGATAAAGCTTTGGAAAAAGAAGCGCCTAAGAATACCAAGCTGTACAATATTTTGCGCCTTGGTGTGGCGCAGATTGCTTTTATGGACGTTCCTGATCATGCTGCAGTTGATACGGCTGTTCAGTTGGCAGAGAATTGCCGTCTTTCGGGGCAGAAGAATTTTGTGAACGGTTTGCTTCGCACTATTGCCCGCGTTGGGCGCGAATGGAAAGAGCGTCAGGATGAGGGGCAGCTCAATATGCCTGCTTGGCTCAAGGAGCAATGGGGGCAGGATTATGGTCTTGCTGTTATGGCTGAGATTGCCAAGGCAAATTTAAGCGAGGCGCCGCTGGATATCACTATTAAAGACGAGGGTGAGCGCACTTATTGGGCGAATGCGCTAAAAGCTACGGAGCTTCCAAATGGATCTCTACGCCGTATTTCAGGTGGGGCGGTGCACGATCTTTCCGGTTTTACTGAGGGGCAATGGTGGGTGCAGGATGCTTCTGCAGCTTTGCCTGTAAAGTTGTTCGGTGATGTAAGTGGTCAGATTGTTTATGATCTGTGTGCTGCACCCGGCGGTAAGACGATGCAATTGGCGGCTCTGGGGGCGCAAGTGGTTGCCCTTGATCGATCTGCCCAGCGTTTAAAGCGATTGGAACAGAATTTGTCGCGTATGCGTCTGGCGCATAAGGTTGATGTGCAGGTTGGCGATGCGGCGAGCTGGAAACCTTCCGAGCCTGCGGCTATGATTTTACTTGATGCACCATGTAGTGCCACGGGCACGGTGCGGCGTCACCCTGATGTTTTGCATCTAAAAACACCACGTGATGTTGAGCGCTTAAGTCATATACAGGGTGAAATTCTTGATAATGCATTTGCCAATTTAATGGTTGGCGGGGTTTTGATTTATTGCACATGTTCCTTGCAAAAAGAGGAAGGTGAGGGGCAGGTCGAGGCTTTTCTAGCGCGTACGCCTACTGCCGAGCGTTTACCTATTCTTGCCCCGGAAATCGGGGATTGGGATGAGATTGTCACCGAACAAGGTGACGTGCGAGTATTGCCGTTTCATCAGGCGGCCAAAGGCGGCATGGATGGGTTTTACATCGCACGACTGACTAAATTAACGTAAAACATTAGCTCACTTTCCATATTTTTTTTATAAGGCGAGAGGCGGGTGTGATAACCGAGGTAGGCCCCTAAAGCTGCAATCCTATGGTGGGAATCTATACGCCTAATATGAATTTTATTTGTGAGTAGAAAAAAATATCTCTGGTACGAATCGGTTCATGCTTGTAACAGGCGGGGTGATTCTGGTAAAACTAATATAAGGGTGATTTGCCCTTTATTCCTATTATAGTATTCACCAATTCTTGAAAGTTAAAAACGACATGCCTCAAAAGCCCGTTCGTATAGCTCCTTCGATTCTCTCATCGGACTTTTCTAAACTAGGCGATGAAGTCGCCGCCATCGATAATGCGGGTGCGGATTACATCCATATTGATGTGATGGACGGCCATTTTGTACCGAATTTGACGTTTGGTGCGCCAGTTGTGAAGGCTATTCGTAAGGTCACGAAAAAGCCGTTTGATGTGCATTTGATGGTGGCGCCAGTTGACCCATTGATAAAAGATTTTGTGGATGCGGGCAGTGATATTATTACCGCTCATGTCGAAGCTGGGCCGCATTTGCACCGTACGCTTCAGGCGATCAAGAGCCATGGCGTAAAAGCAGGGGTGTCTTTAAACCCGCACACACCAATCGAGAGCATTAAGCATGTAATGGATATGGTTGATCTTATTCTTATTATGACTGTAAACCCTGGTTTTGGTGGGCAGAGTTTTATTCCTTTGCTCGATAAAATCGCGCAAGCGCGGGCGATGATTGATTATACGGGCCGTGATATTGATTTGCAGGTTGATGGTGGGGTTAATGCGCAAACTGTCAAGCTATGTGTTGAAGCGGGGGCAGATGTTTTGGTCGCGGGGAGTTTTGTCTTTAAGGACGGCCCCAATAAATATGCGGATAATATTGCGGCATTAAGGGTATAGGTATTTTATGAGCGGCTTGATCGCACATATTCGTAAAGCAGCCGGCGGCATGGCCTATGGCACGTCTTTATATAATTGGAGCTTAAATACGAGCATTCCAGAGCGTATGGTTGTGCGTCCGGTTGATCCATGGCCGGGTAATTCGGAATATGGTCGTATAATTTGTGAAGGTGGATTGCCTGAAAGTTATAACGGGCGTGCATTACATACTTTTTCTTGGCTACGTGATCTTAGGGCTTATGCGCAGGAAGGTGGAGCCAGTGCGGCTGCTCGGATGCAAGCAAGGGTTATGATAGCTAGTTGGATTGATCGCCACGGAAAGTGGGAGCCGGGAGCGTGGGATACGGACCTTGTGGGCGAGCGCGTTTCAATGTGGATCAGCGCTTATGAGTTTTTCGCGCAGTTTTCTCATGAAATGAGTGAGGAAGATAGCGACTTTCAAGATTATTTCTTTCAATCTCTGGCCAAGCAGTCTTGTCATTTATCACGAATATTAATGCGCGAGGATTGTGGTGCAACGGGTCTTGGCGCTTTGAGTGCAGTTAAGGGGCTTCTCTATGCTGGGTTGGCCTTTGAAGGAAAAGAGGCTTGGGTATCGCAGGCAATTGCGTGCCTCAAAAAACAAGTTGAAATACAGATATTATCTGATGGATGTCATCGATCGCGCTCGCCAATGATCTTGTTCGAAGCGCTACGAACAATGCTTGATATCCGTATGGCATTGCGTTCGGGGGATTATCCTGAACCCGAAATTGTCACTTCGGCGATTGAGCGGATGGGACGGGCGTTCATTTTCTTCCGTTATAATGATAAAGGACTGGCCGTTTTTAATGGGGCGCAAGAAGGGGATGTTCACCAAATGGATGCGGTTATATCGCAGGCCGGAATTCGTGGAAAAACGCCGAAAGAATTGCCTCAGGGGGGGTATGAAAAATTGGTTCTTGGGCGAACCAGTGTGATGATTGATTGCGGTAAGTCTCCAGCTTTTCCTTATGATGAAAGGGCGCATTCGGGAACACTCTCATTTGAGATGATTCACGGTAAGGAGAGAATTGTCGTGAATTGTGGTACGCATACGGGCAGCGGTATGGTAGCAGATCAATGGCGTGAAGCTTTACGTGCAAGCCCCGCACATTCGACTTTAATATTGGCTGATCGTAATTCGTGTGAGACGGGCGAGGGAGCCTCACGACGTATCCGAAAATGCGCGGTTCGTAAGGATGATGCAGAAGGCGCGGTCTTACTTGAAGCATCGCATGATGGTTATGAAAGCTTGAATGGCTACACGCACCGTCGGCGTTATTATATTTGTGATCATGGGGATGATTTTAGAGGTGAGGATATGCTTAGCTCTACTATGAGGCCCGAGCGTGCTACCCCATTTTCAGTACGTTTTCACCTGCATCCGCGGGTTATGATATCTCTCATACAAGGGGGGCGCGAAGCTTTGCTTAGATTGCCCAGTGGCGTTGGTTTTAGGTTTTCATTCTCATGCGGAAATATGGCCGCTGGTCGATTAGCATTAGAGGAGAGTGTGTATATGGGGAAGGATAATACATACCGTAAGTGTTATCAGCTCGCTATATACGGCCAGGCTGTCGAGAGGAAGTGTAAAATAATGTGGGGATTTAGGCGAGAAGGCTAAATATACGATTATATATAAAATTTTATGAAAGTCTTAATGAAATTTTAGCGAACTGCCCATACTATGGTGCGCATAGGGAGTTAATATTTGCTGATATATGGCCAATATT
>JAHQVU010000014.1 GCA_019634145.1 Micavibrio sp. | reverse complement strand
GGGCGGCCGGTGTCCTTTGTTTTTCTGCGCTTGCGTGGAGTGGCGATCAATGGGCTGCGCATTTTTGCTACATATTTCCGGCATTGCTTCTGGGGGTGATGTTTGCGCCTTTTCTGCGCGGTGGGGATGATCTGTCTGTTTGGTTTTATAACCGGAAGCTCTGGGTTGGTGTGGCGATTTCCTATATCGCGCTGATCTTGCTAGCGGGCGGTGCGAGTACGGCATTGTGGGCGGTTGAGGAGCTGTTTGACCTTGATTTTAAGACCCAGTTTTATAGTGATATTTGGGCGTTTGCGGGGCTGGTGGTCGGTCCTATATATGCGCTGTATTGGGTGCCTGAGCGATTTAAGTATACGCAGGATGATTGCAATGACCCGCCGGGTTTGAAGTTTATTGTCAACTGGATTTCTGCACCGATGGTGTTTGTTTATCTGGCCATATTATATGCATATTTCGCGCGTATAATTATTACTGGTGAAGTGCCGAACGGGCATCTAGCCTATATGATTAGTGGATTTATAGGGGCTGGTGTCGTGACATATTTGGCGGCGCATCCTTTGCGAAACGAGGGCACGCTTCAATTGCGCGCGCTGTATAAGGTTTTGTTTATGGCGATGATCGTACCTGTGGGCTTTCATATCTATGCGATATGGGAGCGTATAGGCGCGTATGGTGTTACCGAGCAGCGTTATATGCTGGCACTCGCAGCGGTGTGGTTTGCGTTTTTGGCTTTTGGGAATTTACGCGGGCGTTTGCCGATTAGGGTTATTCCTATGGTTTTGGCGGCGTTGCTGGTGTTGGCATCATTTGGTCCATGGGGCGCGGTGAGTGTATCGGGTAAGAGCCAGTTAGCAAGGCTTGAGGCTCTGCTGGATGAGCATGGGCTGGTCGTTGATGGTAAAGTGGTGAAGGCCAAAGAAGATTTGGCTTTAGAAGTACGGGCGGATATTAGCTCTATCCTTGCATATCTTTGTCACACGGATCGTGATGCGATGCTAAAGGGCTGGTTTGAGCTTAAGGCAAAGAGTTCCCGCTATTGTAATCCTTCCGGTCTGGCCGGTCAGCTTGGTTTTGATTATGTGTCACAGTATGAGGCGCGGAGGCAAAGGGAGGATAATTGGCTCTTTTATCTTCGTCCGGCAGAGAAGGCGAAGGTTATTAATATTTCTAAATATGATTTGGTTATACGCGATATAACACCGATTGTTCGGAGTGATGAGCTGTGGTCATATACTTACCGTGATGCAGGGGTGACCGCACGCTACGAAGCACCGTATGTGATTATGGATTTTGGTGGAGAGACGTTGGTTAAGCTGGATGTCGCGGCCTTTGCTAAGGTTAAGAAGGATATGGATAAAAACCAACTTGAGCTCTATGAGGTGGGTGAGAATGAGACGGCAGAATACCGTTTTGATTTTGGCTATATTAACGGTGAACATGATGGTGAAGTTAATGTGCGCTCTATGGAATTTGATTTTTATTATCGTTTAAAGGATTAATGTGAACACGCAGGATATTAACAGGCGCGTTAGGTTGGTGATGGATTTGCGGAGTAAGGGCATTCGCGATACGCGCGTATTGGGCGCTATGGAGCGTGTGCCGCGGGATGTGTTTGTACCTGCCGCTGTGAAGGATCAGGCGTGGGATGATATGGCGCTGCCGATTGGGCGTGGGCAGACGATTTCGCAGCCGCTGGTGGTGGCGATAATGAGTGAGGCTCTTGCTCTATCGGATCGGGATAAGGTGCTGGAGATCGGTACTGGATGCGGGTACCAAACCGCTATATTATGTAAGCTGTGTCGCCGCGTTTATACAATTGAGCGCCATAAATATTTGTTGGAACATGCGGAGAGGCGTTTCGAGGAGCTACGCCTTCGGAATGTGACAGCATTGGCTGGGGATGGCATGAAGGGCTGGCCAAAGATGCATGGCATAGAGCAAGCGCCATTTGATAAGATTATCGTGACTGCAGCCGCGCGCGAGAAGCCACCGCAAAAGCTGCTCGATCAACTGAGCCTTGGTGGAGTGATGATTATTCCCATAGGGCCGAGCGGCGATCAGATGCTGAAGCTCTATCGAAAAGATTCTATTGAAGCTTATAGTGTTCGAGATATTATGCCGGTGCGATTTGTGCCACTATTGCCTGATATTGCATCGGATAATGAAGATGCGGCCTGATTTTATGGGCTGGTGACACATTTAATATATATGTGTAAGATGATTCTCATGAGGCCTCTTGTACTTCTCGCCGTTTCGGCATCGCTTATTTTAGGATCATGCTCCACCGGAATTACGCCGAATGTAACCATTTATGGCACGAGCGCGGGTGAGGGCAGTGTTGGTGTGCATACAGTGCAGCGCGGCGAAAATTTATATGGAATTTCTAAGCGCTATGAGTTGGTCATGTCGGACATTGCCGCGGCCAACGGCATTAAAGCCCCTTATGTAATAGACCCCGGTCAGCGTCTTAAGCTACCGCCGCCGCCGACTTATCGTGTGCGAAGCCGTGATTCAATTTCGACCGTGGCGCGGATGTTCGGTGTTTCTACGCAAAAGATGGCAGAGGTCAATAGCCTTTATTCGCCTTATACAATCAAACCCGGTCAGGTATTAAAGTTGCCACGTGTGACAGCAGAGGAAGCTTCGGAAGGTTACAAGGCTGTGAAGATGGCAAGTGTGGCCAAGCCGGGGGTGAAAGCATCACAGCAGGATTTTGTGGTCGAGGATAGAGAGCAAGGCGTGGCCTCCGTCGCTCAACCTCAAGCGGCTCAGCAAAAAGGTGCAACGGTCTCTAAGCCTAACAAAGTCACAACCAAGCCGCCCAAGCGCAGCTCTTCCAAATTTTCACGCCCTGTGGATGGGGATGTCATCTCCAGCTATGGCACGAAGGCGAACGGATTGCATAATGATGGTGTGAATATCCGTGCGCCACTGGGTGCGCCTGTTATAGCGGCAGATAATGGCGTGGTGGTTTATGCGGGGAACGAGCTTAAGGGCACGGGTAATCTGGTGCTGATCCGCCATTCCGATCGCTGGATGACGGCTTATGCGCATTTGGACAAGATCACGGTCAAGCGTGGAGATGTTCTGAGCCAAGGGCAAAATTTGGGTACGGTCGGATCGACCGGTTCTGTAGACACCCCTCAACTACATTTCGAAGTGCGGCGCGGGACGACGGCGATAAACCCTAAGAAGTATCTATAATTTCTTTTGTTGATGATTTATGACCACCCCTTGCGTTTGGCAAAGGGGGCGTTATAGTGCTGTGGAATTTCAAACATAGTTATAAGAGGTTTACCCCATGCTGATTTCTACAGCTTATGCTCAAGAGAGCGAAACAGTGACAATGACCGAAGTAGGTGCGGACGGATCCATACCTGAGGCGCCGAGTGCGTCAGAAGCGTTTATCATGAACCTAGGTATGGTTTTACTGCTGGTTGTTATGTTTTACCTTTTGCTTATCAAACCACAGCAAAAGCGCCTGAAAGAGCATAGTAATATGCTTCAGGATTTGAAAAAAGGCGACAGTGTTGTGACCGGTGGTGGTCTTGTTGGTGTTATTGATAAGATCAAGCCCGGCGATCCCGAGGTTGTTGTGGATCTGGGTGGTTCAAAAGTGACGGCGTTGCGTTCAACTTTGCAAGGAAAGAGTGATATTTTCTTGAAGGCTGAAAATGATAAAAAGGCCGTTAAAAAAGACGCTACAAAAAGCGAAGAGCCTGTAAAGAAATAATCCTGACTAGCTAAGGTTTTTTAAGATGGTTAAAATTGCTCCCTGGAAGGTTTATATGACGCTGGCCGTTTGTGTGCTGGGCGTATTATATGCCATGCCGAATGTAATTGGTGAAGACATGCGTAGCAAGATGACGGATGTTCTGCCGTCATGGGCGCCGCAAAAGACCATCAATTTGGGTTTAGATTTGCGCGGTGGTGCGCACCTCCTTTATGAGGTTGAAATATCCAAAGCCGTTAAAGACCGCATCGAAAATCTGGAGCAGGACATCCGCAAATCTTTGCGTGAGGAAAAACTAGGCTATAAGCGTATCGGGACCATTGAAAACGGTGTGCGCGTAACCTTACGAGGTCAGGCCGATGGCGACACTGTGCGCAAACTTATACGTAAAACAGGCCAAAACCTTGATGTGTCAAGTGATGACACAGGGCTGATCGTGAATGCTGTTTTCACCAGTGAGGGTGTTGAGCAGATTTATGATCACGCGCTTTCGCAGTCAATCGAAGTGGTTCGCCGCCGTATTGATGCGCTGGGTACAACAGAGCCGGTTATTCAGCGTCAGGGTGAGGATCGTATCCTAATTCAAGCGCCGGGTGCCGATGCAGAGGAATTGAAAGCAATTGTTGGTACGACAGCGCAGCTGACCTTCCATCTGGTTGCTGATCCATCTGCACGTTCGCTGGGCACAAAAACTTTGCCGATGACCGAAGAAGAGGGGGGAAGTCCGATTTCAATTGAGGGTCGTCCACTTATCACCGGCGAAATGCTTGATAATGCGCAATATGCGCAAACACAAGGTGGAGAGCACGCGATTTCATTCCGTTTGAACAGTACGGGTGCGCGCCGCTTTTGTGATGTGACGCGCGCGAATGTGGGGCGGCCATTTGCTATTGTATTAGATAATGAAGTTATAAGCGCGCCTGTTATTCGTGAAGCAATTTGTGGTGGGCAGGGGCAGATTTCCGGTAGCTTTACTGTACAGTCTGCCAATGATTTGGCGCTACTTCTTCGCGCAGGTGCGCTGCCTGCACCTATGTATGTAGTGGAAGAGCGAACTGTTGGGCCGTCGCTGGGCGCGGATTCTGTTGAGGCAGGTAAGATTGCAGCAATGGTCGGTATGGCGCTGGTATTGGTATTTATGATGTTGCATTACAGTGCTTTTGGTTTGATGGCGAATGTTGCGTTGTTGGTCAATGTGGCACTGATCTTTGCGTTGCTTTCGATGATGCAGGCGACTTTAACACTGCCCGGTATTGCGGGGATTGTGTTGACCATCGGTATGGCAGTTGATGCAAATGTATTGATTTTTGAGCGTATCCGCGAGGAACTACGCCTTGGGCGCACGGTAATCTCGGCTATTGATGCGGGTTACTCTCGCGCGATGAGCACAATTATTGACTCGAATCTCACCACTTTGATTGCGGCGTTGATCCTATTCTCATTCGGTACGGGGCCAATCAAGGGTTTTTCTGTGACATTGATGGTCGGAATTGTAACATCGTTCTTCACCGCGGTGATGGTAACACGATTGCTGGTGCTGGTATGGTTGAAGAAAAACAGAAATGCTAAAGAACTGCCGATATAATTTAGGGACGGAAATTAAGATATGCGCGGAATTAAGTTTTTACCCGAAGTAACGAATGTTAACTTTACTGGTGTGCGTGTGATCGCTTTTGTGATCTCGCTCTCACTTATTATTGCTTCGCTCTCCTTGGTGGTGACGCGCGGCCTTAATTTCGGTATTGATTTTACCGGTGGTACAATTATTGAGGTTCGCACACCGGAAATCCCTAACTTGGGTGAGTTGCGAAGCCAACTAAACGATCTTGGCTTGGGTGCGATTTCTATTCAGGAATTCGGTCAGCCCGATGATCTATTGATCCGCTTACCGCAACAAGATGGTGACGCATTGGCACAAACTGCGGCTATTGATAAGGTGCGCGCATCGCTGGATACTCACTATGACGGCGGGGTGGAATATCGCCGTACTGAATTTGTCGGCCCTCAGGTGGGTGAAGAGCTGAAAAGGCAGGGATTGCTCGCGATTATCTTCTCTCTAATTGGGATTATGGGCTATATCTGGCTTCGTTTTGAATGGCAATTCGGGATTGCTGCGCTCATTGCGCTGGCGCATGATGCAACTATTACGGTCGGTTTTTTTGCCTTTACGCAAATGGAATTCAACCTGTCGACAGTGGCTGCGCTTTTAATGATTGCTGGATATTCTATTAATGATACAGTGGTCGTATTCGATCGCATTAGAGAAGATTTACGCAAATACAAGAAAAAGCCATTAGCAGAGCTTTTCAATATGTCCATTAACGAGACATTGTCACGTACGACTATGACCTCGCTTACGACATTGTTGGCCTTGTTTGCGCTTTATTACTTTGGTGGCGAGGTGATTCGAGGATTTGTTGATGCGCTTATGTTCGGGGTTGTTGTGGGGACTTATTCTTCAATATTTGTAGCATCTCCTCTTTTAATGTATTTTGATATTAGAAGAGATGCGGAAAAAGAAGGGGAGACCCCGCAAAGCGCTTGAGGAAATTTCAATGGGAAAGATTAGATTTGATGATGTTGTTGGGCGCGCGAAGCCGCTTGCGTCAAATTTTTTACCGACAGTGATGCAAGAGAAGCTGGCTATGGCTATTGCGGAATTTTTACCTTACAACCTGGATCATAAGTAAGTTGCAAATATGGACGTGACACCGCTGGTCAGAGAAGGCCAACAGATTATTCAAAGCTATAGCGGTAGTAAATTCCGTATTAGCGCTCAGATTTATGATGGGGCGGTCATTGTTACGCCATCCGAGACTTTTCGCTGGAATATCCTAAAAAAATTTGATGAACTTGAATTGAGCGACATTGAGTCCGTGCGCGACATTGTGGGTGATGTTGATGTGCTTTTACTTGGTTGTGGAACGCAAATGAAGCTCTTTTCCGCAGAAATGCGATTAGCGTTAAAACAGCAGGGCATATCAGTTGATGTTATGGACACAGGCGCGGCTTGCCGTACCTATAATGTTTTGATGGCTGAAGGCCGGCGCGTTGCGGCGGCTATGTTTCCTGCTTGACAGGTTCCACGAATGCCTGGTCCTCGCAAAACCTGACTATGTTTTTTTGTAAGTGTACGTTCCGTCACCTTGTATAATGCTTTCTAACGAAATGTATGTGTCGTCAATCATGTCATTTTTCATTATTCTTAACCCAACCGACTATAAAAGACATGTGCGCATATGTCAGCTGTAAATATAAAAAACCTCCCGCGCCGATAAGGGCAAGGGAGGCTTTTCAAGATCTTACATTGATTGATTACTTTGCTTTGCTTAGCAGCTCCGCCACATAGTCCCAGTTGATAAGGTTATCAACGAAGGCTTCAAGGTATTTTGGGCGCGCATTGCGGTAATCGATATAGTAACTGTGCTCCCAAACATCGCAGCCTAAAAGCGGCGTTGAGCCGTGCACGAGTGGGTTTTCACCGTTCGGTAAGCCTGTGATCTCCAGTTTGCCTTCGTTGCTAAGTGCCATCCATACCCAGCCTGAGCCGAACTGGCCTGCGCCTTTTTTGGTGAATTCGTCTTTGAACCCGTCATAAGAGCCAAAGCTGTCATTTATAAGCTTTTCAACTTCGCTAGGGAGCTTGGTGCCGCCGCCATTTTCTTTCATCACATTCCAAAAGTGAATGTGGTTATAGTGCTGACCGAGTTGGTTGAAAAGGCCTGGCTTGTTTTTGAATGACCAAACCATTGCTTCTTCAAGCGATGCGTTTTCCTGACCTGTGCCTTCAAGCAATTCATTGCCCTTGGTGACATAAGCATTGTGGTGCTTGTCGTGGTGAAATTCCAATGTTTCCGCCGACATATATGGATCCAATGCGTCGTATGCGTATGGAAGTTCGGGAAGTTTAAGGGCTGGCATCGCTTTCTCCTTTGAAATCTGATTATTAGACGTTATTTAAGGGACTAACCTAAATCTTTTGGTGGAATAATCAATGAATAAAACAGCTATAAGTTCCGCGCATTTTTATTGTAGTGAGTTGGTAAAAGAAAATGATCCTGATCGCTATATGCTCTCGATGCTGGTCAGGGGCAAGCGGCGCGAGGCTTTGTGGGCTTTGTTTGCATTTAATTATGAGATCGCTAAAACGCGGGATGTTGTATCCGACACTAAGCTTGGTCTTATTCGCCTTCAGTGGTGGCGTGATCGCATTGGTGAGATTTACGAGGGGGGTGCGCCGCCTGAGCATGAGGTTTTGAAGCCATTGGCAGTGGCAATTGCGGAGTATGATCTGCCGCGTGAGGCTTTTGATAATCTTATTTATGCGCGAGAGTTTGATTTAGAAGATGTTTGTCCATCGAATTTGGAGGGTTTGCTCAAATATTGTGAGTTCACAGCCGCGCCATTATTTGCGCTTACGATTAAGATTGCGGGGGAAAATGAAGAGCAGGGCACCCTTACGCAAGTTGCGGTTAATTATGCGCTGGCGGGGTTATTGCGCGCTGTACCGCATTTTGCGGCTAAGCGGCGCTGTATGTTGCCTGAGGATGTGTTACGATCGTATGGCCAAAGTGTCAATAAGCTCTATGATTACAAAAGGGTTGATAATTTTTCTGATATTTTAAGCGAGGTTGGGGCGGCTTTTGATGCAAGGGTTAAACCCCGCTCGCGTCTTCTAAAGGGCGCGCAAGCCCTTTCTTGTATCTATATGAAGCAATTAAAGAAATCTGGGTACGATCCCTATGCGGTAAAGATGCGGATGGAGCCAGCGCTTAAGCACTTGCGGGTGTTGTTGAGTTTGGCATAATTGACCTTTGAACTTTCGGGGCGTATAATAGTTGTTAGGGTAGTAAAAACAGTTAGGGCTAAAAAATGGTTGATACCGTGAAAGGTGTAGGTGCGCCACAAAGCATCCAGACGGTCAAAAACAATGTATCTTCTAAGGAAGATAGGGCCACGAAAGAATCTCAAAACACATCCGTTGATAAGGTCGAAATCTCTGAAGAGGCGCTGAGCCTGTCTCAGACCGAGGAGCTTGTTGCGAACACACGTGATTACCTCGAGAATAATACGGATGAGTCTCTGTCCCGCAATAAGTCATTTGACGAGCTATTATAGGCTTTAGGCGACTTCTTCTTCTATTTCAGTGTTGGCGGTTTCTCGGTTAAAGCCGCCATTTTCTATGAAATGACGCGTTTGGCGGATTATATCCGGGTTAAACATCATAACGGCGTGTAAAGCGGGCATGATGATATGGTCGGTCATTCCTGCAACTTTTGTGCGCTCGACGGCGACGATTCCATCATTATCCTGCTCTTTAAAGATAAAGGGAGCGGCAGGGTTAAAATTGCTGCTTCCCGCGATGATGCCCAGGGGGTAGTCGATCTCGTCTTCTATATGTTGGTGCGTGGTTAGCAGTTGCGATCCTGCTGGCCCATAAAATGCTTTGAACAATCCGCCAAAAAAATCGTGGTCGTGAAGGATGTCAGCTAACTCGCTTCCAGAATTAGGTGTACCCAGCATAACGACATGCCCTAAATTTGGCGGGCGATGATGGGCGAGGAAATAGCGCATGATCAGCCCACCCATTGAATGCGTGACGAAGTGCGTTTTAATGAACGGGTTATAATTGTTGTGATCGCGCATGGCGCGGCCGACGAAATGGATTAGGTCTTCCAGTGACATTTTTGTCGAGGGGTAGTCGATATTGATAGTGTTATAGCCTTTGGTCTGGAAGTAAATATCCATCGGCGCCATGTCAAGATGGCTACGTGATATGCCGTGCAGGAATATGACGGTTTCGTTCTTTTGTTCGGTAAATTTCTTAATCATTTTTGGATACTCTCTACTTTTCTAATATATCAGATGAGACTTAAAAAAGTTTAAAAGAAAGTGATTAAGGGGTAATTTTGTTTTGCTCGAACCAAATCGTCAGATCACGGCGCGCGCGATCTGTGTAGGCTTTTTTACGGTCTTTTCCTCGGAGTTTGGCGCGTTTTGTTTTACCCTTTTTATCGACATATTTGATTGTTGCCTCGTCCTTTGTCAGGGGTGGCATTAGTCCAAAGGTGATATTCATCGGCTGGAAATGGTCTGCATCTGCGCCGCCAGTGATGTGGTGAATGAGTGCGCCAAGGGCCGTGGTTTGCGGGGGAATTTCGAAGTCTTGACCAAGGGCTTGGCTTGCGGCAAGGCGTCCGGCGATCAGGCCGACACTGGCGCTTTCGATATAGCCTTCGCAGCCTGTGATTTGCCCGGCAAATCTTATGGATGGGCGCAGTTTTAGGCGCAGCTGGCTGTCGAGTAGCTTAGGTGAATTGATGAATGTGTTTCTGTGCAAACCGCCGAGGCGGGCGAAGGTCGCGTCCTCGAGGCCGGGGATGGTTTTGAATATGCGTGTTTGCTCGCCCCATTTCATTTTTGTCTGGAAGCCGACTATATTATAGAGCGTTCCCAGTGCGTTATCTTGCCTCAGTTGAACTACGGCATAAGGCTCTTCCTCTGTATGCGGATTGGTCAGGCCGACAGGTTTCATCGGGCCGAAGCGCAGCGTTTCGATCCCACGCGAGGCCATGATCTCGATCGGCATGCAGCCATCGAAATAGGGGGTGTCTTGTTCTTGTTCGGCTAAAGATTTAGAGCCTGAAGGGAGTTCCCATTCCTTGAATAGGCCGTACTCAGCGTTGAGGAGCTCATGGATAAATGTTTCGTATTGCTCCTTATTCATGGGGCAGTTGATATAATCTTTGCCTGTGCCAGCACCAACAGCCTTGTCATAGCGCGATTGCATCCATGCGATGTTCATATTGATTGTGTCTTTTTCGACTATAGGCGCGATTGCATCGAAAAATGATAGTTCATCTTCGCCTGTTAAGTCTTTGATTGCATTTGCTAAAGGGTCTGATGTTAAGGGGCCCGTTGCGATGATGACATTATCCCACTCCTCAGGCGGAAGGCCATCGATCTCACCGCGCTCAATTGTAATATTTGGGTTCGCTTCGAGTGCTTCGGTTACGCCTTTTGAGAATATGTCACGGTCTACGGCCAGTGCGCCGCCAGCGGGAACGCCCGCTTTATCACCTTCGCGCATTATGATGGAGTTTAAGCTTCGCATTTCCTGATGGATCAGGCCGACGGCATTATGCTCGGCATCATCTGAGCGGAAGGAGTTTGAGCAGACAAGCTCTGCGCAGCCATCAGTATGATGCGCGGGGGTGCCTTTAATGCCGCGCATTTCATGGAGGATGACTTGAACTTCTCCGGGGGCGCCCATGTTTGCGGCCTGCCAAGCGGCTTCACTGCCTGCTAATCCTGCGCCGATGATGTGTATGGTTTTAGGCACCATTTTCTCCTGTGCGTTGTTATTCGTCACTCGCGTATGGTTTATATGCCGTATTCCTCATGCCTAGCACATAAGAAAAGCGCGGCTAAAACATGGGCGGACAATAGAAAGAGAGGTGTAGCAAAGACTTTGTGATCTTTCAAATCTATTCGCATGCGGACGGGTTTGATTTTCGTTTTTTTCACGCTAGAATATCCCATCAAGTTGCGGATTCGCCGACAAAATCATCAAACAGCTTAAGGTATCTTTCTATGAAAAAAATTTTACTTGCCAGTGTTCTTTCTTTTGCTCTTCCGTCTATTGCTCTGGCAGTGGATATTGTTCCTCCTTCGAGCACTGATAAAGTAGTGATGATTGAACCGTCAGCTGGTGGCGGCGCTGTTGAGGATGAACACCATGAAGCGCCGGCGCATAAGTGGGGGTATAATGCAAAGAATGGCGCTGCGACATGGGATGGTTTGTGTAAGATGGGTAAGAAGCAGTCGCCGATCAATATTGTACGTTTTTTACAAGAAGATCAGCCTGACTTGTCAATGACATATGAAGACGGTCCGTTGACGGTAGAAAATAACGGCCACACCGTTGTGGTGAAGTTTGCCGCGGGCAGCAATATTGTGCTGGATGGTGTAAATTACGAGCTGGCGCAGGCGAATTTTCATACACCGAGCGAGCATTATTTGGATGGCGCGCCATATCCGATGGAGGCGCATCTGGTGCATAAAAATGCGCAAGGTGCTCATGCCGTTATCGGTGTGATGATGAAGGTGGGGGCACATAACCCTGTCATTGAAGGCATTTGGCAAAATGTGCCAGCAAATGGCGCGACAAAATCTGTCGATGGTGTTATGATTAATGCAGTACAGCTTTTGCCTGAAAACAAGGCTTATTACGCTTATGAAGGGTCGCTGACCACTCCGCCATGTAGTGAAGGGGTGCGCTGGCATGTGATGCAAGATGCTATCGAATTATCAGAGTCTCAGCTTCGTGCCTTCCAGAGCGTGTTTCCGGTCAATGCCCGCCCGGTACAACCTCTTAATGGGCGCGTAGTTACAGGAGATTAATTCCGCAAATGAGTAGTCGTATTTCGCAAAGCGAATTTTATATGTGGCGCACTTTATTCGCCATCGCCCATGCTGACCATGTTGTGACAGATGAAGAAGTTCGCTTTATGTCCGAAGCACTGGAAGATGTAGATTTTTCACCAGAGCAATATGCTGTTTTGAAGGATGATATTGTAAATGAGCAGGATATCGAGGAGATGTTCAAGGGCATAACGGATGTCAAAGATCAAGCGGCTTTGTTCAAATATGCACGTCAGCTCTGTCATATTGACGGTGATTTTGGTGAGGAAGAGCAGGAAGTTATTATGCGCCTGCAAAAGCTGCATCTAAAATACGGTAAGTTTGACGAGATTGTAGGCGGACGTTTGGATATGGAGCTAGAGCTTGAGCTTGAGCCAAGCGCACATAAAACATCGAATTTGCCGCCTGAGAAGCGCACGAAATCTGTGCTATCATCATTTAAAAGGTGGTTTACCGACGAAAAGTGATCTTTCGCTTTTTCAGTATCTTTGAAATAGAGGTACGGCCTCGCTAAAGGAGAATGTCGGGTCATTTGGTAAGTGGGCAGGGTTATCCGGATATTGTGAGCCGTTGAAGGCGATCTTTACATCTTTTGCATCATCCCAGCGCCCCGAGACCCGCACAAACATATCTTTCCATCCATTTGTTTCTTCATTCGTGGCGACATAGAGTGGTTCGCGGATGGGCTGAATAGAATTAACCAAAGTAAATCCATCATTATGTGCCTTTAGTACGAGCATAGTGCAGCCATGCATGCCGCACCAGTACCCATAGGGGTTTTTGAACAGAACTAGGCCATCACGCCGACCATCGCCGTCCAGATCTATGCGGCTAAATTGATATTGCGATGAAATGGGGGCTTCGGTGTTCTCTAGGAATGAGTTCAGAGCCTGTTTTAATTGTTGATCCGTAGGGTCTTTATTTATTGGAATAGGTATAGGGCCTTGCACTACTATATCGCGATCCGGGGCGCTGCACGCGGATAAGAAAATGGCGATCGTGAATAAGATGAGGCGTAACATATATGTAGGATAAGGGACAGAGCGCTGTATTCACAGAACAGTTCCACCATGTTTTTTTGCTATACACATTTTTTTTGCTGTTGCTTAAAAGCCTTCTGGCGATTAATGTTTTGAAGAATATCAGCACGGCTGAGAATAGATAAGAAAACTAAGGAGTTGGCTATGACCTTTGTGGTCACGGATATTTGTATTAAATGTAAGTACACGGATTGTGTCGAGGTGTGCCCAGTTGATTGTTTTTATGAAGGTGAAAATATGCTGGTGATTAACCCTGATGAATGTATTGATTGTGGTGTTTGTGAACCAGAGTGCCCGATTGAGGCAATTTTACCGGATACGGACGATAATGCAGAGAAATGGATTGATATAAATCAGAAATACTCTGAAATGTGGCCTGTAATTACTCAAGCAAAGCCAGCAATGGCGGAAGCAGAAGAAATGAAGGCTGTACAAAACAAGTTTGAAGAGCATTTTAGTGAAGAGCCGGGTGAAGGCGATTAAGTTTTCGTACGATGTATAAATAGATAAAATTTTAAGGAGTTTTCCAAATATGACCGATAATGCACAAAATCCGAATGCACAAGCCCAGCAGCAGCAGCAAGCAGGTCAAAATGAGGCCGCTGTGGTGAAGGCATCTGCTCAACACAAAGTACAAAGTGCGCCTGCCCATCCGAGTAAAGGTACTTTGTTCGCTAAGCCTCACGCGCGTGGAAAGATTTTTGGTTCGGTATTGGAGACGATCGGAGCAACGCCTTTGGTACGCATACCGCGCTTTACCGAAAAATATGGTTTGGAAGCGGATATTGTTTTGAAGTTGGAGTTCTTTAATCCTATTTCATCCGTTAAAGATCGTATCGGTTTTGCGATGATAGAAGATGCTGAACGCGCAGGGAAAATTTCGCCCGGAAAAACAGTCATTATCGAGCCCACATCTGGAAATACGGGAATTGCATTGGCCTTTATTGCTGCAAATAAGGGGTATCGCCTTATTTTGACTATGCCTGAAAGCATGAGCCTTGAGCGTCGCAAGATGCTTGGATATTTGGGGGCGGAGCTTGTTTTGACACCTTCTGAGAAGGGGATGAAAGGCGCGATCGAAAAAGCTGAATTTTTATTGGCCGAGAATGAAGATAGCTTTATGCCTTCGCAATTCACGAATCCGGCAAACCCGCAAATTCACCGTGAGACAACGGCATATGAAATTTGGACGGATACAGAAGGTAAGGCTGATATTTTAGTGGCTGGTGTCGGTACCGGCGGTACTTTGACGGGCACAAGTCAGGTTTTGAAGCAGAATAAGCCCGGTTTTAAGACCTATGCGGTTGAACCAGATGAGAGCCCTGTTATTTCTGGCGGCGAGCCGGGGCCCCATAAAATTCAAGGGATAGGTGCTGGCTTTATTCCTGAGAATCTGGATACGACACTTATTGATGGGGTTATCAAGGTGTCTAGTAGTAAGGCGATTGAGACAGCACGTGAGCTCGCGCGCTTAGAGGGGATTCCAGGCGGGATTTCTTCTGGGGCTGTTCTAGCAGCGGCTAAAGATGTAGCTATGATGCCCGAAAATAAGGGCAAGCAAATCGTTGTTATTATTCCGTCTTTCGCTGAAAGATACATATCCAGTGCGCTTTTTGAAGGGCTGGACTATTAATTATCCACAGGCATATATTACGTTAGTTAAATATTAAATTTGACTCAGACACCCTCGTTGTGGTTATATTAGTCATATAGTACTTATTTAAATACAAATAAATCGACCCGAAAAGGGCGGCTAAATGAAAGATAATTACTATATAAGTTTCTAACGGCAAGGGAGTGTCAATGAGCGTAGCAACAGCAGGTGGATTTACTAGTTTCTTTACAAAACATGCAGTAGGCACGGCAGCGTTGTATGTCGGAATTGGTGCCGCAGGGTGTTTCATACCAGGTATATCTGAAGCTTATTCTGCAGCAAGCCATGCACTCATGGACGCCGGTACATCAGGTACTGCAGCACTTACAGGGGGGGCCGCAGGTGCGCACCTACCTAGCCTTCACTAATCCGGCGAATTATTATCTTTTATAACAGTTCCAAACATTATTGCGCCTGCGCCAGCGGCAATTGCGCCGATAGGCCCGCCCAAAGCTGACATAGCTGTTGTTGCCATGCCCGTGGTCATGCCAAATTGTGCGGCAACTGTCGTTCCAGCGACCGTTCCACCACCAATTTGTGCTCCGGTTCCAAATGTATCAGTAATAGTGCCCATAGACGTTCTCCTTTTCTGTGGGAGGGTGGGTATACGCCTATAGTGCGCCTTTGTCAAACTTTTGTCAAAAAAAGGTCTGAATAACGCGCTAGGCCTGCTTCTTAGCGCTTTTATCGTCGACGTCCAATTTCTGCTGAAGCGATGATGAAGAGGTTGTATATTCGAATTTTAGCTTGGAATCGGGATATATATAGCGGAAGGCCTGACGGCTCATCAACGCGGCCTCGTGGAAGCCGGAGAGAATGAGTTTGAGCTTGCCGGGATAATGGTTGATATCACCTACTGCAAAAATGCGCGGCGTTGAGGTTTCGAACTTTTCTGTGTCGACGGGAATAAGGTTTTCGTGCAAATTTAAGCCGAAATTTGCGATCGGGCCTAGCTTCATGGTTAGGCCGAAGAAGGGCAGAAGCACATCACATTCGATTTCTGTGCGGGAAACCTCTTTTGTTTCAGGATTTTTGTGTTCAACAACAATAGATGTGAGCTGGCCGTTTTCGCCTTTTAGCTCTTTCACTTGTCCCGTTACGAAGTCGAGGGCGCCTTCATGCTCTCGGATCAGCATTTTGTTGACGCTGTCCAGATGCGCGCGGAATTCCTTGCGACGGTGGATGAGGGTCATTTTTTCAGCATCAGGTTGCAGGTTTAATGTCCAGTCGAGTGCGCTGTCCCCGCCGCCAACAATAACGATTTTTTTGCCCTTAAACTGTTCACGCTTGCGCACGGCGTAAAACACGCTTTTACCTTCAAATTCCTCAATACCCGGAATAGGGGGTTTTTTGGGCATGAAAGATCCGCCGCCAGCGGCTATAACAATAACTTTAGTGTGGAAGAGCGTACCGTCATCGGTTGTGACCGCCCATGTTTCTTCATCCACTTTCTCCAACTTTTCAACCATTTGCTGGAAGTGGAATTGTGGATTGAATGGGGCGATTTGCTCCATCAGGCGGTCGGTTAGATCCTGTCCTGAAATTTCGGGGTATGCGGGAATGTCATAGATTGGTTTTTCCGGGTATAGCTCTGCGCATTGTCCGCCTGGACGATCAAGAATATCAACAAAATGGCATTTCATATCGAGTAGGCCGAGCTCGAATGCGCAGAACAGGCCGCATGGCCCTGCGCCTATGACAAGAACTTGTGCTTCGATTGGTGTTGGTTTGGTTTTTAACTCGACCACGCTCATACCTTTATTTTATCCATCGTATTAGTGATTTTTCGAAAATGCCCCTTCTTATATAGGGATGAGTGAAACGGATCAAGAATTTCTTGTTTTTCGGGCTGATTTCCACTGTATTCAAGGGGGTAATTCTTTAGTAATTTGAGACTTGTATATTATAAATAGCTTAGTGGTTATTCTTTAAATATATCAATATTCTTATTTAAACATAGATATGTGCTAGAATAGTCTCATATAAGGTTTCTGGTATGTAATCAAGAATATGGTAAAAATGATGGACGAATTTGATGATGAAGCTTTTCAGGAAATTAAAGACCTCATGGGTGATAATTTTAAAACATTGGTTGTGACCTATATGACCAATGCGGAAACCTATATCAAGCATATAAAACTTGGATTTGCATCGCACGATTGCAAAACGGTACAGGATGCGGCGCATTCTCTAAAATCATCTAGCCGTTATTTGGGGCTGGCGAAATTAGGCGATAAGAGTGAAGAGCTGGAAATGCTGACCCGCCAGGCTATGGAAGATGGAAATCCGGATTGTTCGAGCTACAAAGAGTTATGTGATGAAATAAGTAGGCTTTATGATAGTGCGGCAGACAGTTTGCAAAATGAACTCTAGTGGCTTTTAAATCTGAATTTTTAGTTTTTAGGATATCTTTTTCAATTCATAGAGCTTTTCGAGAGCTTCACGTGGAGTGAGGGCATCGGGATCGATTGTGCCTAGAAGATCGGCGAGCGGGTTTGCTTCGGCCTTTTGTGATTGTGGTGCGGATGTGAATAGTGGCAGATCGTCGGAAAGTTTAGCGACATTCGCGCCTGCTTTTCCATTTTGAAGTAACTCCAGTACGCTTTCGGCGCGAGCTATTACGGCAGAGGGCAGGCCAGCGAGTTTGGCTACATGAATTCCGTATGAGCGATCAGCTGCACCCTTGGCTACATTATGCATGAAGATGATCTCGCCTTTCCATTCCTTGACCTGCATGGAGTGGCAGGACAGAGCGTGAAGCTTTGATGTTAATGAGGTTAGTTCGTGATAATGCGTGGCGAAGAGGGCGCGGCATTGATTGACCTCGTGCAGGTTTTCAACACACGCCCATGCGATGGACAGGCCGTCAAAAGTGGCTGTTCCACGGCCGATTTCATCTAAGATGACTAGAGATCGCTCGGTGGCTTGATTGAGGATGGTGGCGGTTTCCACCATTTCGACCATGAAGGTTGAGCGGCCACGTGCCAGATCATCGGATGCGCCAACACGTGAGAAGACACGATCAACGATGCCTATATGGGCGCTTTCTGCGGGCACATACGAGCCGATTTGTGCGAGGATGGCCAGAAGTGCATTTTGGCGTAAGTAGGTTGACTTACCAGCCATGTTAGGTCCGGTCAACAGCCAGAGTCTGTGCTCTTGCGCCAGGTTGCAATCATTGGGCACGAATTTCTGGTTCTGTTTGGTAAGGGCTGCTTCGACAACAGGGTGGCGGCCTCGGGTGATATTGAACTCTTTGGAGTTATCAAGATGCGGGCGGCAATAATTCATGTCGCCAGCAAGATCGGCGAGGGACGAAGCGACATCCAGCGCGGCGATTGCGCGGGCACGGACGCAGATGATTTCGGATGCTTCTACGCATTGGCGGGTCAAATCGCCAAAAATTTCTAGCTCGATAGCAAGGGTTTTTTCGGCGGCGGAGGATATGTCGCGCTCCAAATCGGCAAGCTCTGTCGTTGTGAAGCGCACCGCATTGGCAAGGGTCTGGCGATGGATATAGGGGCTTTGTGCTCCGGCTTTCAGGAGATCGTCGGCCTTGCGGGCGGGGAGCTCTATAAAATAGCCCAGAACATTATTGAATTTGATTTTGAGGGTATCGATACCCGTATCTTTTTGATATTTGCCCTGAAGTTGGGCGATCAATTTACGGCTTTCATCACGAAGCGTTTTAAGTTCATCGAGAGGAGCGTGGAAGCCGCGCGCGATAAAACCACCATCTCGGGCTAGCATGGGTGGACTCTCATCCAGCGCGCATTTGAGCGTATCTTGCAGCTCGTCTATTTGAGGAAGGGATTTTAGATCGCATATGAGGTCAGTAAGCGCGGATGGCGGCTGACCTGACCCTTGGAAGAGGGCGCGTATAAGCTCGGAAATGATCAGGCCATCGCGGATCATACAAAGGTCACGAGGGCCACCGCGCCCTAAGGATATGCGCGAGAGGGCACGTTCCATATCAGGGACGGATTTTAGCAGCTCTTTAAGGCGCGTTGTGAGCGTGGTTTCATGGTTAAAATATTCGATGCGGTTCAGGCGTGCATTAATGGTATCAATATCATTCAGAGGTGCGGAGAGCCAGTTCTGCAAGAGGCGAGCGCCTGCACCTGTTATCGTGCGGTCTATAGCGGCAAGGAGCGAGCCTTTGCGCTCGCCGGTCTGGGTGTGGGTCAGCTCCAAATTGCGGCGTGTGGCGGCGTCTATCTCCATTACCTTCGCTGATGTGATCTGGCGGGGAGTTTGAAGGTAGGGCATTTTGCCGACTTGTGTGCGGTCGATATAATCAATTAATGCGCCAGCGGCGGCGATTTCTGCGCGGGAGAAAGCGCCGAAGCTCTCTAGCGTTTGCACGCCGAACATTTTTTCGAGGCGTTTGCGCGCATTTTCGCTGTCGAACATGGATTTGGGTTGGAGGGTTAGGGCGGTTTCTTTATCGATTAGCTGCGCCAGAGTGTCGGGGGCGACAATTTCCTTAGGCGCTATACATTCGAGGGCGGTCTGGACGTTATCTCGCAGGACGGGTTGAACCTGAAATGATCCGGTGGAAAGGTCGCACCAAGAAAGGGCGTATTGACCACCGGCCTCGGACAGGGCGCAGAGATAGTTATTGTCACGCGCGGAAAGGAGGGTGTCTTCGGTCAATGTGCCTTGTGTCACGACGCGCACAACCTCACGGCGGACTAGGGCTTTGGAGGCGGGTTTTCCTTCGGCTTTTACGCGTTCTTTAGCTTCGGCGGGTGTTTCGATTTGCTCGCAAATGGCGACTTTTTGGCCGTTGCGGATGAGGCGGGCTAGGTAGTTTTCATAGGCATGGAAGGGCACGCCGCACATCGGGATGTCTGTGCCGTCGGACTTGCCGCGTTTGGTGAGGGTGATGTCGAGGATGGCGGAGGCAGTGACCGCGTCATCGTAGAACATCTCATAGAAATCACCCATGCGGTAGAAAAGCAAGCTTTCAGGGTATTTGGCTTTGGTGGCGTGGTATTGCGCCATCATGGGGGTGTGGCCATCGGCGAGGTAATCTTCGATTGTTTTTTCCGAACAGGGGCTGGTTTTTAGTGCTGCTTCACTCATACCCTTGTTTCTAATAAGTTAACGCGAAGAGTGCACGGAAAAAATCAGCTTTTTCCCCGTGCTTCTTGTTCTGTGCTTATGGCTGCGCGGTTGGAGTGGTTGGCGCGATTGTATAGGTGTTGTATCCTTTGATTAATTTTTCTTCTACCTTAATGCCTTTACTAAGAGTTTTTACGGCTTGTATGATGTTGTCTATCGCTTTTGTTCGATTTTGGTTTGAATTGATTGGCTTTACGCAATCTAGGAATTTCTGGGATAGGGCGTTTGTGTTGTCTTGGGCATATCTATAGCCACCTATGGGCGCTTTTTCCTGAATAAAGCTTATTGTTTCTTTGTTATTGACAACGTGCTGACTTATAAAATTGAAGGCTTGGCTATGTGCGAGGTTGGCTTGTTTCTCACCTAAGCTTGTGTCTGTGTGATTTTGAGCATTCATAATACTGTCCCTCCTTTTTATGGTGAGCCATTTCTAGCGAGGGATTTTCCTTATGTCAATTTTTTATCGTTGTTTTGTTCTCTTATTCTGTCCCTGTAGAGCCAAACCCGCCATCGCCGCGGGTGGTGGTGTCGAGAGATTTGACGACATCCCACTCCACGGTTTCATAGCGCTCGACAACCATCTGGGCGATGCGCATACCTCGCTCTATGGTGAAAGGCTCTTTGCCATGATTGATGAGGATGACGGAGATTTCACCGCGATAATCAGCATCGACTGTGCCGGGTGAGTTCAAGACTGTTACACCGTATTTAATGGCAAGGCCTGAGCGAGGGCGTACTTGCGCTTCGAACCCATCGGGCAACGCTATGGCAAGGCCAGTTGGGATAAGCGCGCGCTCACCGGGGCCGATTTCGACGGCGTCTTCTAAGGCAGCGGTTAAATCCATACCTGCGCTTTTTGCAGTGGCATATGTAGGTAGTTTTAAGCCGACTGCATTAGGCAGCGGCATGAGACGTACTTTGGTTGTGTCCGGCATTACTATTTCTCCACCCGTTTTTCTATTTCAGCCACAAGGCGGGCGGCAATGGCTTTTTTATCCACTTTACCCCAATCTTGTGATCCGTTTGCATCTATTAAGTATACATGATTTTGATCACTTCCGAAAACGCTTTCCGCGCCGCTTTGCACAAGATTTGCTAGGACTAAGTCGCAGTTTTTTTTCGCTAATTTGGCGGTGGCATTAGCGGCTAAGTTTTCGGTCTCTGCGGCAAAGCCTATAACAAGGTTTGGTCGTTTTTTATGGGTCGCGATTGCGCGCAAAATGTCGGGGTTTTCTTTTAGGGCGAGGACAGGAAGGGCGCCGTCTTCACGTTTTTTGATTTTGTGAGCGTTAGTTTCAGCGCCCCAATCGGCGACGGCTGCCGCACATATTGCGATGTCGGTGGGCAGGGCGTTTTGGCAGGCCTCGAGCATTTCGGCGGCGGTTTCAATATGAATTGTATGAACCCCTTTTGGGTTAGGTATTGAGACGGGGCCAGATATAAGGGTAACGTTTGCGCCAGCCTTAGAGAGTGCGGCGGCTATGGCGTGGCCTTGCTTGCCGCTGGAGCGGTTGCCGATAAAGCGGACCGGGTCTAAAGGCTCATAGGTGGGGCCAGAGGTGACGAGGGCTTTCAGGCCACTTAGGGGGTTTGGTTTAGAGTTTTTTTTTAAGTGGTCGAAGATATCCTGCGGCTCGCTCATGCGCCCCATGCCATGTTCACCACAGGCCATATCACCTTCTGTTGGGCCGATGAAGGTGTGGCCATACTCACGCAGTTTGGTAATGTTGGCCTGGGTTGCTGGGTTGTTCCACATCATATGGTTCATGGCGGGGACTATTGTAACGGGCTTGTCACTAGCGAGCAGGGTGGTGGTGGCCAGATCATCGGCGTGACCACCGGCTATTTTGGCGAGCAGATCGGCGCTGGCGGGGGCAATGATTATGAGGTCAGCTTCGCGAGAGAGGCGGATGTGCCCCATCTCGGTTTCATCTTTGAGAGACCAGAGGTCGGTAAAGCATTCATTTTCGCATAGAGCGGATACGGATAAGGGGGTAACGAATTGGCTTCCGCCCTTTGTCAGAATTGCGCGGACATTTGCGCCGTCTTTTTTAAGGAGGCGGATGAGTTCGAGTGATTTATAGGCCGCGATGCCGCCGCTGATTATCAGCAGTATGTTTTGTTGTTTGCTCAATGCCATTTTTTATCTTTCGGGCTGCACTATAAATAAAAAGCCCCGCTTTAGGCAAGCAGGGCTTTTAGAATAATTTGAGCGTAATGATTAATGAGTAGCTTCTTCGCTGTGCACTTCATGTGCTTCTTCAGCAGCTTCTTCAACTGTTTCCTCTACAGTTTTAACAGCGTCTTCAACTGTTTCTTCCGTAGCCTCAACAGCGTCTTCAACGGCCTTACCTGTTTCTTCAGCAAGTTCTTCTGCACCTTTTGTCATATCTTCAGAAACTTCGCTTGCTGTATTATGTGCATCCTCAGCGTGCTCTTCTGCTGTTTTTTCTTCATGATGCATAGTAGTTGTTTCTGTACCTTCAACAGCTGGTAGTGCAGATGTTTCTGTTTCCATTTTACCTTCGATACCAGCGGCTGGCTCGATGTAGGAAACGCCTGATTGCTCTGACATGTTATTATAAATTGCGAAAATCGCAACTAAACCTGCAGCCAATACTACGCCTGAATATACGATTGATTTTGTAAAGTTGTTCATACTTAAGTCCTCTTTGATCCTCACAAATTTATTTTTGTTTTGGGTTGATTGTGCGACATCATGATTTGCTAATTTGTTGTTGTCAATAAGTTTTTATAACATACTGATATTATGGTAATATTTATTGTGGGTAACTTTTATGACTTTAGGCCGTAGTGCACAGCGCAAATTCCGGCTGAAAAATTCGTAAAGGTTGAATTTTTAAAGCCTGCTTCGCCTAAACGGCGAGCGAGTTCTTCCTGTCTTGGGAATTTGCGAATGCTTTCGGCAAGGTATTGATAGCTTTCGCGGTCTTTTGCCACAATTTCTCCCATTTTAGGAAGGGCAGAGAATGAGTAAAGATCATATGCTTTGGCGAGTAAGGGTTGACGGACGTGCGAGAACTCAAGGCAGTAAAAACGTCCACCAGGCTTAAGGACGCGGAATGCTTCTACAAGGGCTGTATCAATGCGCGTTACGTTACGTAGGCCGAATGCTATTGTATACAGATCGAAATGGTTGTCGGGGAAAGGCAGGTCCGCTGCATCGCCCGTAATCCAGTCAAAATCATTTATCCATCCTTTGTCGATTGCACGATCGCGGCCAACCGAGAGCATATTTTGGTTAAGATCAAAAACGGTGATGTCGGCGCTTGGGCCTGCTTTTTTGCGGAGACGGAAAGCGATATCGCCTGTACCACCGGCAACATCGAGGCATTTTGTGCGTGGGCGAGGGCGGATCATGCGCACGAGACGATCTTTCCAGATACGGTGGAGGCCGCCGGACATCAGGTCGTTCATAATGTCGTAGTTATCTGCAACAGAATCAAATACGCCACGCACTAAGGTTGTTTTCTCCTCGGGGGTAACGCTTTTTTCGCCGAACTGTGTACTTTCTTTATTTTCCATTATTACGTCATAGCCTCTTCGTTTATCTCATGCTAGTGAATAATCTATGAAATTAGCAAAAGCAATGGCGACGGTAGCAGGGATGACGGCGGTTAGCCGCGTTGCCGGATTCGTGCGGGATATTTTGACCGCTGCTGTTCTGGGCGCAGGGCCAATTGCGGATGCGTTTTTCGTGGCTTTAAAATTGCCGAATTTTTTCAGGAGGGTGACAGCTGAGGGGGCGTTCAGCGTCTCTTTTGTGCCGATTTATTCTGCTGAATTAGCGGAGAAAGGTGATGGTGAGGCAGGTGTTTTTTCGAACCGCACATTTTCATTGATGCTTTATATTCTTACCGTTTTCACTGCGGTTGCGATGATTGCAATGCCTTTAATCATTAAAGGGCTTGCGCCCGGGTTTTCGGAAGACCCCGAAAAATTTCAAATGGCAGTTGAATTTTCGCGCATCACATTTCCTTATTTGTTGATGATGTCTTTATCCTCGCTTTTAGGTGGCGTTTTAAATGCGCATGATCGCTTTGCGCCGTTTGCGGTTGCGCCTGTTCTGTTCAATTTGTCATTGATAGGGGCGCTATTTCTTTCAGATATGTTTGAAAGCGCCGGCGCAGCGATGAGCTGGGGTGTTTTGGTGGCGGGTGTTTTACAATTTGCGCTGCTATTTATATGTGCGCGCAAAATGATCGGGTACCGTGTGAAGATTGTGCGGCCTCAAATTACCCCGCGGGTTAAGCGCTTGTTTAAATTGATGGTGCCGGGCGTGATTGGTGCGGGTGTTGTCCAGATCAACCTGTTTGCAGATATGATTATTGCGTCTTTTCTGCCGACGGGGTCTATTTCATATCTGTATTACGCGGATCGGCTTAATCAATTGCCACTCAGTACGATAGGGATTGCGGTGGGTACGGCATTACTGCCGATGTTATCAAAGGCAATGGCAGCAAAAGATTTTGTACAGGCGCGAGATTTATATTCGCGATCACTCGAGCTTACGCTCTTTCTTGGGCTTCCGGCCGCTGCGGGGCTGTTTGTTCTGGCAGAGCCGATTATCTCGATTTTGTTTCAGCGCGGTGAATTTAGTGCGGAGTCAGCGCAAATGACGGCTTTTGTTTTGCAAGGGTATATTATTGGGCTGCCTGCTTATATAGGGGTGAAGGTTTTCAGCGCGGCGTACTGGTCGCAGCAGGATACTATGACCCCTGTTAAGATTTCTGCTATCACCGTAGTGGCAAATATTGCTATTGCGCTTTCGCTTATTCCTTTTGTTGGTGTTGCGGGAATTGCCATTGCCACAGGTTTGGTGGGGTGGTTGCAGCTAGGCCTGCTGTGGCGTCCTATTCGCAAACACCCTGATTTATATGTCGATGCGCGTTTTAAAAGGGGATTACCTCGAATTGTGGTTTCGGCTTGCGTTATGGGCGCGGTTGTTTTTATAGTGCGCGAGCTTTTAGGGCAAAGTTTTGCAAGTGATAGCATGATGAAATATGTAGCTCTTGGATTAGCAATTTTTGCTGGCATGATTGTATATGCGCTGGCCGCGCATTTTAGCGGGGCTGTTAAGCTGAGTGAGCTGAAGAGAAATTTTAGAAGACGGAAAGTTTAGATGAGTAAGAGAATTTTATCAGGTATGCAGCCGACGGCGCAGCTTCATTTGGGGAATTACCTTGGGGCGCTAAAGAACTGGGTTGGTCTGCAGGACGAGCCGAATGCCGAGAACTTCTATATGGTTGCCGATTTGCATGCTGTTACGGTGGCTTATGATCGCGAGAAATTGAAGCAGGCAACGCGCGAGATAGCGGCGGCATATATCGCAGCGGGCATTGATCCGCATAAATCGACTTTATTTGTACAATCTGCTGTGCCTGCGCATTCGGAAGGCATGTGGCTTTTAGCGACAATGACTCAGATGGGTAAGCTGGAGCGCATGACGCAATTTAAAGACAAGGCGGGCAAGGATGCTGAACGGGCGGGGCTGGGTTTGCTGGCTTATCCTGTCTTGATGGCGGCTGATATCTTGCTTTATAAGGCGACCCATGTGCCCGTTGGTGAAGATCAAAAACAACATTTGGAGCTGACCCGTGATGTGGCGGCGACGTTTAATACGCGCTATGAGGGGGAATGTCTGATCC
>JAHQVU010000003.1 GCA_019634145.1 Micavibrio sp. | reverse complement strand
CTTCGGCTTGGTGGTTTTACTATTTGTTTTTGGTTTCATCTTCATTCCTTCGTCATTACGATGAAACCAAAACACTCCTTTATGTAAGACCTTTAAATGGTCTCATAAGATCTGACGGGGAACACTTGGAGAAGAAGAGTTTTAGAGCAGTTGATTTTAAGCTATTTCCCCTAAGGACATTGCGCAATGATATCGTGGTTTAGGATTTTGGACAGGAGATCCTTGGAGATATTTGGTGTTTTTGTTAATTGAAGGGCGGAAGCGCTTAATGCATAAGGCAATGCATAGGATGTGCCGGATTTATAACCGCCCGATCCGTCGGGGGTCGCGGCCCAGATATCAACGCCGGGTGCGGAGAAGTCGATATAATCGCCGGTATTTGCGGCCTTATAGGGGCGGCCCGCTGCATCAATAGCGGTGACGGCAAAAACGCCATCAATTGCCGCCGGATATACGGGCTTTGCGTTGGGGCCGTTATTACCGGCAGCTGCGAAAATTAAAGCGCCGCGCTCTAGTGTCGCGTTAACCCCCTTGATCAAAACGCGATTTTTTGCCCCTGCGAGTGACACGTTAATCAGCCGAATATCCTTGCTCATCAACCAATCAAGGCCGCGTAAAGTCGCTTCTATACTGGCCAGCTGCTCACCATTGGGTGCATGACGCAAAGCCACCGCATTATAGAGCGCCGCACCCGTGAGCAGGCCATCAAAGCCTTGCTCGCGCGCATTGCCGATCAGAATAGAGGCGATAGCGGTCGCGTGGCTTTTATCGGCTCTGCCCCCCTCCAAAAAATTCTGTTCAGAAATGCGTTGCCCGGCAAAAGCCGGGTGCGCGCGATCAATACTGCCATCAATCAAGCCAATGGGGATTTTCAGTGCGCCATCCAGGCATGCGCCTTTATCCGGCCATTTGATCTTTTCCTTCGCATAAAGGCGAGGGCCTTTTGAGGCAGAAAGATCGGCATTCAAATCTATCTGCGCATCGGGGAGCAGATTGCGTAAACGCGGGATCGTATTCTGATCGGCTTTGATAACAAACAGCACGAGATCAATTTCGTTAAGACGGCGCGTTCGCAAAACCTCAAAATCATTTTGTTCCAGAGTACTGACAATATCCCGTCTATCTTTAATATCTGCAAGAATAAGAACTTCACGGTCATTGGCGGACACATTATTTTTTGCCTGCTCAGGGATGTCTATCGCTTTTGGTAATGCGCGCAGGGTTTCTTGTTCAACAGGCGCAGGGCGTGTTTCTGGCGCGCCGGTTCGATTTTGTGCAGACGCCTGTCCTATACACAATACAAATAAAACAAGGAGAAGCAGGATACGCATTACGGCCCCGCTTTCTGCGCATCATAATCAACAGATTCAATGAGGTTTTTATGGGCGCGGAGTTTTTCAATGGTCGCATCGAGATTTTTGGGGATTGATAGCTTGTAAATGCCAAGGGCAGACGGTCCGTCGACAATGGACGCATCAACGGCGAGAAGAAGGTTGCGAATATTTTCTTCCTGCGCATCCGGGGCGAAGGTGACATTCACAACACGTCCATCAGCGTGAAAAATTTGCGGCCCACTGGCGGCAGTCAAATCACTATTTTGCAACATCGGGAACGTCACGATTGTTTGTAACATCAGGAGCAAACACGCCGCAATCGCCGCAGCGCGCCAGCCCCAATTTTGCTCGCGTGATATTTTACTTTCGGCGCGGGCAATCGGATCATTTTTGAGTTTTTCTTCCGCTATCGCTTTCTGCAAACGCTTCAAACCGAGTTCGCCGGGAGAGTTTTCAAATTCTTGCGCTTGAACTTCACTGCGCAATTGCTTCAAAAATTTGATCTCTTTTTCTAAAGACGGATTATCTTGGATCGCTTTTTCGACCAATGTCTTCTCTTTACCTTCTAGGCTTCCATTCACGTAGAATGGCAATAATTCATGAATATCCTTGCTCATGATGCTTCTCCCATACGTCCCTGAAGACAGTGCTTCATGGCTTCTTTGGCATGGAACATGCGCGTTTTTACGGTGCCTTCCGGACAGTCCACGACCTTGGCAATTTCGCCGTAAGTCATGTCTTCAAAGAAAGAAAGCTGCATGACCGCGCGGTGCGCCTCTTTAAGTGTTTCGAGGCAGTGCTTTACATGGCCGCCGCGCTCGTCACTTAATAAACACGCCATCGCGTCAGGGGACTCATCAACAATTTCAGGGAAATTATCTTCGTCGATTAGCATCGGCTTCTTTTTTCTGTGTCTGTCCATTGTCTTGTAATACGCTATTCCAAAAAGCCAGGTTGATACTTTAGACCTTCCTTCGAACGTATCGGCTTTACGCCACACTTCTAGGAACGTCTCATTAAGTATGTCGGAGGCTTCGAAGGAATCGTTCAATTTTGATAAAATAAATTTATATAGACGGTTTTCGTATAGACGATAAAACTCGGCCATGGCTTTATCATCACCATCGCCGATTTTTTTTAACAGGTCTAAACCTTCTTGAGACATGAATGTCTCCTTACTGTGTTTTAAGGCTATATCTCTCCGATTGGCCAATGATTTTGCCGTTGGCCAAGGCTTGCACGCGCCAGTCATAAAGGCTTGCGGGTGCTAAATCTTCAAAGCTAAGGCTTGAGAGAGAGAGTTTCAGATCCGTGCCCGGTACCAATTTAGCCGTGACGGGATTGTCTGAGCCTTGCGGAAGGATTTCCACCTGATAAGCATGCGCGCCAGCCATAGCATTCCATGAAAACGCGGTCTCTTTGTTTAAGGTTGCGCCATTGCCGGGCGTTAGAACCGAGAGATTGATCGGTGGCACATTATCACGCCCCTCAAGCACGAAATAGCGCAGGATCGGCACAGTGATATTGCCATCGGTATCTTCAACAGAGAAAGAGACCATGTGCAAACCATTTGTTTTTGTTGGCAAAGGGGGGCTAACAATACGCTGGCGGCCTTCGCCGGAGCTTACAAGCTGTTGACGCACTTTTTGGATAACGCGGCCACGCGCTGATCCTAGGCTAGCCGAAGCATCAACGATGCGCCACTCACCCCGAAGAAGGCCGTTGCTACGGAAGGAAATATCCGCCACAGCGCGCAACGTATCGCCTTTTTGTACGATATCTGTGCGGGACTGGTTTTCAAATTTCAACTCAATGCGGCGTACAGATAGCGGGCCGATATTGCCCGTTGAAACAGGCGCATTAATCGTCGCAGAAATTGCCCCGCCGTCAGAAAATGTTCTTCTAATGACTGCGCTTCCGGCTGGCGCTTGGGAAATTCGTCGCGCGATTGCCGGTGACAGGGTCAAAGTTTCTGAAAAAGTAACTGCTTGACCATTCGTTGCAACAAACTGCGATAGAGTGTTACCAATTGTTGCGATTGTTGCGCCGTCAACAATGACAAATGCGTTGTTAGAGGTAATTGTTGCTGACCCCGCTCCCAAAACATCGTCCCACGTCATGCGCCAGGTTACGTTGACACTCGCCGCGCCTTTGGCCGGAACGGAAACTCTTGACGATGTTGTGCCGTTAATCACATTCGCCTGCGCCGATAACGGTGCAAGGAAAATGACCAGCGCTGCTAAAAGTCCAAAAATTCTCATATTAAAATCCAAATCCAAACGGGGCTTTAACGCGCAAAACGGTATAGACCTGATATTGCGTTTCATTTTCTGTTGTTGTACTTGCATGCGTATCCTCCATAGACCCGCGAAGGGCTAGGGCCAGTCCGGGGCGATTTCTGCTAGGCTGTAATACAGTATATTCAGCCTCGCTGTTTACAATGTGTCTATCAGGTGTGTCGCCTGAACCGCTGGCAAGGTTCAAATTATAATCAAAATTTAAATCCAGCTTATCCGAAATGATGATCGCATCAACGCCAAGGTTAAGGTTGGTATCGTAATTAGACGTTGCTGCATCTTCATCACGGAAAGCCCCAAAAGACACGCCGCCATCAAGATTTAAACGCTCATTAACGCTCCATCCTGCGTTGAGGGAGGTAAAATTATTCACGGTGTCATTGGATGCATTGGCATGGTCTTCATATTCGGACACGGTATGCGAGGCTGACCAATACCATTCATTATAATTTGATCCGCCGCCAAATGTCATAGAATCTGAAACGTTATTCGTATCAAAGCCTGTATAGCCTGTGGGCGTGTCCATGCGGTCAAAGTCTGCGACAAAACCGGAAAAATTTAAATACGGCGTTCCAAGCCAGCTTTTAGGGCCTGTTTGCGGATCAAAGCTGTAGGACAGATTAAGCGATGCATTGCGCAAGCGGTCTGTTGGCGCAGAGGCGAGATCATCAACATTATTGGTCTCATGCAAAAATTGTAAATTCCCCGAAAGCGCGCCCCAATAAAGATTACTGTATGCCGAAACGGCACTGCGATCAGAGGCCAGTCCCTCATTGGCTAGGCTTTCATAGAATGTGCCGATCCGGTCATAGCGCGCGCCGATAACAATATCCGCGCTTTTACCCATAAAAACAGGGTTTTGTTGAAAAGGACGGCCCTCAATCGCAAGCGTTATCGCATCACTTGTATCTTCATCTGCCGTTGCGTTACCCCCATCAACATCAAATGTAGCCTGAGAATATTCGCCGCGCATGGTCACGCGCCCTTGTCCAAAGCTTTTCTCTAAAATTGTGCCCCAGCCGGAGCCTGTTGAGGATACATCCGTCAGTGCCGTCCCTGTGCCGCCGTCATCACCGCGACCATCATAGTAAATGCCGGTGACTTTCAAGGCATCGCTGTCGTTGGAAAAGGGTTTGAAGGACGTCATAAAACCCTCAAGGCGGTCTTCATTATCATTTAAGCCCGTAAAGTCCCGCGCACCGGAAACAGACTCAGGCCGAAACGCAAAACCTTGCGCCATCACGCGCTCATCCGATGTGCCCAAGCGCGCCGACGCGCCGCGGCGGTAGAAACCGGAGAATAAATTGGACTCTACGCCAATATCATGATGCCCCAGCGTCACGCCGCCTTTCATCCTATCGCCCGTATAATCGGCGGAAATATCATATTCACCAAGATCAACCGTATTGCCTGTGAGGGCTAGGTTATGGTCACTTTGCACAAGGTAATTGGCGCGGGCATTTACTTCCCAATTCTCACCATAGGCATTGGCATTTAAATCGCCTGCGCCTGAGATGATCGAGCTATTAGGCGGGGTGCCTTCTAAATTATCAAATGTGCGATCACTTGCTTCGGTTAGCGTATCAATCTCGACCGAGCCGCCGCGAAGCCAGCTTTCGGCTTGTGCAATTTGCGCCGCGCTTGGCTCACCAGCCTCACCAGGCTCGGCAACAGCCGCGCTGCCATCAATAGAAAAACTCCATGCCCCTTTATTTTCGCCGGTGCCTAAGTCAACAAGGCGGATTGTGTGTTCACCACCGCTTAAGGCCTGTACAGGCGTGTAGACAAAATCTTCACCATCCAGAGAAAGCATGGCAGTGATGTCGGTGCCGTCTAATTCTACGCCAAGGGTTGTCAGCGTCATGATGTCTAAATCATCCGGTAAATCGATGCGCATGGGGGTGGTTGCGCTAGTGGGCGGCACAAAATTGGCGCTCCAATCTGCAAAAGCGGTCGATGGCACGAGAAACGCACCAAAACAAGCCGAATAGAGTAAATATTTCAATTTCATAAGGTTCCTCGCACAGAAACACAGGGCCAGTTAAGGCCCTGTGCTTGCACTATATTCGATAAAACTTTCATTTTTAAGCCTTAATTACTTGTTTTTGCGCGCGCTGGCTTGCTTGGTTTGATCTGAACGTCCAGCTTGGGCGTTTTATCACCACCATTGTCATACGCTTTTACGCCGCCATTGACTGCGCCCTTAAGCTGCGGATTGAGCTGTGGCGTACAACGGTGTTTGAACACTTTACCGTCAAACTCTGTCCACTGGCTCCACTGATTACTGCCGTCGAAGTTTTTGTAGCGCGCTTCGATTTTCATGTTGTGGTTCCATGTCTTGTTATTGGAAACCGCCATGAAAGCATAGTTATCCTGTGACAGCATTTCTTTAAGTGGGAAGTTGAACTCTAAGAAGCCACCGCCATTTTGGGGGTTCTTAACAATGCCACTTGTTTGGAAATATACCCCATCCATAGCATATGTGTTGCTCACGCCCTTAACACGCAGATCAATTTGCCCCTTTTTACCGCCTGCAACATTAAAGTTCATACGGATCTTCGGGTTTTGATCAGGGATACATTTGCCAACGTAATTTGGAATGTTTGGCTGAAAATCAACGTCATTCAACTGGAATGGCAAATTGGGGTTCTGCTGAACCTGGTTCGGCACATTACCGTTAAGTTGAGCATTAAGCTTCGGCTTTTCTAGCAGGTTTTTATCGCCTTTATATTTGATCTTAATGCTTGCATTTTTGGTTTCAAAACCGACGGAGCGTTTGTCTGTATTGGCCAATTTTCCGCAAATCGCGCCTAAAGATATTGGACGCTGCACAATGATTTCACGATCATTTTTGTAGAAATCAAGATCGCTGCCATTATAGGATTGGCGCGCTTTTTCAAGCTCTTCCAACGGATCAATGCGTAGCGCTGGGTGGCCGTTCTTAATCTTGTTTAGCGGGATACTGAAGGTATCTTCTGTTGCTTCGGCGAGCTGGTCTTCTTTGGTTGTATAGGCCACATCGATTTTCTCATCGTGCAGTGTTCCTTGTGTCGCGAGTTGGCCAAAGCCGCCAATGCCTACACCACCGAAATACGCCCATGCACCGAGGAAATCGACCTTGTTTTGTTTTTTACATTCAACAAAACCATCGATGGTCAGGTTAAGGCTATTGCTTTGAACGGTTGGTTTGATTTTTTCAATGTCTTTGTCTGCAGATGTGTTTATGATGTTAATTACTGGTGTTGTTGAGCCTGCAAAATCAATATCGACGTCTTTGACGTATTCTGATGTGCCCTTGTTCGCAGCATGGGCTTGTTTGTTGATAGCAGAAGTGCCCAAACCAATCGCCACAACGCTTGCACCTAGTACTAAAGTTTTAATTGTCGGTTTCATCTCAAATCTCCTCGATATTTCTATGTTTTAAACCTTATTTCACAGCAACACAATGCTGCTGTTATAAGGGTAGTCGCGAGGAGGTTTGGAATGGTTCAAAAGTTTTTTCTAATAAGCCTCTAATATGGTTGGGAGAGATTAAAAGATCTTATCGGCTGCCGTATCATATGTGCTTTATGATGCTCTAGACCGTTTGAAATGTTTAGGCTAAGATCACTTAACTCGCACATCTGCCTCGTAAAATTTAGTTTGATGAGCGAAAGAGTAAATAAACTTGTTGGTTTATAAGTTCTGAGAACGTAGCCCTATCGCCCCCTTCCCCTTCTGGATTGTGAGGATGTTAGGCTGGCCCTTGTGAGTATTAATTTTCCTTAAATCTATTTATGAGATGATAAAAGTGTAATAGCGCACTTACGCAAACTGATCAACCCCCAATTTATGTTCCAGAATTAAGTTAGTAGTTCATCGGTATTTTGCATGTGTTTCTTTCTGT
>JAHQVU010000013.1 GCA_019634145.1 Micavibrio sp. | reverse complement strand
ATTAAGCATTATGAGGCATCGCTTTGCTCTGAGTATTCAGTCAAATCTCTCGTGGATATTTTGAATGAATACTTCGAGAAAGTTATTAACGGTCAATCACATGCAGCCATTCGATGATTTAACTCGTTTTCTATTTTATAAAAAAAAAGAAATTAATTTTGTGGCACGCGCTATAAAAACCGCTGTTTTCTCCAAAGCACATGAAAAAGGGTTTTCCGTCTATAAATCTACTGACATATGTCATGACCGTGTATGGTCTTTAGCTAGAAGAGATGTTGTACCTGCAATGGCTAAGCAAAATAGGCCGCTTATCGGGCGTTTTGATTTAGAAGCTCGTCATTATTTGGACTCTGGCTTGCAAATAGAGGCTGATAACAAGCCATTTAGGCATCATAACATTCACGGCATGCCTATTCCCTCTACCGAAATCGCGCGTAATTTATCCCGAAGACAATTAATGGTCAACAATTCAAGGCTTCACCTTATTGAGGACAATCCATCTTGGGCTAAATATAGTGTAATTAAAACTGTATAATTTTCCTTATTATTTCGGATAAAAACGAAAGGAAGCATATGGGTGGTCAAGGGTCGGGAAGCTGGTATCGCTGGGACAAAAAAACCACTGTTGAAGATTGCCGAGTGATTGATTTAAATCGCATGCGCAAATGCGGGTCTATTCCGACTCAGGGAACGCGGTCTGGTTCTTGGGTGTGGTCTGACCCTGAAACGGGTGAAAAGCTCTCCAGCATCAGCTATGAGTCAAATACGCTAGAGCATTATAATTCATATCTTCGCATCCATTACACCATCACGAATAGCCAAAAGAAAATTGATTATAAGGTAAGGCTTGAACGCACCCGCACGAATTACGGTGAGCGGCTTTGGTTTGTTTGCCCTGCTACTGGCAAGCGCGTGACCAAGCTCTATTTGCCTTCTGGTGGCGATATATTCGCCTCACGCCATGCTTATCGATTGCCTTACGCCTCACAAAGCGAAACCGCAGCAGACCGTGCTCTTAGAAAAAAATGGAAACTGGTAAGAAAGACAGGGGGCGATACTTACCCTGTGCGCCCTAAGGGAATGCACCACAAAACTTATGAACGCTTATTGGCTAAATTTTGGCAGATAGAAGAGGAATGTGATGCGCACTTGGCGGGCATGCTTATGCGGCTCGGTTGTAGGTTGTAATTTCTGTGGGACACTCATGGGACACTTAGGAATAAAAAGGGGCAAAAAACGGCATTTAGCCACAATAGCAATAATACATTAACCAATTGATTTTTCTGTATTTTTGTGTTGCTACTTGTTTTCAAATATAGCATAAATCAGATTGAAAATCCCCGTGTCGGAAGTTCAATTCTCCCCTCGACCATTTACCTCTTTCCAGACATTCATAGAACCGTATGTAGGCACACAATAGCCTTGCTTACAAAGGATTTTAACTTTACCCTACTTTCCAGAGCTTGACAGGAATACCCCAGAGCACCCCCCATACTCCATAGTTCCTATAAGTTATTCTTAGAACCACACTTTGCAAATGAACACTTATCTAAAATTCGTACTTTTTCCAATGTTACTTTTGCTCACAGCCTGCGGTGGTGGACGATTCAATACGTTAAAAGCCACTGGTTATAGTGTCTCGAAGCCAATATCATGCGTCCCCTACGCCAGAGAGCAATCCGGCATTCAAATCCGTGGTGATGCCTGGACGTGGTGGAATAAAGCCCCTCCACGTTATGAGCGCGGGCAAATCCCCAGACCCGGATCCATACTGGTATTTACCAAAACACCCCGATTAACAAGAGGCCATATCGCTGTTGTCGATAAGTTGATAAATACCCGTGAGATAAATTTAAATCACAGCAACTGGGGCAGTTCGCGCGCGACGCGAAGTGTTATCTACGAACGCCAACGCGCACGCGACGTCTCACCCAATAATGACTGGACACAAGTAAGGGTATGGAACAAAGATTCAGGCGCCTATGGACGCCCTTACGCCGCCTATGGCTTTATCTATAAGTAAAGCGCAATGTAGCCCCTTTCTACTTCCACCAAAAAACGTTACAATAAATTAACATGACTAATACAGCAGAAACAAAAACTAAGAATTTCACCGAAGGCGAGCGCATCATCTCTAAAGGAGAAGATGGGGTATGTGCCTATGTCATTGAAAAAGGCCGTGTCCGTGTAACCATCCTAGAAGGCACAAGGCGCATAGCGCTAGCTCAGCTCGGGGAAGGTGAAATCTTCGGTGAAACCGCTATAATCACGAACGGAAGCAAATATGGCGCAGACGTAGAAGCCATGACCGAATGCACTCTTCGCATTATCACCCGTGAAGATCTAAATAATATCTTGGAGCTATCTGATCCGATTATCAAAACCTTGCTGCTAATGTTAGGTGAAAGATTGCAAAATACCAATGAAGCCCTTGTCCGCAGTGAAACCCGCGAATATATGGATATTGCGCTGATTTAATTCTGAACAATTATAAGGACTCCCCTATGGCCTCCGGCTCAAAAAAAGTTATCTATGCCGCGCTTATAGGCAATTCACTAATTTCTGTCACCAAATTCACAGCCTCTTTTTTAACTGGCAGTTCTGCCATGTTCTCGGAAGGCATTCACTCATTGGTCGATACGGGCAACCAAGGGTTACTGCTTTACGGACTTAAAGCTGCAAAAAAGCCGCCTAGCCCAAATTTTCCATTTGGCCACGGAAAAGAAATTTACTTTTGGAGTTTCATTGTAGCAATCCTAATTTTCGCGCTTGGTGCAGGTATCTCTATATACGAAGGTATTCAACATATCCTACATCCCAACGACCTGTCCGATCCAACAATCAATTACATTGTTCTAGGCCTCGCCATTATCTTTGAAGGATTTGCGCTCACCATGGCTGTCGCTGAATTCAATAAACAACGTGGGAAATACAGCTATATTCAGGCTGTACGTCGCGGTAAAGACCCTTCACTATTTGTTGTCCTGTTTGAAGACGCCGCTGCGATGCTTGGGCTTTTCATCGCATTGTTCGGCATTATGCTTACTCAAATAACCGGAAATGTTATGTGGGACGGCTTGGCCTCGATCGCCATTGGCGGGGTGCTCGCACTGACCGCCTTTTGGCTAGCTATTGAAACAAAAAGCCTACTAATTGGCGAGGGTGCGGATAAAGACGTTGTTGATCGCATTAAAACTATTGTTGCGACCGAAGAAGACATTAAGGCCATCAATGAAGTCCTGACTCTTTATATGGGCCCTGAATACGTATTGGCCACGATATCCATAAACTTCAAGCGCGGCCTAAAAACCGGGCGCATTGAAGAGATTATCTCAGCACTGGATAAAACGATAAAAGAAGAATATCCTTTCATAAAACGGATTTATATCGAGGCTGAAACGTTAGCCTCACCCCAACCATCTGCGTGAGGAGCTTAAAATGAATAGTAATTCAAACCCATCCCTAAAGGGCAAAACAGCAATCATAACCGGTTCAACCAGCGGCATCGGCCTTGGCATTGCAACTGCCTTCGCAGAAATTGGTGTTAATGTAATGATAAATGGTTTCGGCAAAGAAGACGAGATTGAAAAAGAGCGCAAAACACTCGAAAATAACGGCGTAAAAGCGCTCTATCACGGCGCGGATATGACCAAACCGAATGAGATCGAAGACCTTATAAAAACAACACATAAAGAAATGGGTAGCGTCGATATCCTTATCAACAATGCAGGCATTCAATTCGTCTCACCTGTGGAGGAATTCCCGGCTGAAAAGTGGGATGCGATCATCGCGATCAATATGAGCTCCAGCTTTCATACCATCCGCCACGCCCTGCCCCTTATGAAAGAGGCCGGATGGGGGCGGGTCATAAATATCGCATCCGCGCACGGGCTGGTCGCCTCACCATATAAAAGCGCCTATGTCACCGCCAAGCACGGTATTATGGGCCTCACCAAGACTATTGCCCTCGAATGCGCTGAAAACAACGTTACTGTAAACTCCATATGCCCGGGCTACGTCAAAACACCCCTTGTTGAGGGACAAATCGCAGATACAGCAAAAGCACGCGGCATTTCCGAAGAAGACGTAATTAATAATGTCCTGCTCAAAGCACAATGGACCAAAAAATTCGTTGGAATAGATCAGGTTGCTGGCATTGCCCTATTCCTCTGCTCCGATACGGCAGAAAACATTACCGGCACACATATTTCGACTGATGGTGGCTGGACAGCGGCATAAAGATAAAATTTTACGTAAACATAACCCTTAATTAACCCCTATTGTAATAAGATGGTATCTGACCCGTATTATATGCGGGCCATAGGTATATTTTATAAGAAAAAAACGGGGATTATTGGGTATGGAAAATTTAGAATTACAGGAATTAGGCTTTGATTCCGGTGTAGAAAATCATCCAGACATAACAACTCTTCAAATTAACGGCTCAAGTTTGGAGCTACCTGATAATAGCTATATAAAAGATGGTGAATTTGCACGTGAAGGTGGAGACCTTATTCTAAGCGGCAATGACGGCTCAATCAAAATAGAAGGCTATTTTGATGCACTAGAAGCCCCCACACTCCACGCGCCCGATGGAAGCGCCCTAACCCCGGAATTAGTACAATCTTTTGCGCAAAGCCCCCTACAATATGCCGCAACCTCCAGCTTAAATGATGCCAGCCCCATTGGCTTGGTGAGCGAGGTTTCAGGCGATGCAACCGTAACGCACCCCGATGGCACAACCAGCCCCGTGCATTTAGGCACGGAAATTCATCAAGGTGACATTGTTCAGACACAAAGCGATGGTGCAGTAAACATCACATTTACCGATGAAAGCTCTTTTGCAATATCTCAAGATGCGCGCGTGGCTATCGATGAATATGTTTATGATCCTTCAACGCAAGAAGGCGCACAAAATTTCTCAGTTCTTAAAGGACTTTTTGTTTTTACATCTGGGCTTGTCGGACGTGATGATCCTGATGATGTACATATCAATACACCTAGCGGGTCAATCGGAATTCGTGGAACAATCATTGCCGGTGATACCGACAAAGGTGAAATTACAGTTGTAGAAGGCGCAATCGTTTTACGTGACTTTAACGGCAATGAAATGACACTAGCAGGCCAATTCGAGACCGCGCAATTCGGCGGCGCCGATAATGGCGGGATTCAAAACATGGGTCTATTACAGGCGAACGACGTCTCATCTAGATTTTCAGGTGTATCTAAAGTGGCGCCAAAGCTGTTCTCATCCATTAATGATAGCGCGGGCGAAGCGACAAATCCGGGCACCGACGTACCGCAGCAAAACGGCGAGCAAAACAACACTGAAGGCGCACAAGAATCGACCCCAGCAGACGCAAATGGTAGTGTTGACCAAAACAACGATAATCAGGTAGATGGCACTGTGGAGGGCGCTGACGAAGGCTCAGCAGAAGGTGTCGAAACACAAACCGAAAACAGCAGCGAGGCAACCGGCGAAGCATCAGCACAAGCGACCACTGACGCAACAAGTGCAGCTGATAGCAATCTCACAAACTCTTTAAGCTCTAACAAATTAGCCACCAGTACATTAGATTCCCCCAGGGCTACCGCACAGCAAAATTCTAATCAAACAATTGCAAAAGGGGTATCCTTATCAGGTACAAAAAGTATCTCAGCAAATAAGAATGCAACGCAGCAAGAGACATCGCAAAGAGCAGCTGAAAAATCACAAGTCATCGACACACTGCCCCGTCCCCCACAACAGGACCCTAATGAAAATCAACAAACTTTTCATGAGATTAATCATTTCAGAACAATGCACGAAAATGGGGTATCTCTCGGTAATATCCTAAGCATAGCTCCGGATGATTTTTTTGCACTCACTCAACAAAACCATGAATTTAGATACAACTTTGACAAAGAATTTACATCGACACCAAGCTCATCAACATACGAGCTAAGCACCGCAACAATTCAAACTTTAGACTCAATGCAAGCCAGCGGCGAAATTGCATCGTGGGATTTTAACGTTAACTTAAACGGAGACCTTTTCATAGACGGTGGCGCCTCAACATTTACAAACGATAGCTTCAACTTTGAAATCAGAGCAGTAGGAAATGACGGCTACTCTACGCCATTCAAAAGCTACACTATGCAGTTAGAAGATGGCACTCATGGCAACGTCGATTTGCCGTTACTTTCAAGCGCAGGCGGCTATAGTGGCGGGACATTTATTCTTACAGATGGCGCGCCGAACGAAGTGATTTTAGGCGATACAGCCACAGCCGCCTTTACATCAAACGAAAACACCATATTCATGAATGAAATGCCACACACCCTTACGATACATGATGGGAATGATAATACTGCCTTCATGGCTGATGCGAATAACACTATACATCTAAAATGGTCAACAAATACATCAGTTACAGGCAATAAAATTTTTGGCGGTGATATGATTGACAACTTCGAAATTTATTCAGCAAGTAATCAGGCCTATGGTATGGATGGCGACGATATCTTCACCCTCAACTTCACCGCAACCAATAATCTTTCAACCCAAATTTACACTGCATCGACTGATGCTGTAATTGATGGTGGATGGAGTGGATTCAACACCGGCTTTGAATTAAGGGACTTAGGCATACAAAGTGACTATGCTGATAATAGTGGATATGGCGATACGCTAAAGCTTTTAATGAACTTCGGCGATATCCTTGACTTCGCTCAAGTTCGTGCAGGTTATTTCCGTGGCATAGAACGAATTGATATGGGAGATCTCAATAATGATGCATCAATTATAGGTCTAAAATATAATGACATCGTAGAAATGACAGACATAAAAAACGTACTTATTTTCCGCGGTGACAGCGAAGACATTGTAAGCTTCGATGGCTTTAACACAAACAATACTCAAAAAGTACATGATAACGTCATGATCGAGCAAGACGGAACCGATGTTCAATTCGACATCTACGAGGCTACTGGCACGGCAGGAAAAGTTACATTATTGATCGAGCAAAATGGCGGCGGCGATGCATTCGCTGCAAATGGATTACCTGCAGCATAATTACTTGCAAGAGGCATCAACCATTTTGACCGCTTTGAGCCACAAGCCATGTAAGTCATCACGCTCTGAAACATCTATTTCAGGCGTATAGGACACACTTTTTTGCCACACATCATTTATATCATCCAGCGATTGATATATACTGGCACCAAACCCTGCTAACGCGGCAGCCCCCCATGCAGTTGCCTCCCTCACCTTCGGAACCTCGATAGTTTTTTGGACGATATCAGCTAAAAACTGACAAACGAAATCATTAGCAACCAATCCCCCGTCAACACGAATAACGCGCGGTACGCACCCAGCATCGGCCTCGATTGCTGTCAAAAGATCTTGCGTCTGATATGCCTGTGCTTCTAATGCTGCACGTACGATGTGCGCACGTGTTGTATCTCGCCCCAGGCCGCATATCATGCCACGTGCATCCGGCTTCCAATGTGGCGCACCAAGTCCGGTAAAAGATGGCACAAAATACACACCGTTATTACCCTCTATACTCTGCGCCAAATCTTGGGTTTCGTTCGCATGATCAATTATTTGCAACCCATCACGAAGCCATTGCACTGCCGCACCGGCAATAAATATAGACCCTTCTAACGCATATGTTATTTCACCATTAATTCTATATGCTGGCGTTGTAAGGAGGCTGCTCTCGGATTTTACAAATTTTGTCCCTACATTCATAAGTGCAAAACAACCGGTCCCATATGTAGATTTAACCATACCTTTTTTGAAGCAAGCCTGCCCTATTAATGCCGCTTGTTGATCACCAACCATTGAGAGAATAGGTATGTCTTTTTGCACAAATTTAGAAGAGATAGAACCGAACTCAAATACATTATCCTTAACCTCTGGCAACATTGATTTAGGAACATTAAAAACGCGCAACAATTCCTCATCCCATTTTTGCTCTACGATATTATAAAGCAGCGTTCGTGATGCATTCGTTATATCGGAAAAATGATTTTCTCCTCCTGTTAAATTCCAGTGCAACCAGCTCTCAACTGTGCCAAATAAAATATCACCGTTCTCCGCTCTAGCCCTAACACCCTCGACATTCTCAACTATCCAGTTGACTTTGCTAGCACTGAAATACGGGTCTATTAAAAGGCCTGTTATTGCGGAAATCATATCTTCCAAGCCTTGCCCCTTAAGCTGACTACAGAACTCTGAAGTGCGACGATCCTGCCAAACAATTGCATTATAAACAGGCTCGCCTGTCTTCTTATCCCATACTATTGTTGTTTCACGTTGCGATGTTATGCCCGCTGCCACAGGATAGTTATTGCTATTCTCCGCACGTTCTAAAATCTTTTGAATGCAATAAAGTGTATCTTTAAAGATAGCGTTCGCATCCTGTTCCACCCAGCCATTATGCGGACAAAAAATCTCTAGTTCTTTTTGTTCAACATCGAGAACACTGCCAGTATCATCAAATAGAATAGCCCTAGAGCTTGTTGTTCCCTGATCTATTGCCAATAGTGTCTTACCCATACTTCCCCCTTATCTTTTTTTCCAGAATTTTTCTAGTGATAAGCGCACCTCATCCGAAACGGAAAGGCCCAATTTTGTACGGCGAAAGAGAAAATCCTCTGCGCTTATACACCATTCATAATTTTGAGAATAAACCAACTCTGCTTCATAAATATCTGCACCAAAATTACGCCCCAAGCATTTCATTGAGTGGCAACCCTCCAATACGACATCCATACGTGCGCCATACAATTTCGCATACCGATACAGCAAAGGTTCAGGCAGCCAATTATACACACGGCGCACCTGCGCAATGAACACTGCAAAATGACCATCCGGGAACTCGCCACCAGGCAAAGGTTCATTCGCTGTCCATGGCGGAGAGTATCGACTATCCAGATGCAATATAGCATTCACTGTTTTCTCTGCCACAGTACGGTATGTCGTTAACTTACCACCATAAACAGAATACATCAGCGGCTTAACATTAGGCTGACGGTATAGATATAAATCACGGCTAACATTAGTCGCCTTTTTACCTTTTTCATCCATTAGAGGACGAACCCCGCTAAAAGCCCAGATCACATCATCAGGCGTTATCTCTTTTTTTAGATAAACATTACATTGCCTGCACAAATAATCGACTTCTTTTGGCGACGCCTGCACTTCATATGGGCTTCCCTTAAACTCCTCTTCGGTCGTGCCGATTAATGTGTAATCATCTTGGTACGGCCACATAAAAATAACTCTTCCGTCATCATTTTGAAAAAGGTAGCTATGATCGCCCTCATAAAGTTTTTTCACAATCAAATGAGACCCTTTGACCAAACGCATATGCGGGGCACTTTGCGCTAAGTCATTCTCTTCCAAAAACTTACGAACCCAGGGGCCGGTGGCGTTCACTATTGCAGTGGCATAAATAGTCTCATCACCATCTTGCTTTTCTAGAACAACTTCCCATTTCTTGCCTTCAGGCTTTACAGTTTTGCATTTTGTACGGGTTAAAATTTCCGCGCCTCTCTCCGCAGCATCCAGCGCATTCAGTACAACCAAACGGGAATCATCAACCTGGCAATCATGGTAAAAGTATGCGCGCGTATATACATCCTTCAATGGTAGGGCATAAATATTGGACTTTAAATCCATCATGCCCGATCCATCCATGCGTCTACGCTTTGCCAAATGATCATATAAAAACAGTCCCACACGCATCATCCATGATGGCCTGCCCTGCCCGGCTTTTTCGGGGATTATAAATTGCTGTTGATCGATCAAATGAGGCGCAATTGAAAGCAGATTTTCACGTTCAATCAATGCCTCGCGCACCAGCTTAAAGTCATATTTTTCCAGATAACGAAGCCCGCCATGTAGCATCTTACTACTTGCTGAAGATGTCCCCTGAGCTAAATCCTTAGCCTCAACCAACAGCACGGAAAGCCCTCGCCCAGCAGCATCGCGCGCGATTCCTGCGCCATTTATACCGCCCCCCACAACCAACAAATCAAATACACGCTCATTCATCCCTTAAAAATACATGATCGCGCAATACTTTCATAGAGGCAAAGAATATGGTTTTGACAAAACACCCCTTACTTATCCCGTTGTAATATCGAGATTTGAAAGCTTTGTTTTGACGTGCAATTTAAATTTCATCACAATCAACGCCTAAGAGTTCTCTGAGTTCAAATGCTTAAATACAAACATATTCTCACCGCTATATCGCTCAGCGCCTTAACGCATTATCCGTATACCGTGTTTGCGAACGAGCACCTATCATCACCCAACGTCTATGGCCAACTTGGCTTAAACACACAACCAAACGCTCGCATGGATACAGTCGGCACAGTACGCGCCGGACTATCAACACTGGATCCATACGCGCATTCTTGGCTAAGCTTTCAATTTGTTGATCCATTGAACATCACCTTGCGACAAAGCGCTGAAATATCCAGCATTAATGAGGACGCAAAACGTCTCTATCCTGGGCTTGATTTAAAGCTTCGCATTGTTGAGGAGACCCGCTCTGTCCCAGCTATAGCAATCGGCATCCAATCTGCCGTTGGCCACAAAAAAATGGCCGGTGAATACATCGCTTTTTCCAAGCGGTATAAAATGTTTGATTTCACCAGCGGGATAGGATGGGGACGCTATGGAAACAATGGACAATTAGAAAACCCTCTATCTTCACTTTCAAACCATTTCGAAAAAAAACGCGCCCCAGACAATGAAGAACCAAACAGTATAGAGAACTGGTTCAATGGTAATGTAGGATTGTTTTTAGGTGCGGAATACATCACACCGATCGAAAACCTCTCACTTAAATTCGATTACAGTGCGGATGATTATCCCAGCGAGAAAAAAAGCGGCTTCAACCGACCAGCACCATGGTCAATAGGGCTGGACTACGCCTTAACCTCGCACACAAACCTGGCCATTGCCACACAAGGCACAGATAAAATAATGGGAAGATTTTCTCTCAAAACAAATTTGAATAGCATCGGTAAGAGAGCGAAGCGCACGCCAGTTAAACCACTAAACAAAGAACGCAGTGCGATCGGAACTTCTGCAGACATATATAGCGCGGCATCCCGCAACAAAATTAATTTACAGAAGATTAACGTTGAAAAGAAAACACTTGATACACAAATTAACCTTAATGACAGCTCCAGCCTACCGCATGATCTTGCCATCGCTACGCATTCAATTTCCAACAACGCAGCAAATGACATCGAAAAAATCACCTACCACACTTTTTTCAAAGGACTTCGCGGCCCCGATATATCATTAAATAGACGCGACTATGAACTTGCAATTGCAAGAAATAATGGAAGCGCACAAGAGATATGGCACAACACAGAAATTGATAGCCCAAATGAACTTAGTTTTATTCCGCGCAGCCACGCTAAAAATCTTTTCTTTAAACTTAAAAATCAATCAAGCCTATCAGAAGAAGATAGCGGATTATTGCATCGCACTTCCCTCATAGCAGGCATTGAAGGATACAGCCCCAGATATTCGCGGATACCTGTTTTACAAAAAATGCGATATCAAACATCACTGCGCCTGAACATCGAAGATAACCTCGAAAATTTGAACCGCTATCGCTTCAACTCTCCCCTGCCCGTACGCAGTAATATAGATAAGTTCACTGATAAGTTCATAGGATTAGAAACAGGTTTTATAAATTACGCCGAAACCATATCCCCTGATTTTCACCTAAACGTCATGACGGGTTACCTCGAAGAAATGTATAGTGGCGCCGGTGGCGAAATCTTATATCGCCCCTACAAATCTAGATGGGCAATAGGCGCAGAAAGCTGGCTAGCCTTTAAGCGAGATCCTGACAGTTTTCTTAGCATGACCCCCAACGGCGACCATTTGCTAACCGGGCATATAAATGGCTGGTATAACTTTCAGAAACCTGACATCACAATTTACGCAAAAGCCGGTCGCTATTTAGCGGAAGATATCGGTATTACAATTGGTGCACAAAAAAGCTTTGACAACGGTTCAAAATTAGAAGGATTTATGACCGTTACAGATGGCATAGATTATGACCCGTATGGTGGTGCAACACATGCATATAATGGATTCCGTCTGTCTATTCCAATGGGCGGTTACAAATACATCCCTGAAAATACAAGTGCTGATTTTGAAGCGTCCCCATTTGGCCGCGATTACGGGCAAGTTATAAATAATCCACTTCCACTATATGAACTTACCGATAAATTTTCACTTAAAAATATTGCTCAAAACTGGGATGATATCACCCCATAAAAAAAAGCCCCCTTTCGGGGGCAAGTCTACCAGATCGGATGAAGCTTAAATTGGGTTAAATCTGATATCTCAAAATCTTATTTGCTCACGTAATTCTTATTTATTTCACACCTAATATTATTTGCCGGTTGCCCGTATATTCCCTTTTCACTGACCGATGCTCTCTGTAATCTTCGGCCTCTATAATCTTAGAATACGATAGATAATATGGAAAAGCAAGTGTTTTATGTAAAATTTTAAATAATTTTTCTGAATCTATGTTTTTCTACAATAATTTCAGCAACTTGAGGAAATCATCAGGAAGTTCGCTTTCAAATTCCATATGTTCATCCGTAATAGGATGGAAAAAAGAGAGCTTCTTGGCATGCAAGGCCTGACGTGGAAAATTAAGGCAGGCCTGCATAACCTCATCATCATAACCAGCCTTCTTGAGCGAAGAAATCAACGCCGTATCCTGCGGCCCATATAAAGGATCTCCGATCAACGCATGCTTAATAGCGGCCATATGCACACGTATCTGATGCGTTCGCCCTGTTTCGAGCTTACATTCAACCAAAGAACAAGCCTCGCCGTAATTCTGTAACATATGGTAATGCGTTACAGCCTCCCTCGCCTTTTGCCCCCTGACCGCCATTTTAAGACGGTTACGCGCGTCCCTACCAATTGTCATATTGACAAAACCCTTGATTGGCGTTGGAACCTTTAATACAAGTGCATGATAAATACGCGTTAAGCTTCGATCCTCTAATTGCTCGGACAACCCCTTATGCGCAGCATCATTTTTTGCCACAACCATAAGACCGCTCGTATCTTTATCTAAACGATGGACAATCCCCGGTCGAATAACCCCACCTATCCCAGATAAGCTGTCCCCACAATGATGTAGCAACGCATTAACAAGCGTGCCCGTCCAATTTCCCGCACCGGGGTGAACAACCAGACCAACAGGCTTATTAATGACCAAAAGATTATCATCTTCATAAACAATATTAAGCGGAATATTTTCTGGCTTAGGCTCGCTTTCCTCGGGCTCTGGAACACTTAATTCAATTGAATCACCTTCAAGAACCTTATAGGATGCGACTGCAAAGGTGTGACCATTCACTTTGACATACCCACCTTTAACCAAATTTTGAATACGAGAGCGCGTCAAATCATCAATACACTCGGAAATAGCTTTATCAAGACGCAAGCCCACTTGGTCTGCATTTATCTTAAGGCTATAAAAGCCTTCTTCCATATTTTCAACTTCTGACATGATTTAAAACTTAGGCCTGGGTTTAGGTGCACACGGATCTACATATTCGTTTACAGGTACTGCGGCAGAAATCCAAGCCTCTTCTGTAATTATATCAGGTTGTTTTTCACCATCCCTCAGCGCACGATACACAACACTTGTGGATCCCAACAATACGCGCTGACCTTTCGCACCACTAATTATTCTACTCGCCTTAACACCCTGACCATTAAAATACTCCTCTACATTCAGCAACTTTCCTCTCGGGCCATGTACCAAAAGTCTCATATGTGAATCATCAAATTTGGGAGGCGTATAAACATCATCCTCAATCGGCTCAACGGCCGTTTTTAGCCCAGGCGCAAAATCAGAAGTAGCCTGTGTAACCATCGTTATAAGCCCCTGTGGAGTAACAATGAGGCCCTCCCCCGTAAGCACCAAAGGTATAGAATAAAACCGCTGCCACAATAATCCACCGTTTGCCCTACTCGTGGCCATAATCCACGCAGAGACCTTTCCGCCTTCAAGCATTGGTGCGCTTGAACCCACAAAAACATAGGCATCACTTAACAGCGCATCACCAGCGTTAAGTTGAGCACCAGCACCGCGTGGGTACTCTCGCTGCCATACAAACTCTCCGGATTTATCAAGTTTAAAGGCCCAACCTGATTTAACACCATTTCTATCCAACACATAGCCTGAGCCAATAAATCCGTCTTCTACAGCAGATATACCATTAAGCACATTACCACTTCCAAAATCAAAAGAGCGCACGCCAATCAAATGCGCCTTTGCATCCAGCGTATAAATCAAAGATTTGGATGGTCCTTCGATTGTGTTAGCTATCAAAATAAAATTTGCAGGATTTTTAAAATCTGTAGGGATAGAAATCAACTGCTTAGGCACACCGCCCTTTGCAGCCCCCGATATAACACTCTCTCTATTCAATTCACCGGCAGTATCAAAGAAACCAATCCATGCTTGATGTTTAGCATTGCCCTCCTTAAGAGCTCCTAAAACAACAAAGCCCTCATCCACTTTAATAATGTTAAAAACTTCATCGAGATTTTTGATAGCATGATACTTCACCCATCGTGGACGACCATTTTTACGAATTTGGGAAATATGAAAGCTTTTATCACTATCGGAATCATGTTTCGTCTTTAGCCCAACAACTAAAAGCTCAGAATTAGGCAATAAAACACCATCAGAGTAAGACTCATCAAAACCGCGCTCTCCCCAAACTGTATCCCACACTGAATATGCACCTAGATCCGGATCTTTCAGCTTCATAACAATGTCCCGCGTAATGGCACATTCTTGTGCATATGCCGAGGCCGTGAACATGCCTACATAGATAAGAGAGAATATAAATATGTGAATTTTCAACATCAGCCTTTGAAACCTTCCTTCCTAACAGTGTAGAATTGAAGCGTATAAAAGTCTACGCCGTTTTATAATATCCAAAACTAGTTGAAAAACATGAAAATCCTTATAATCACTGACGCATGGCACCCACAGATAAACGGCGTTGTCAGAACATATGAATATTTAAAAGCGCCACTTGAAAAACGTGGGCACGAAGTTTTCATCCTCGGCCCGAATGATTTCCAACATAAAATCCCAATGCCGGGTTATGCCGAGATTGAATTGGCACTCTTTCCACACAAAGAGCTATCACAAAAAATTGATCGCATTAATCCAGATCATATTCACATCGCGACCGAAGGCCCTTTAGGGTGGGCTGCGCGCAAAATCTGTAAGAAGAACAACCATGTCTTCTCCACCGCTTACCACACACAATTTCCGGAATATACAGCAAAGCGTGTAGCAAGCCTATTCCCCTTTCTTTACAAGTGCACTCACCGAATAGGAGTAAACTATGTCAGACGTTTCCACGCAACGTCTGCAGCGATCATGGTTGCGACCAAAAGCCTAGAGGATCAACTTTTATCATGGGAGTTTAAAAACACCATGACCAGATTAACGCGGGGTGCCGACTTGTCGATATTCCACTTAGGAGAAAAAACGCTCTTTCAAGAGCTAAAACGACCGATAGCGCTCTACGTAGGCCGAATAGCAATAGAAAAAAACATAGAGGCATTCCTAAAAATGAACTGGAATGGATCAAAAGTATTGATAGGCGACGGCCCTGGCCGAATTCACCTTGAAAAACAATACTCTGAGGCCTACTTTTTGGGAAAAAAATCAGGAAAAGAGTTAGCAGATACATATCGTTCTGCTGACCTCTTTGTCTTCCCGTCAAAAACAGACACCTTCGGCATGGTATTAATTGAAGCCTTAGCCTGCGGATTGCCTGTTGCAGGATACAACGTTACTGGCCCCAAGGACATTATTACTGAAGAATTCCTAGGCGCGATAGATGATGATCTATCGACTGCAGCGGCACGTGCACTGAGTAACGATAAAGAATCAGCACGCCATGAATATATCCAGAATAATTTCACATGGGATATAGCCGCAGAACAGTTTGAAATAACTATTAAAAAACATTGCTCCCCTCCTTCTGGCCAATAAGTCACCTCTTTGAAAGCTTGCTTTTAAGGCTCGAAAGACATAAACAAAAGCTTTAAGGAAAAAAATATGGCTAATATACTACTCGCTGAAGATGATTATTCGATGAGCAGCTTCTTAACAGTTGCCCTTACAAAAGCAGGACACAACGTTGTTTCTTGCTCGGATGGACTTAAAGCATTTGATAAACTTCTGGAAAAAAAATCTTCTTTCGAGCTTTTACTGACTGATATTGTGATGCCGGGTATGGATGGCATTGAACTTTCACAAAAAGCAATCGAACTCAGCCCCAATATCAAAGTTATGTTCATCACTGGTTTCGCTGCCGCAGCCGTTGGTCACAAAGACTTTGATGAAAGTAAAACAAAAATGCTTTCAAAGCCTTTCCACTTAAATGACCTTGTTCAGCAGGTTGATGCACTCTTAGCAGCGTAGAATTTTAATTTTAAGCTTGAATTCATCTCAAAAGCGTTATAAATCTACCCCACTATCGCACAGTGTGGGCGGTTAGCTCAGCGGTAGAGCACTTGCTCGACACGCAAGGGGTCACAAGTTCGATCCTTGTACCGCCCACCATTTTACTTTTCCACAAACCTCCGCACTCGTGCAATAAAGACCTAAAAGCCCAACAAAACAAAGGGATTTAAGGCCACACACCTTCCATTCCTGATCGCTAACTCTTGTTTAGATCCGTAATATTTGGGGGTACAATTCGGGGTATATAGAGATACCCCCAAATTGAAACTGAACAACATCAAATGCCAGAATGCAAGACCCAAAGAGAAGAAGTATAAACTCTTTGATGGCCGTGGTCTTTTTCTAGAAGTCAGACCCAACGGCGCAAAATACTGGCGCATGAAATACCGCTTTTTAAATAAAGAAAAGCTCTCGACCAAAACATCGACCCTTCTGCATTAAAAAAGCAGGTTATCCGCGAGGCAAAGGTCAATGCAGACAATACCTTTATAGCTGTAAGACAGAAGGTTTGGGGCGTGAAAGAAGAAGATGAATAGACAATCATCAGCTTAATTTAGGCAGCCCATCTTTTACCTTCTTTTTGTATGCAAACCATTCGTCACCAAATCGCTCTTCTATATCAATGGAATGATGCCAGCGCACAAAGACTTCACATTAGATGATATGCGCGATCATGGGGCCGATCATCAGCCAGCTTTGATAGGCCAGCGCAATACAAATGAACATCAACAAGGTTGAGACTTGCAGAGGATTGGCGACATAAGCATAGATGCCTGTTGTCACTAGCTTTTACGGTGGATCAAACGGTATTGATGTGCCGTTTCCTTTTGTTGCGAACGGTGACATGCTATCAGGCGGGTAGGCTATAACTGGAGGCCCCTTTTGGCCATAGCCGATTTGATCGGGGGCACATGCTCAGAAACGGCCCGCCTTGCTGCTTTATCGCTGGCAAAAAATGAACAGGGTGAAGAGAACGTATATCCACCGAGGATTTGTTATTTGCCCTTCATGCTATGGAAGACAGGTCGTGGCCAGAATGGAACAGGGGCAAACCCATAGCGCCAGACAGGTTTCAACCAAGCTAAAGCCTTTTGAAATATCTTCTAAAACCCTGCGTGTTGGATACGGGAATCCCCAGAAAGGCTACGACCTTAAAGACTTTGAAGATGTCTTCCCGCGCTATTTACCTGATTTATCCGTAACAAGGTTATAACCCAATGACAGCAAGGGTTTAAGCAACATTCCTATCCGTAACACACCACAAAATATTACGGATGAAAACGCCTTAAAACCCTCAAAAAACAGCCATTGTTACGGTGTTACGGATACAGAGGTGTGGTCACCCCATGCGATAACGGAAAATATGGCTCAATAGCCTTCAGCTGTTGCTCTGTAAGATAAAATAAGTCGCTCATGATAAATCTCCTGTAAGGAAATTAAATCACATCTCAGCGCAATTGGGAATCTACAAAATTAATAGGTCCTGAGCCTAGATCATGAGATAATATTTCAATTTGTTACGTAGTGATTATTTCCCTAAATCAGTATCGCAAATCACACCACTATAAACGCATCACACAGTCTAAATGCAATTGCTGATTAAGCTCTGGGTCGTTGGCGGCCTCGTGCTGGATGATGGCGGGCTTGCCTGTTTTTCCTGTGATTTCAAGCATAACCATATCTTGCTCGTTTGCTTTTTTATTGAAAAAATGAGGCAGTCTGAATTCAGCCTTTGTTATCATTTTTTTGATGCCGTAAAGTACGGCATTGATCATCATGCCTGAGCTGGGTGTGCGTGTGCAGACCATGGCTGCGCCTTTAGTGTTTAGTCCTAATGCTCTGGCTGTGACTTTGCAGCGTATGAGCGAGTCTTCTTGAAAAAGGTATGAGCGTTTTTCTGTTTTTTTATCATATTCAAAATGTTGCTGGCTATCCTTTGCTTTGAAGCCTGGGGGGAGAGAGGCTGCGGCAGTGATGGTAAAGAATTGTCCTTCATGCTCAACGATCAAAGTTGTGGCTTCTTTATTGCTGGGGATTGTTGAGTTTTTTGCGGCTTGTATTGTGTTTCTTAGGATCGCTTTCGTGTCAATCTGATCGAAGGATGTGATGCCCTTTAAAACACGAACCTCAATTTCGTTTTCCAGTTCTGCTTTGGGCGTGTCTTCATCTGGAATGTCGTTTATAACTTGCTCGATTTTTTTGTTTTTAAGGTCGACAGACATCAGCCCGACCCGGCCATTTTGGGTGATGGGCTTGAGCATATTTTTTGAAAATTTCCATTTCTCTTGTGCGGCTTCACCGTCGAGGCTGGCTTTATCAAAATAAACAGCGTCGAGTTTTGCGTCTGTATATTTTGAGTTTGATAGCTCGCATAGCCCTTCCATGCAGGTCGGGCAGGGGGATTTGTCTGTGGCTTCGGAGAGCTTTTTATAGGGGGGCAGCAGGTTAAGGCCAACCATTTCCGCGTGCGCCGTTGCGTGGCTTCTGGCTATATGCTCCTCATTCTCTCCTAATGTCTCTTTAATCGGGGTTGGTATTGTATTGACGCATGGGACGAAGAATTTTCGATCGTTTTTGTCGATGCCCCAGTAAACGCCGCCAACGGGGTATGAGCTGTTTTGGCCATATACGCTAATATTTTTGGCCATTTGCGTGAATTGAATGGCGGTTTGAGGATCGTTATAGTTAAAATCTAGTTTTTCACTGAAGATTTTGGTCATTTCATCCAGATAAATCACGCTATTGATGCGCTCTTCCGGTATTTTTAATTCTGCAAAAGACATTTTTTTACATTTAGTCCCTGTTTTTCCGCGATCTATACCCGAAATGGTGTATATTAAGTGGCGTAGTCCAATGTGCACTTTGGGCGCAAAGCAGCCATAAATATCATTATAATTTGAGGGAGTTTATCAGCAAAAATATTATCGTTATAATGGCGCGGCGTTATTTAACACAATCGATGTTATCACCGCCCTGCCTTTTGCCTGCTTCCAGCTAAAAAGTAAGCGTCCGGTCATGGTCGCTTTAGGGCAATGATATATTAGCTTCTGATGCTAGCCAAGATTAACATAATCTAATAAGGCTGTATAATTCATATTTTTAGTGCCTGAAAAATCAGACTCATACTTTTTTGAATCGGTTGTTGTGTATTCTCCTTCTATGGAAGTTATTTCAGTTGACTTGTGTTCTTTCATATTACTTATAGGTAAGCACTTTCCACCAATTTGATTAGAATTAACACCATCAACCTCAACCCATGTTCTTAAAAACGTTCCATTGTTTAGGTTAACATCCAACAGTTTGTATGGTGTGTTTTCTCCTTTGGAATTACGAGCACTCTTCCCATAAACACTCGTTACTGTTCCTCGTACTATAGTACCTTCAGTAATTTTTGTTCCATTATTATTAGTTGGATCATTTATAAGGTCTGACATCAATTTATCCTCGTTTCAATTTATTATTTAATACTGGATATAGATATAAAATAATTATGTCAACAAAATGTAATTTACAAGCATGAAATATATAATTGTTAATTGGGGTAAAGTGAGCGTAGCTGTCATATTGAAGTAGGCCATCTATTTAGTGATCATATAGATTTAGGCTGAGCTTGAGAAGGAACTTCTGCTTTCGGCTAAAAAGGCGGACATTCAAGATGTCGCATAAAAAAACTGTCCGTTAAACCCTTGCCAGATCAATTATCTTATTCATCGGCATCCAGACTCTGATTGGAGTTGTCATCTCTGATCTGATCAAGGAACTCATCAACGGAACCTTTGAGATTTTCAGATAGCTTTGAAACCTCTTTGGCTGCATCTAGGACAGCATCGGCGGATGAGCCGGTTTCTCCTGCACCTTTTTGAACATTTAGAATGATCTGAGAGACATTTTGAACGCCCTGAGAAGCTTCGGAGACACTGCGTACAATTTCGGTCGTCGTGGCGTTTTGTTCTTCTACGGCAGCGGATACACCGCTTACAGCCTCATCAATTTCTGAAATGTTACCAATAATACGCTCCATAGCCTGGACAGAGTCCTGAGTAGCACCTTGAATTTCTGTAATGCGCGTTTCTATCTCATCCGTTTTTTGCGCGGTCTCGTTCGCGAGTTTTTTTACTTCATCCGCAACAACAGCGAAGCCTTTTCCGGCCTCCCCTGCGCGCGCGGCTTCAATCGTTGCGTTTAAAGCCAACAGGTTAGTCTGTTCTGCAATATCTTTAATCGCCACTACAACTTCACCAATATTTTCGACAAGTCCATTGAGGTTGCTAACTGTCTCATTGGCATTTTCTGCATTACTGGCTGTATCGCTAGATTTTGTACTGGCTGTTGAAATTTGAGTTGCAATTTCAGAAGAGCTGGCAGACATTTCTTCCATAGCCGAGGCAACTGTACCTACGTTTGTACTGGCTTCTTCAGAAGAAGATGCGACCGTTGCGCTAGATTGAGATGTTTCATCGGCGAGGGCCCTCATGCTCTCTGCTGTGGATTGCAGCTCAGTAGAAGCAGAAGCCAAGGAATTGATCAAGCCGCCAACTTGGGAATCAAAGCTGTTGGCCATGTTATGCATTACCTGACGCTTTTCTTCCTCAGCACGCTTTTCATTTTCTGTTTGCTCAGCTTCCAGCCTTTCCTTTTCAATCGCGTTTTCTTTAAACACCTGTACAGAAGTAGCAATTTTGCCAATCTCATCCTTGCGCTCAAGAGCAGGTACTTCAATCGATGTATCGCCGTCAGAGAGTTTGTTCATCGCGTCTGTCATATTTGCTAATGGCTTAAGTATTTTTTGAAGTGTGACGAACAAGGCCGTGAGACCAATCATAAGACTGACAACAATGAGCGAGCCACTAAATGCAAGCTTTTTAAAAGATTCTGCTCCAATTTGTTCTACATAATTCTGCGTCTCATGAAACGAGGCTTTTTGGACCCCAAGAAGTGTATCGATAGCAGCCGTTGATTGTTTAATCCATTCTTTAGCTGTTATTGGATAATCTTCTCCCTCGATGCCAGCTTCATAAATTGACTTGCGTAATGGCTGAAAGGAGCCAAAATAATGGTCTTTTGCCGTATTGATAGCAGCGTGCAGTTCAGGATCATCGTCAGAGTGAGACAATTTTAAAAGTGTGTCCCATGCATTTTCGACATAACCGCGGAACAGGGAAAGCTGCTGAAGCTTATCCTCTCTCATATATTTTCTTGAGGAAAGAAGGCCGCCAATAACTGCGCGCTCCCGCCCGGCATATTCACTCATCACCCATGAGGCATGCTGCATTTGCATCTGTGCACCCAATCGAGCATCAATTTTTGCCATGACTTCAGAAGTGATAAAACGCAATTCCTGGCTTGTTAAAATTAAGCTGGTCATTGTTGGAACCCAGCCCTTGGTGACCTTACCACTACGTGCAATTTTTGACTTATCGAGGTTTTTATCAACCTCTTTACGCATTGCCAGTACCACTTCATACTTTTCTTGTGTATGCGCAATATATTCTTCTTTATCAGGGAAATCGAGATGGGAAAGTATGTCTATTGCCTCATGATAGGCTGCGTCAGCTTTTTCACGGCGCGCCATGATTGTTTTGCGCATATCATCCGGCACTTTTTTAGCCAAAGAGAGCGCAGAATTTGTTACGCCCCGCTCTACGGCCCAGTTTCCAGCAGCGACCAGGAGCTGTTCCGTAGCCGGACCTGCATAATCCGCCTTATGGTTTTCTTTGTTCGCAATAAATGCCGAGAAAAACACTTGGCCAGATAAGAACAAAACAAGTGCAACAAGTACAAATGTAAGGGATAGCAATGTCTGCTTTATTGTCAT
>JAHQVU010000012.1 GCA_019634145.1 Micavibrio sp. | reverse complement strand
TTATTCCTTACCTAGGTGTACATTCCCACGCGTTACGCACCCGTGCGCCACTAACCCGAAGGTTCGTTCGACTTGCATGTGTTAGGCCTGCCGCCAGCGTTCGTTCTGAGCCAGGATCAAACTCTTAAGTTTGAATCCATCTCAAATCACTCAAATTGAATTTTGGGTGATTCTCAAAGTAAATATTTGAGAATCTGCTTGCTTTTTTGCTGCTAAATAAATTTAGCTGTTAAAATGGTCATATATATGACCACTGTGCGTCATAGGATACACAGTCAAACAGTTCATCGTTTTATATAAAGTGTATTCAATACATCTCTAACAAAACACTGCTGCCTGCGTATTCCTTCTTTCCTATTCACGATATTCAAGAACCACTCAGTTCCGGCACAAGACCGAAGCGAACCAAGAAAGGAACAGCCTTATAGCTCTTCGTTACTTACTTCGCAAGAGTTTTTTTCAAAATTTTTACTGATTGCAAAAAGTATATTTTTATACGTTTGGCAGTCAATAAAAGACTGTAACTTAACTCTCAGCTAGAGGATTGCGCTTTTCTTTAAGCGGTGTGCCTCTTGGCGTGGGGGGATATATACGCAGGTTGACCCCACCTGTCAAACATCTTTTTTCATTTTTACGCAAAAAAATTCATTTTTTTTACATCGGGCTATTTAAGAAAACCTAAATATGGCGGATTCCCTATAGTTACAGCCGAAATCTGTCTTTTAAAAAAATTTGCTCTGCTTTAACGCTAAATCCTAGAATGCCACAGATAAGGTTAATACAACGTTTACGCATGAGCTGCTGCGTTCTAACTTTTGCTTACAAGTCATAAGCCGGAATATTATGATCCTGTGATTGTGGCAAATCCGCAACCCCGATAGTAACCATATTATTTTTGAATCTGTACAGATTGGCACGGTTTTTTTCAGGCCAATCTTTAACCGGCGTATCACCCAAGCGCATATCGATACGATTCACACCCAACTCTTCGGATCAACCTGTGGTTCTCCCACGAGTTGTTCATTAGCAAAATGCTGTAAAATTTCACGATGCAGCTCGCGACGCTCTGGATTACTTATAATGTTATGGGTGGACTGCGCCAGAATTTCGGCCTGCCTCTACTCACTAAAACCGCCAAGCCATTTTTTGCGCTTCTCCTTCACATAAACTTCAACATAACCGGGAATCAAATCCAGAATATGTCTCGGCACTGTGTTTTTGACCACACCACGCTTCTGTTCATATGCATCTTTCATATTTTTCAAACCTAAAAAAATTTAAAAAATCGCTACACATATTAATACAATGCAATTAATTTCACGCATCGCATCACAAAAGCCCTATTGTGATGCTGCGGTTTTGCTCATATAATTAAAGCATATTACTATACTAAGCGCAATTTTTTCCATCAATTTACTGGAGGCTTCCATCCCCGCGTCCCTTATTCTTCTACATATTATAGGTGCTGTTTGCCTTCTCCTCTGGGGAACGCGGATGGTCAAGCACGGCTTCACACGCGCTTACGGTACATCTCTACGCCGCGCCGTCCAGCACGGCACGAAAAACCGCACGATCGCTTGCTTGTCAGGTATTGGGATTACCGCGCTTCTACAAAGCTCGACCGCCGCAACGCTTCTTCTAATTACTTTCGTTAAAAAGAATTCAATACCCTTAGCCATGGCCCTCGCCGTTATCATCGGTGCCGACATCTCGACCACTCTTGTCGCACAGGTTTTGATCTTCGATCTGTCATGGCTTTCGCCTGCTTTACTGGCGATCGGCATCATCGGCTATATAAAGTATGAAAATAGCGGTCGCAAAAGACATATCTTACGAGCGGTCATCGGCCTAGGCCTTATGCTGCTCTCTTTAAGCCTGCTTAGACAAGCGTCCGCACCATTGACACACTCCGAAACCTTGCCACTTATATTAGGCCCATTGGAACAAGACCCTATCACCGCAATTTTATTTGCCGCTATCTTGACCTATGTCATGCATTCATCGCTGGCAACCGTGCTTTTATTCTCGACTTTAGCTGTAAACGGGATTATCGACCTCGAGCTAAGCCTCTTACTTGTACTTGGCGCAAATCTCGGCGGCTCATTTATTGCTTTTGTCGCCACATATAAAGACGGCGTTTCTGCCCGTCGCATAACGGTCGGCAATATCATTATGCGATGCACTGTGGTGGTAATCGCGTTACCGCTAATGCAATACATCCATGTTTACCTCCAAGGTCTGCCGATCGACGTCGCGAGAAACATGATGAACTTCCACGTTGGCTTTAACCTCGTACTCGCCGCCATATTCCTTCCGACCATTACACTCGTTGCGAAAACCAGCGAAAAACTTATTCCTGCGCCCCAAAATGCACCGCGCAAGAGTTTCGAGCCGATGTATCTGGATGATAAAGCCATCGATTCTCCCGTCGTAGCATTAGCCGCTGCCGCGCGCGAAACATTACGCATGGCTGAAATGGTCGAAACGATGCTTCAAAAGACCATCGAAACCTTCCGTCATAATAATGACAAGCTAACTGATTCCATCCGCCGCAAGGACAATGACGTTGATAAGCTATATTTCTCGATCAAACTGTATCTGATTCAATTAACACAACAATCCCTCGACCCGAAAGAAGCCGATCGCTATCTGCAAATTATCACCTTTGCCACCAATCTAGAGCATATCGGCGATATCATCGACAAAAGCCTAATGGAGCTAGCTCAGAAAAAGATTAGCAAGCAAGAACGATTCTCTGAGAAGGGCTGGGATGAGATCTGCAACTTCCATAGCCAGGTTCTTGCCAATATGAAACTGGCTCAAACTATTTTCCTCTCAGAAGACCCCTCATTGGCGCAACAGCTCGTAGACAACAAGAAAGACATTCGCCTTGCAGAGGTCAGCACATCACAACAACATTTCGGGCGTCTGCGTGAAGGCCTGCCCGAGACAATCGCAACCTCTGCGATCCACCTCGATATCATTCGTGATTATCGCCGTATAAACTCTTATGTGACGGCAGTTGCTTATTCGATTTTAGAAAATGCCGAGAAGTATAAGCGACAGCGCAAATCTTCAGGCAGCAATGAGAAGCCAGCCTAAGCTATAACAATCCGGCCTCTTTTAAACCATCTTCCAGGTCTGGCGGAATATCCCCGGCATCGGCTGCACTATATATACCACGATCCTCTGGCGCCTTTGCAGGTTCAAGATATCGCCATCCCTGAAAGGGGCGCCGAGGCTTGGAAATCGTTTTAATCATTCGTGCATCTTGCACGATCATGCACATACTCTTGCCATCAATTTGCTCGACCATTTCGAACCCAAGAATTTTCATACGGCACTGAATTTTATTCTTGATAACGCGATAGATCGAGCCGCCCTCGCGCAAAATTTCGTCCGCACGTTTAGGTCTAAACCTTGTCCAACAGGGCGTTGCAGGCTGGCCATGATAATCAAACACCTGATTTTTTTGAATCTCTGCATAATCCTCAAGGCTCTGCACCTGCGCCACCAGCTTTATCAAATGAATACTCATAAATATGTTATAGCGCAATCTTCTTGGGAAAAAAGCTTTTAATCCTCGCTTATCCCTTAACTTCCCGTACTCTGAGGCCTTATAGTTATAGTTGAATTAGGGTTAAATATAAAATCACCGTGGGTAGAAATAAGGTATGAGCTATAAACGCCTACTTGTAATAGGATCGGCCGTAATCGGCATCCCAGCCCTATGCTTTGCTCAAAATTACGCGCAGCCCGTTGTTGCCCCGTGGAGCGCGCAAGATACCCCCACCCAAAACCGCATCAGGCATTACGAAAACTTTAAATCAGTCCGCACCGCTCAACTTTCACAAACCTCAGATCACCCCTATAATGTCAAAAGCGAAGGCTATGCTCCCTACCCTGCTCCCACGCCCCCTATCGGCAACCCCCATCGCTTACACCAAGCGTATCTGCCCCCCGCACAAAATGTGCAAGGCATAAAATCTCCGCTAGAGAGGATGTATGAAAGCCGCATTATCGATAACCTCGATCAATTCGGCTATGAGATGTTCGGCGTCCCCGATGATAATTTACGCCATACCCTTGATGTCCTTGCACAAAAAAGCCCGTCTATGCCCAGCGGGGCGGTGCAGGATGATTTCGTTCTTGGCATTGGCGACGAGTTATCGGTTGTTTTCACTGGCCAACGGACAGACCGCAGCCAATACACTATCGATTCAAATGGCATGATCGTCATTGATGATCTCCCCCCTATTCCCGCTGCTGGCCGATCAATCGGACAGGTGCGTATATCTCTGGAAGCAGCAGCCGCTCAGCTTTACAACACGGAGGTATCGCTCTCCCTTGCCAGTGTTCGCCAGATCGGTGTCCTCGTTGTCGGCCACGTCAAAAAGCCAGGCCGCCGTACGTTAACCGTATTCCATACCGTCCTTGATGCTTTAATGGATTCAGGGGGAATAGATAAGACAGGCTCATTGCGCCAAATCAAACTCGTGCGCTCAGGCCGTGCAACTTATATTGACCTCTACTCCCTGCTCATGCATGGTGCGACAAATATGGATTTACAACTTAAAGACGGTGACCGCCTGATAATACCACCCATCGGCCCGACTGTTGCCGTAACAGGCGAAGTCAAACGCCCCGGCATATTCGAAATTTTACCCGATTTCGTGAGCCGCGGCATGGCCGGCTATAGCAGCGAAAAGCTCTCGCTCAATGAAATGCTCAGCCTCGGCGGCGGCATACTAAGCCCCGGCGATATCCGCTATCTCAAATTATCACCGACGTCCTTGGGCGAAGAAAAGGTTGAAGAAATCGCAGACCCCTTAAAACCAGCCTTTGATAATGGCTCGATTCTAATGGTCTCTAAGGGGCAGGATCGCCGCGCCGCAGTGGTTGAACTCGACGGGCACACACTTCGCCCCGGCCTCCACGCTTTGTCCGATAACAAAACCCTCAGCCAACTCATCCCTTCAGCCAATGTCCTTGGCCCTGATATCTACCCGCTGATCGGCGTGATCGAGCGCTGGAACGCCGAGCAACTCACTCGACAGCTTATCGACTTTCCGCTGCAAGCCGTGCTCGCACACAATTTCGACCGCAATCTCGAAGACGGCGACGTCATCCATCTTTTCTCTAACGCACAAATAAAAGCCCTTCAAAAAAGTGACAAAAACCCTCAAAACGGCATCCAGAATGTTTCGCTGGAGGTTGGCTCACGCGGAGATTTAGAAAATCCGGCGCTTGATCTGCTTCAAGATGACGTTCTGGCAGGTTTCTTAAAAGAACGCAGCGCGTTCATTCGCGGCGCAGTGCGCAAACCCGGCCTATATCCACTCGCCAGCGGTATGTCCCTCAACACCATACTGGCCGCAGCAGGCGGCGCAGCGCTGGAAGCAGATACCGCAAATATAGAACTCACAACCTCTTATAACGGCCCGTCCACCCGCCGCATGCACATCAATTTTGCAACCGATGATCCGCGCGAGATTATGATCGGGCCTGGCGATTCCATTCATCTCAAGCAAAAATTCGAAAAAATCGCTGATAATAGTGTGCTGATTATGGGCGAGGTCAAAGCGCCGGGACGCTATGATCTACTTCCCGGCGATAAAATCTCCGATCTTTTGGCGCGTGCTGGCGGGCTCACCGGCCAATCCTATCCGTTCGGGGCTATATTCTCGCGCGAATCAGAGCGCAAGGCAGAAGAAATCCGTTTCGATGCGCAGGCTGATACAATTGAGCAATCTATTGCCAGCGCTATCCACTTAGATAACGAAAAAGTCTCACCGCAAAAAATTGCCGAGGCGCGCGGACTGGCACAAGAACTTCGCAACGCCAAGGGTGTAGGCCGCATCACAGTCGAAGCCGACCCGGGCAAACTCGCCACAAATCCAGAGCTTGATATGCTTTTAGAGTCCGGCGATAAACTCTTCATCCCTAAGCGCGGCCTGACAGTACGCGTCAGCGGTGAAATACTCTCCCCAGCCTCCCTCCAATTCCGCGAGAAAAAAGCCTCCCTTGACTATATTCATGAGGCAGGCGGCTTTACTTATCACGCCGATAAAGAGCGCGCCTTTGTGATTTACCCTGACGGCGCCGCGCAACCGCTAGAGGTGAGCTCTTGGAATTATAATCCCGTTATGATCCCGCCTGGCTCAACCATCGTTGTCCCGCGTGATCCGAAACCCTTTGATTTCATCCAGAGCGCCAAAGACGTTAGCCAAATCCTCTCAAATATTGCCGTCACCGCCATCTTTGTTGATGATCTGGGTGATGATTAAGCGATGAGCACCCCCACATTTTCTATCATCACTATTACCCGCAACCATGTAAAAGGCCTACAAAACACACACCAATCAATTCTAGATCAAAGTTGCGCAGATTATGAATGGATCGTTATCGATGGCGCATCAAATGACACCACCACCGAATTCCTTAGAGCCACAAATGCAAACTGGCTCAGTGAGGACGATAACGGTATTTACGATGCGATGAATAAAGGAATTAAGCGCGCAAACGGGCACTACATTATTTTTATGAATGCAGGAGATGTATTTAACGATAAGGATGTTTTGGAAAAAATTCTTCCTAAAACCCTGAATAAAACTCCACTTATCTATGGCGATTCTTTTGAGGGTGGACATTACAAAAGTGCAAGACCGGCCGCAAAACTCAAACTCGGCCTTTTCACACATCATCAGGCAATTTTCTATGCGCGTGATGAATTGCAAAATTTACGCTATGACACAAAATACAAAATCGCCGCTGATTATGATTTTACCGCCCGTTTCTTAATGAACAATAATTTCAAAGCTGAACATATAGCACTTCCTATTTGCATTTTTGAAGAAGGCGGCATCTCGCAACAACACATGACCCTCGCCCGCCACGAACAATTCAGGATTAGAAAAAATTTAAAAATTTGCACCGCAATTGAGAACGCCGCGATCTATCTATATCAGAGCGCTACAGCCCTTCTGCGTAAACACCTTCCAGATCTTTACTGGCATCTGAAATCATCCGGTAATAGGCGCGGCGTGACATCGCAAAATCCACCCCCGCAATCCCATCCAGAAAACCAAACTTAAAGACATAGCTATGAAAAAATGCGACCCAACCCCTAAATGGGAGAGCACGGAAAATTTTCTTCAAGCGCTCACGCCCTGCACTTGGATCACGTGGCCAAGCTTCTAACGCATTCATACCCGCTTCCCAAACCGCATAGCGTTTGTGACGCCCCATCCAGCCCTGACCGGCTTCATGAATGAGTGCGCCCTGACTAACCTCTCCGATCTTAAAGTTCTGTGATGTCTCTTTCAAAACAGGCTGATAATGCCCTTCCAGCTCGCCCATACCAGGCAAGGACAAATCATTCACCTTTGGGAATTCCATGCGGAAACGATGCAATAAAGCAATCTTATTATTGCTCATACCATGCTTCAACAGCTTGCCTTCCCACATATACTGACCCCTAATAAAAAACCCTGCGTAAGAACTCTCTTCAGAGAGGTCGAGTTGAGCCATCGCCTCACCCAGCCCAGAAGTCATGATCTCGTCGGCATCAACAAAAAACACCCAATCATGCGCCAGCCCCAGCGTTTCCAACGACCATTGACGCTTTTTAGGATATTTCTCATTCCAAATAAAATCCTCGACCCGCGCGCAATAACTGCTGGCGATATGCTGCGTTTCATCCCAGGAGCGAGAATCAAGAACAACAATATCATCAAAATAGGGCTGAAGCGCGACAATGCATTTACCGATGCGGCGCTCTTCGTTTTTGGTCACAATAATGACACTGGCCGGAATTTTCTGCGCGTTTCGCTTTGCTGAAGAATTCATTTATTCGGCCGCTATATCATTGGAAGAAAATTTACGGGGCGCACCCTCATCATTACCGTTATTAAAGCGCACCCAGTCCCGAAGTTTGCGCTTATAGCTTTGCGCTTTTTGCTCTTGATAAGAGCTGCGCGCCTGGCTACGCGGCTTCGCGCTCTCGATAATTTGGAATACTATATAACCTATCGCCGCTCCGACTAGGCCAAACCCCATCCACACCAACATCGCATTCGGCCAGAAAACACCGGCTTGCGTATAGGCTGGCTCAAGCACCGCCGCAGCATAAGGTTGATCAATCGAAATCAGCATTTTCGTACGCTCTTGCTCGGTGAGTAAATCTGCCAAAGCGCGCCGATGATCCAGATTAAGCGCTTCATCCATCGCAGTATTTAAGTACTCGATACGTCCGCTAAGCTCCCTTCGCATGGAATAGCGAATAAGGCCATCTGTCAATTCATGAAGACGCGATAAAAACAACGCTGCAAATTTAGCATCAGGATGAGAATAAGTTAGCTCTCGCAACTCGGTTTCACCGATCTGATCAACACTGACCCGCTTATTGATATAACGCGCTAACTCCGCCGCATTATCCGCTGGCTTGGCACTAACACCTCTAAAATTTTTGTCTTTAGAAAGACCCGCGCGGATAAATTCATCGGCCAGCATAAGGCGTGCTACTGTTGCCCCCTGATAACTCGCCATAAAGCGCGTAAAAAGAGCCTGACCTTGCTGGGTTTGACTATCGCGGGCTTGGCTCGCTTTATCTCGTGCTTGCGCCCCTGCAGATACGGTATCCATCAGCATCGATGGCGCCACTAGCAAACGCGCCTGATAATGCGGTACAGCCATCATAGAAAAGACCAATGCAGCAAATAAACAAAGCAAAACACCGCTAACAACAAACTTGCGCCCGCGCCAAAAATCCTTCAGCAAATCGCCCAAGGTCGGCTCATATCTTTTATCACTATTACTCAATTACTAATCCCTGATTTCCGGCTCTACAACGGCCCATGCCCGCTCAATCCAGGCATTTATCAATTCTTCGGGGCGGTAAATTCCTGCCGCTTTTGCCGCCCCTTCATGAGCATGAAACCATTTATCACTATTATGGCGCATTTGTCTAATTTCTTCTGCCAAAACCTCTGCATCGCCTTGATTGACAACACTTCCGGCTTGATAATCATTGATCACTTTTGCTGCTTCAGATTGAGTAGGGCCAACGAAAATACAAGGCCGCTGCGCCGCTAACGCTGAATAGAGCTTGGATGGCACAATCATCCCTGCTGCATCTCCAGCCATAGACATAAGATGCACATCACCGCTTTCCATCAATTCTTTCAATCGATTTATTGGCTGATAGGGCAACAGCCTTACATTGTCCAAATGCCTCACACTGCGCTCATGGGCCAATTTATCGAAATTCTCACCATCGCCCACGAATATAAATTCAATATCATCTTGTTCATGACACAACATTTCCGCCGCATTGAGAATCGTCTCGAGCGGATGCGCACGACCAATATTTCCCGCATATAATATGCGAAATTTAAGCCCGTATTTAACCTGATCAGCATATTCACGGTAAACCGACTCATCCCGATCCTGCGACATTCCGGTAGAGGCATAAGCCGCTTCCAATGCTGCATCATGCGCATTCACACCTTTTTGAACCAGCTCCTGATCCGGCCAATTCGGAATGACAGTGATTTGCTTCGGGTCAAAGCCGTCTTGGGACAAATGACGCGCCATACAGCGCCCGATCACAATCACTTTATCTGCCTTTTTCATCGCCCAGCGCGATAGCCCGTAAAACATATCCATCATAAAGACGGGCATATGCATACCCATCGACGGCAATACATCAGGATAAAGATCCTGACACCAGTGAATATGTCGGTTCTTTTTGAAATGACTAAGCACACTACCTACGAGTGACAATAACGGCGGATCGGTCATTGTAACGATCAAATGTGTAGAAGGCAGCTTCAAGCCTTCAATCATCATACGCACCCATATGGAGATATAAGAAAATATGCCCTTAGGCCGCGCCGGTGCTTTCAAACGAATAATCTTCACCGCACCATCGCGCTCTACAATCTTTTGAGGCCCCGTGGTAATTACAGTTACCTGCCAGCCTTCTTTAGCCAGCGTACGCGCCAGATCACGTAATACGCGACCACTTGCTCCGCGCACAGGTGGATAGGTTCGATTAAAAAATAAAACTGACGGTCGTCGCATAGATTAAATATTCACACGTACCTTATAAAGGCCGCACCTGTTTTTACACTCTAAGAATACTCATAGCTCTACATCACTCACGCATAGAGTTCAATTGCTGACACCAATTTGCCCACTCGATTTTCAATGTGCATTTTTTTGGATGATCCGATGACCCATATGAGCAATAGCACCACTCCAAAATCCAACGACTTAAAACTCGCATATAAAAAAGTATCTATCAGCACCGGCGCTATAGTTGCAACCGCTAGAACTATGTTGGATCGTGTGGATCTAAGCGCATTTACTAACAGCACCCCGATATATCCAAGGCCAAGAATAGCCCCGATCACCCCGATTTTTAACAACAAAGATGATACAAGCCCATGCGTGAAATATACCTTGATATCCGCCACCGCTGGTGAATGAAAGGCTGCGCCAAATCCCTGGCCGAATAGCACGGTTAACGGGTTTTCAGATATCGCATGCCATACAGCGGCCATTTCCGCCCCACGCGCATTTGCCCCTACGCGCGCTGTTTTGCTAAGCATTTCCTCAACAACACCCCCGATTTCAACTCTAAAGTAATAAGCTGCAACTAAGCCCGCTATAATGAGCCAGATCGCTCTCTTAGGCGCGTTAACAGCCAGTATTAAAGACCAAAGCACAATGAAAGCGCCGTATATGCCTATACTTGCGCGCTGTTCAGTAAGGGCCATCGGCCATACGCAATATAATGAAAGCGCAATCAATCCCAACGATAAAGCCAATGATTTCAGAGTAAAGCGCTCAACAAACTGGCTCATTCCAATGCCCACTAAATAAAGCGCCGCAAACAACATATACGGGCTGTTAGCCAAATATGCCAATGGATCAGCACCATTCGTGACGCGGTAGGAAAAAGCAATCGCGCTAAATACGATGCTATAAACAAGTATCGAGCGCCCTTGCGCCGCGCTGCCTATAACACCTATAGCAAATAACGGCAGCATCATAAAAATAAGCGCTGCAAAATCTCTGAGAATTGAATTTAAGCCCGCCCCTTGAACAGCCGCCATAATCATGCCCAAAACAATCGCATAGATGAAAAATACTTGCGCGATACGCTCAACCAGCTGTCGATCGCCGTTAAAGTCAAAGGCTGATAAAACACCGGGCAATAATGCGACCATTAACAAAACCCCGATAATGGCTTCTATATGGGACAGAGAATCGGGGGTAGGCGTTCCGAAAAGCGCATAAACACTCAGCGCCGCAAAAAAACAAAATAATCGCACTTGATAAAATGGCAGCGATAAAAGAGAAGAATTTGACATCCTGCATAGGCTATCACAGGGTGTTACAAAGAAAAGCCCTCGGTGATACAATTAAACACAATTTTAGTAACCTGTGAAAACGCCGCTTTTTCGTTCTGATTTTGGACGAACAAAAATATCTGGACGCTCAAATTGAGTGCGCTTTATAACATTAGTCTGGCGCGCGCCTACGCGAGTAGTAATGTCCGGCTGAACTTCTTTTTCAACAGTTTTTGTTTCTGTCCTCGCCTCATTTTGAACAGATTCATCAGCCTGCATTTCCTTATCTACACCAGAATAACTGTCATAAGGACGCCTTTTCTTACTATAATCACTAGCTATTCGGTCAACTTGACGATCATACGCATCGCGACGCTCCTGACGAATTTGCGCTTTTCTAATATCAAATTTACGCTGCTCCATTTCTAAATGCGCCACCAAAGCTTTACTGCGTGGAATGTCCAAATATTGTCTTGTAGCGGTTTTAGCCCTTTGAAAGCTATAACGTTCCTCAGCAGTTTTAGGTTTGCGCCCACTTCTCTCCCACATAGCATACACTTCAACCAGCTTTTCAAGGCTCCGCTCTCTTTCCGCTATAACAAGTTTATCATTTCGAAAACTCGTGCGCTTTACGCCTAAAGTAAAATCCGTAAAAGGCTTTCTGGTCGAACTTACACCGCGCTTACGACCATAATCATTTCTGGAAAAATCCTTCTTAATATATAAAGACGGCTTAGCGTTTTCGCCTTTAGACTCAATCGCATTACGTTTGATATAAATCTCCTGCGCCGTAGCTGGTCCCAGCCCCGCAACAACGAATCCCAAAATTATAAATAATTTTATACCGCGCATCATAGTCCTTATAAACTCTCACCTATATGATAGCAGATTATCAAAAAAATCGCCAAAAAAACCGCATTATTGGCGCTTAAAGAAATTACTTTCATAAATTTTATGCTCTTAAACATTTCTTAAACATTTAAGGCCATTATAAGCTTAATTCCGACAAAGATCACCCTGCATAAAGACAGGCAAACCCTTAGAGGTCGGATATAATAGAGGAGTAAAAACATGAAAGTGAATGTAAAAGAATTTTTGGAAGAATCAGGAATAACCGAGGCATTTTATCCCGGCAAGCGTCTTGTTCATTCTTGCAAACAAGCAGGTGAATATAAAAATCATTGCGTAGTTCTGGATTGGCGTGATCCATCCAAAATCCGCATCGAAGTAAAAGCCGGTATGATCGGCAAGGATTTGACGCCTGATAAATTAAAATACTATCCCGTCTCGCTTCAGACACCGACCTATGTGGATATCGAAGTTGTAAATGACAACAAAGAAGACGAAGACGGTGAGGAAACATCAGGTAAAAGCGGCAAGGGAGGCAGCTCTGGCGGACAAAAGAAGAAGAAGAAAAGCCTCTCGGAAATCAGCCGCATGACCGAAGCCTTCGGCAGTGCCCTAAAAGGTAAAATTCCAGAGGCAGGTAAAATTGTCGAAATGGTTGTGATGGGTACAAAAATTGCCGCCGATGCTTATGCTAATGTTATGGGTAAGCTTTCACATGGCATACAACACGCAAAAATATCAACAACTGATATGCTCGCACAAGCCGGTAAATTTGTAACGAAATACACACCGCCCTCCTATATGAAGCCATCAGGCGACGAGAACGCGACCTACAAATATGACCGAGAGAAAAACGCAGATATCGGCTATCGACCCGGAATGATGTAAATAGCGTTAAACTCCTCGATTTAAGTTTAAAACGCAAAAAAGCGCTGCCTCCTCCAAAAAATTAGGGCGGCGCTTTTTATTGCCTAAATTATTCACGAACAATTTAAAAAACTTACCATTATTTCTTGTTGCATCGCGCAAAATGTGATTTTCTATATATAACGGAATTTAGAACACTACATTAACTACGGTTTAGACATGAGATACGACTACGAAACGGCCAATCGGCCGCGATTCGCTAGTGCTTGCGCGCACGGTGAAACAAACCCATCGCACAATATTAAGCGTCTTTTTATATCAGACGTCCATAAATTCAACTTCCAGAATCATGCACTTCACATACATGGCGCTCACATTGAGCATCATAAACCCGATGAGATATATATTCTCGGCGATGATGATGATTTCGAAGCCTTGTTCGAATTTATCAAAGATAAGTATAAAAACACTAAAAACCCACCAAACTTTAAAGAAATAGCCTCTAAATATCCAGATTTATTCGAAAAACACCTGCGTTTCATCGATTTAATGCTTCATCATGCAGAACATGGTGCAAAAATTTATAAAATTACAGGAAATCATGATAATTGCCTTGAATTATTGGACGGGGATAACGTTTTTGGCATCAATATCCGCAAAGATATGATGATTAACATCGATAAGCGCAAATACGTGCTCGAACATGGCCACTTGAATGATCCAGGTGCATTATTGAACTATGGCGGACTTTATGCCGCCTGCAGTAAAGTTCTTGATCATGGCCTGAAACTTGATTCAAAACTCAAAGAAAAGGGCATAACTGAAAAATTCCATACCACGAATATGCTCAAAAAAATCGGCAAATTTCATATCATTAGTTTTCGCCAAAAGGCCATGGATAGAGCTATCAAATGCGGCGCTGACGGCGTCATCCTTGGGCATATACATAAAGAAGATATCGGCGAACTCCACCCACAACACACTGTCGGATTTAATAAAGCAACGGGCGCAGCCTACAACATAAAAGATAGATCTGCACCGCCCTTCCACTACATCAACACCGGCGATGGCTTTACAGAAGGCACCGGTATTTTGCACACCCCCACAACTGGTTTTCAAGCCCTCAATAAAACATCTTCAACGCACAGCGATTCCTTTGATATTACAAAGGACAATCCCTACACTGCTCAACGTGATAAAGCTTTTGCCTACATGGAAAAACTATACGCCACCATGTTGCAGGTGGCTGATTTTACTAAGGATTGGGATCATTCCGGACAAAAGGTAGAGCAGTTATTAAGGCAGCGGGAAAAATGCAGATTAGCAGCCCCGAGCCCAAGGCCACCTCTTATCAAGACCCAAGCTCAGGACTCATTAAATCCACCATAAGACAATTGCAGCGATTTGAATTGCCGAGAAGAAAGTATGTGCACATCGGTCGTAACGGGTTGTAATTCGCCGCCAATCTTTGAGTTTAGCGAACATATTTTCAACTTTGTGGCTTTGTTTAATGTCAGCACCAGCGCCATGCATTACGCAATGAAGCGTTTGGGGATCGTAAAAAAAAGAACGTCAGTATAAAGAGTGCTGCATTATGCAAAGGCAAGAGTTCTGTGAG
>JAHQVU010000011.1 GCA_019634145.1 Micavibrio sp. | reverse complement strand
TACCTCTGCCTGACGCAACTTACGGATAATCTGATCCGGTTTGTGCCTCAATTTGCTCATTCATAACTCCTATCGTTCGATCGTTTCTTCTTACCTCAACTACGAGATAAAAACTGGACCGAATTATAGGGGGCGGGCCACAGAGGCATTTTGAAGTCACGCTCAATCTATTGATTTACAAGGGATGAGGGCTTCGGTTTGAAAAGACCTCTTGAGTAGCGTGAGAAAAGATGCTTAACTTAAGCTCTATTAAAAAACCTTGTGCGATGTTTTTCTATTAGAAATAAGCAGTTACAGCGGAGAAAAATTTCTATTTAGTCAACTGTGCAGCACCATTTGCATATATTGGCCAGAAACACTTTTCATGGGTAAGACTTGGAGAAAAGGAGGCGGTCTGCTGCGATAATGATTTATCCCAGAACGCTCTGTTCAAGTTCTCTCAACCTTTCCTCGTTTTTGATGCTCCTTTAATTTTTTTAGTTTTTTGCTAATAAATCTCAGATACTCCTTATAAAATAGCCCTAATTGAAGATGATAAGTTTGTAGCTCAGGCCATAAAGACCTTTGTTAGTAGAAAAGGATTCGAAGTTTTTCATGCTGAAAATGGAAGTATTGGGCTTGATGTTATTAATGAAAGTAAGCCGCACGTAATCTTATGTGAACGTAATATGCCTGAGATGTCGGGGACGGCAACCATAAGCCCTTATGGATATAAATTATTTCATTTCGCGTCCAACGCTTGGATAATAAATCGGCTCTGGCATCGCTATGGGAATGAATTCATGCGCTTGCGTCTCTGTGCACTGGGGCAGCTTATCTTTTAAAAGTGCAGGCCATTTATTTACATAGCCTTCGTCATGCGTGGCTTCTTGAATGAATGTCGTTTCAATACAGGAATTGTCGCCAATCAATTGCAGGTAAGATTGAATTTCAATAGGTTTGTTTTCGTAATCTTGACCGCCGGTGAAATGGTGCTGTGGAATGGAGCTAAGGCTGTATTGGTATGGTGTGAGTGCGTTTATATCAAATTCACCATTAACGGTGCGCAATGACACAACGTCATCACGAGATGCCGCGAGTATTGCAGCCAGTGTCGCGCCGCTATCATACCCTACGATGTTAAATTCGGTTAGGGTATAACGAGTCTTCATGTTATCCAAGGCTTCGTTATAGGCTGCGAGTGTTTCTTCCGAAAACATGGTTTTGTGGAAGTCTTCGGCCTGGCAATTTTCCTCCTCATCCAGCATATCTGAATATTGACACGGGCGTGCGATGTAGGCGAGGTTCGTGCTTTTATCCCGTGCAGCGAGATGAAGCGCTACAGGGTTTTTCGGCGAGGGATCAAAGAAAACAGTGTTTTCCAATAGATCGGCCAGACCATCGCCTTCTATATAGAGGGTCGCGGGTAGGCTGCGCTCATGCATGCGCTCGAATGCTGTTAGCTCGAATGGGTGTGCCGGTATTTGGCGCTCCATCATCCATGCCGGTGCGGATAAGCGGTCGGCAACAGCATGGCGGTATGGCGTTTGGCTATCTATTCCGCAGGCGCTCAATGATAGAAGCGATCCCGAAATTAAAAGCAGCGATAATAATTTTTTGGATGATGGCATAAGCTGGTTGATCCTGATTCTCTTCAATACTAAGCGCTAGTCTAGCACGGCATTTTGTAAGAATCATCCCCCCTTTATGCAGGAGAAAAGAATTAGCTGATCTCGAGAATGATCGGTGTGTGGTCGGACGGTTTTTCCCAGCCGCGGGGCGTGCGATCTATGGTGCAATTTATAAGGCGATCGGTGATCTCAGGCGAGAGCAGGAAGTGATCGATGCGGATACCTTCATCTTTTTGCCAGCGTCCGGCCTGATAATCCCAGAAGGTGTATTGATGTGCGCGGTTATCAAGGGCGCGGAAGGCATCGGTTAACCCCAGATTTATAATTTTGCGATAGGCGGCGCGGCTTTCTGGCTGAAAGAGGGCATCATCGAGCCAAGCGGCAGGGCTATAGCAGTCTTCATCTTCGGGGATGATGTTAAAATCTCCGCCTATGGCAAAGGGGATGTTCTCTTCTCGTAAGGTTTTTAGGCGTTTGAAAAGGCGTTCCATCCATGCGAGCTTATAAGTGAATTTCTCTGTTCCGATCGGGTTGCCATTAGGCAGGTAAATATCAATCAAGCGCAGGCCATTTGTTTCAAACTCGATATAGCGCGCTTGCTCGTCTTCCTCATCCCCCGGAAGGGCATTGAGAATAACCTCAATTGGTGTTTTGCTGAAAATTGCCACGCCGTTATAAGCTTTTTGTCCAACTGCATGGACGTGGTAGCCCAGCGCCTCAAAATCTTGCGGAGGAAACTCCAGCCCTTTTAGCTCTTGTACCATTAAGGCATCAGGTGCGGATTCAGAAAGGAAGCGCTTTACGTGCTCGTGGCGCGCTTTTATCGAGTTAACATTCCAGCTTACAATTTTCATGGCGCAAGAATAGCAGGCGCGTGCGCAAAATCAATGCTTCTCATGTGGGAAGATTAAGGATGTCAGCGCGCGTACTTTCAATGAGCGCGCTCACCTCGCTAATTAGATTTTTATCGACATTTAATTGTTCCAAGGTTGCGCGCATGTGCTCATTAACTATATCGAATTGTTTGTGAGTGATTTTGACATGTGCGTGGGTCTCTCGTAGGGATCTACCGCTATATCCCGGTGCGCCGCCAAAAGCATATAGCAGGTACAATTTTTGTTTAGAGCGCAGGCGCGCCATATCCATGTGATGAAAAAGGTGGTTTATGCGGTTGTCTAATTCTATGCGGTTATAAAAGATGTCTACGGTCGCAAATATAGCATCTCGACCGCCAAGCCTATGGTAAAGCGTGTTACTATTCATGATTTGATTATGATTTTTTTATAGGAATAATCAAGTGTGCGTTCTAACATGCGGTAACCCTAAATAGAAAATGAGGTGCCGCAGCCACAACCGGATTGGGCGTTTGGGTTGTCGATGATGAATTCGCTGCCGATCAAGTCGTCTTTGAATTTAATAGTTGCTCCGTCGATAAAGGGCAGAGAGATGTCATCGGTGACAACAGCGTCGTCAAAGGTAATGTCCTTATCCTTAACCTCTTCAGTCAGCTCCATTTTGTACTGAAAGCCAGAGCAGCCGCCACCCTCCACAGTGATGCGCAGAAGCAGACTACCTTTACCCTTGGCGAGGCGTTGTTCTTCTATGCGCTTAATGGCGCTGTTATCAACGGATATACTCATATGATTATTATAGCACTAAGATGAGGGAAGTCACTATCAAGAATATAATTTGAACATGATAAACCAGAAGGTTGTCCATGTGCTCATCGCTGTCCAGGTGAGAATCGGGAAAACAAGCATATAAAGTTTTGTTTTTGACCATTTCAACAGCGCGTAAAATACGACAACGCACAGGATCGTTACTGGAATGAGCGGGATAAAAAATGGAATGCGGTTATACTCCATCGCGCCCGAGAGCGGGCCGGCGAGGATTGTTAGGTATTCGACCAAGTAGCCAAAGAGCGCCGCCGGTATACCCGAAGTAGGACTGGGCAGAAGATATATATTGATCATCAAGCCCCATACGCACAGCAAGAGATATACTTTAAGGCTGAACTTGAGTTTGTCTTTGAGCGTGAGCGCTTGTGTTTCCATGTCCCTAATTTGCAAGGGAACGAGGCCGCAGACAAGCGAAAGATGAGGCGAGCAGCTTTATCCGCTGTGTGTAACTTTCTTGTATTGCTTTAATTGCAACTGATACATCATTTATAATTATAGGATTGAGAAAGCAAATGAGGACTAAATGAACATTTCTGCGTTGGAACGCCCGGATTATAATTATTGCGCGATGCCGCTAGCGAAATATGCGTGCAGGCCGGATATGAGCCGTGGGCGCGTTTTTGAAGAACGTCCCAGCCGCCACCGCACAGATTTTCAGCGTGATCATGACCGTATCATTCACGCCTCTGCTTTTCGCCGCTTAAAATATAAGACGCAAGTTTTTGTTTATGACGAGGGTGATCATTATCGCACGCGTCTAACGCATACGTTGGAGGTGGCGCAAGTGGCGCGAGCCCTAGCGCGCTCACTCATGGTGTGTGAAGATTTGGCGGAGAGCGTTGCGCTGGCGCATGATTTGGGGCATACGCCCTTTGCCCATATCGGCGAGGAGTATCTGGCAAAATGCATGGAGCCGTATGGCGGGTTCGAGCATAACGACCAGTCTTTGCGTGTTTTGACTACATTGGAGCACAAATACCCGCAGTTTTTAGGGTTAAATTTGACGTGGGAGACCCTGGAGGGGGTGGTCAAGCATAATGGGCCGCATGTTTTAGGCGAGAGCCATATCGCAGTGCGCGAGTTGCAGGCTAAAATGGATCTCGAGCTTGATTCGCATGCTTCTATTGAGGCTCAGGTGGCGGCGTTGGCCGATGATATCGCTTATAATAACCATGATGTTGAGGATGGTTTATGGGCGCATTTATTTACATTGGAAGATATCAAGGATGTCCCAATCCTTGGCGCTGCAATGAATGCGGTCCGTAGCGAATATGGCGGTGGACTTGAGCATCGCTATCTGGTTCAGGAAACTATTCGGGAGATGATCGGCGGGATGGTTGAGGATGTTTTGACCGAGACTCAGAAGCGCTTGCGCGAGCTTAATCCACAAAACGCGGATGATGTAAGGGCGGCTGGGCGCCAAATGGTTGCATTCAGTGATGAAAAGAAGAAAGCGGTGGACGAGTTGCGCGTCTTTTTATTCGACCGAATGTACCGCCATTATACGATTAATCGCCTCCATTTGAAGGTTGAACGGATAGTAACCGACTTATTCACAGCTTTTACGAAAAACTATAAGGTGCTCCCTGATAACTGGCAGGCCCGTGTGGTTGAGGCGGGAGGCGCGGAAAATGAGCAGATTCGTGCGCGTATAGTGTGTGACTATATCGCCGGTATGACCGATCGTTATGCCATTCGTGAGCATGAGCGCCTATTTGACCTGTATTGGGATTTGAAATAGTCTATTTTCGTATCACATTAAGATTCGTATCTTTTTGTACTGAAACTTTAAGGGTAGCATAAATGAACCAGAATAATAATTATCAGCAACAATATGATTTCGATCACTATGACCGTATGCCTTTAGGGGAAGGCCTCGGAGCACGGAAGCCTATGGCTAAGTTCGGACGTATGATGAAAAGCCCGATGGCTATGACAGCAGGCGTTTTGCTTGTAGGGGTGGCTTTTGCTGCCATTATGATTTCCAGTTTTTCCGATGGTGACGCCGTAGAGGCGCCAGCTGTGATTAAGGCCGAGACAACTGCCTTTAAGCAAATGCCGAGTGTGGTCTCGGAAGAGGATGTCGATGCTGGAAATTCTATCTTCATGTCTATGAATGACGAGAGCATCGAAGAGAGTGCGCCGGTTGAAAATCTTTTGGAGGTAAACGATGACGAGGATCGTTTAGCGGCATTCTACGAGCAAGTAGAAAAAGTTGTTGAAGAGGATGAAGCAGCGATTAGTGATAAGCTCCCTACTGGCGGTAAGATTGAAAATTTGCTGGCTAATGCTGATGGACAGGATGTTAAGGATAACGATGCCTTGGCCATGGTTAAAGACGCGGCGAAGATAAAAGACGCAGATGCAGCAATGGATAGTGAAGTGCCGGCGCCTGCTGAAGACACTTTGGCTGAAGCGCCAACAGATGAAACAACTCTTGCATCTGCTGAGCCTGCTCCTGTTCGCAAACCCATTACGCATAGTGCGGGATCAAATCCTGAGACGTTGGAGTATGTGCGCTCAGTTCTTGAAAAGAAAGATGGCATGGCGGCTGCGCGTGCAGAGGCTACAGTGGATCATACTGCAAGTTCGGCAAATAGTGTTGAGCCTGCAGCAGGCACACCTGCTAGCGCCGAGGTTACGCCGGGTTCATATTACGTGCAGGTTGGTAGTGTATCATCTGCCACCGGGGCATCATCCGAGTGGGGGAAAATTCAAAAAGCATTTCCTTCACAGCTCGGTGGACTTGATCACCGCGTGACCACGGCTGATTTGGGTGCTAGGGGTACTTTCTACCGCATTCAGGCAGGCCCGATGAGCAAGGAGAGTGCTTCATCCATCTGTGATTCTATGAAATCACAAAAGCCGGGTGCTTGTCTGGTCACACAATAACGGCTTGTTAATTTAGGCGTGGACGTTGTCAAATTTCGGCTAAGGTAAGTGTTGTACATTACGCTCAATTTTCCTAGTTACGCCTAAATTTCCTTCGCCTCTTACAGATGAAGGTTTTTTAATATGTCTTACAAAAATTCAAAAGCTGTTATTTATTCTGTAGCCGGGTTGGAACTCTCTGAAGAGGAGCGATCTTTTTTTAAAGAATCCAAAGCGCTGGGCTACATCTTGTTTGGGCGAAATTGCTCATCACCTATCCAGGTTTCAAAGCTGTGTTCGGAGCTTCGTGAATGTGCTGGATGGCATTGTCCGATCTTAATTGATCAGGAAGGCGGGCGTGTGCAGCGTTTAAAGCCCCCTGTATGGCGTGGATACCCATCTATGCAGACATTTGGTGCGCGCGCTGCGTCCAATCTGGATCAGGGGCTGGAGGAACTGCGTTTTTGCATACTGCAATTGGCCGAGGAATTGGGCGAGGTGGGTATTAATGTCACCTGTGCACCTGTGCTGGATGTCTTGACTGAAGCCACACATGACGTAATCGGGGATCGTGCTTTTGGTGAGCATCCTGAAATTGTTGGGCGTATGGGGTTGGCAGCTTGCCGCAACCTTCTTACGGCTGGTGTAACGCCCGTTATTAAGCATATTCCTGGGCATGGGCGAGCGACGTGCGATTCTCATAAGGAGCTGCCGCGTGTTGATTGCTCATATGAAGATTTATCACATCGAGATTTCAATCCGTTTCGATCCGTATCGAAATCTGATGTTGCACCAAGGGTGACTGCTATGGCCGCTCACGTGATTTATGAAGCGATTGATCCTAAGCATCCGGCGTCTGTATCTCCGACTGTTATCAAAGACGTAATTCGTGGCGATATTGGCTTTGAAGGGGTGCTTATGTCTGATGATCTGGATATGCATGCACTGGATGGGTATGGCGATGTCGCGGAGCGAACAATTGCCACATTAGATGCCGGATGTGACCTCGCGCTGTACTGCTCAGGTGATTTGGCGGCAATGCAATCAATTCAAAAAGTTGTGCCTAACTTGACCGAAGAAGCGCAGAAACGCTTGCAATTGACCGATCTTGTGCCCTAAATTGGGGATATGTCAACAATAGCTGCCAATCGCTCCGAATTTGCCGAGGATGCTCCACGTGTTCCTGTTCAGGATAATGCACATGAGGCCGATGCTTTGCTGCTTAATATTGAGGGGTATGAAGGGCCTATCGATATTTTGCTTGAGATGGCGCGTAACCAAAAAGTGGATCTGACTAAAATCTCTATTCTTCAGCTTGTTAGGCAATATTTGGTCTTTATCGAACGGGCGCAGGCTTTAAATCTTGAGCTTGCGGCGGAATATCTGGTGATGGCGGCGTGGCTAGCTTACTTGAAATCGCGTCTGCTCTTACCACACGATGAGCAATCGGATGAGCTGAGCGCGGAAGAAATGGCTGAGGCCTTGCAATTCCAGCTTCGCCGATTGGAGGCTATGCAGCATATTGGTGAGCAGCTTATGGCGCGGCCACAGCTTGGGCAAAATGTCTTTGCACGTGGTGCGCCGGAGGGGTTAAAGCTCTCGACTCGTGCGAAGTGGGATGTAGGGATTTATGATATTTTAAAGTCCTACGGGGATATTCGTAAGCGCGCAGAAGATACAAATTATGACCTACCTGTTTTTCATCTGATGTCGATGGAAAATGCGATGGCGCGTATGAAAAAGATGTTTGGCGGTTTGCCGCGTTCGGGGATTAATTCGGTATGGACAACGCTGACCAGCTTTATTCCCGATAATATTAAAGATCGCCTGTACCAACGTTCTGCATTGGCCTCCAGCTTTACTGCGGGTTTAGAGCTGTGTAAGCAAGGCAAGGTCGAGATCAAGCAAGATGGGCTTTTTCGTCCTGTTTATATGCGGTCAATTAGGGGCGGAGAGCAATGATAAACCCTGATCATATTCGCATTGTCGAAGCTTTGCTATTTGCCTCTGCCGATCCTTTAACGGCGCAGGAGCTGCATGAACGTACGCCGCAGGGTGTGGATGTTGGCGCATGCTTACTGGAGCTGCAAGATCATTACAAATTACGCGGTGTGAATCTGAATAATATCGATGGACGCTGGGCGTTTAGAACTGCGCTCGATTTGGCCGATGCACTAACGACCGAGAAGGAAGTACAGAAAAAGCTTTCCCGTGCGGCGCTGGAAACGCTCTCGATTATTGCGTATCATCAGCCTGTAACACGTGCGGAGATTGAAAATATTCGCGGCGTTGCCACAAATAGAGGTACGCTCGATGTATTGGTCGAGGCGGGGTGGGTAAAGCCCGGGCGCCGCCGCGAAACGCTTGGTCGCCCGTTGACCTGGGTGACGACGGGCTCGTTTCTTGATCATTTTGCGCTGGAATCCTTGATGGAGTTGCCGGGGCTGGATGAGCTAAAAGCCTCAGGTATGCTTGATCGTCGTCCGGCGATTGATGCTATTCCCGGTCAACAAGATCTGTTTGGGGGAGGTGAGGCTGGACAGATAGAGACGGAAGGAGTAGAAGAAACAGAAGAGGGCACGCACGCCGATGATGATCTGGACAGTGCCTATGAAGAAGACTTAGAGGAGTAGTTCCATGACCCCCGGGCCGATACAAATTATTATAATTTTGGTGCTAATTCTGCTGGTTTTTGGTGCTGGCCGCTTGCCAAGTATCGCGGAAAACCTTGCGAAAGGGATTACCAGCTTCAAAAAAGGTCTTCGCGATGGTGACGATGACGAAACAAAATCTATTGATAAAAAAGAAGACTAGCCAATAACGGGAGGCTTAAACCATGCTTGATTTTGGCTGGGCAGAGCTGTTGATTATTGTTGCTGTTGGCGTCTTTATTTTGGGGCCAAAGGAAATTCCTGTTGTTATGCGCACGCTGGGGCGTTTTATGCGCCGTATTCAATATATGAAATACGCACTATCGCGCCAATTCGACGAATATGTCGGTGATGATTTTTCCAATGCTGTTAATTTCGAGGCCGCGCGTGCTAAACAGCCTGAGGGGCATGATGCGTTCGACGAGGAAGCAGGGGATGCGGATTATGCCGAATTATCATCGCTTGACCACGTTATTAACACCTCAAAAGATTTAAGCCAAAAAGACGCTTTGGATCAGATTATAGAGAAAAAGGGTAAGAGCAATGAGTGAAGATAAAGGCTCCCCTTTCCTCTCGCACGTTGTAGAGCTTCGTAAGCGCCTTATCTGGGTTTTTCTGATAATGGCCTTGGGCACTGCGGGATGCTTTGTCTTTGTAGAGGAAATCTATAGCTTTCTTGTATACCCCTTAGCAGGTGCAATGGGAGAGGGAGATAGTCACCGTCTTATTTATACCGGGTTGACCGAGGCGTTCTTTACCTATTTGAAGGTTGCTTTTTTTGCAGGGATATTCCTTACATTTCCGGTATTATTACTTCAAATTTGGCTATTTATTGCGCCGGGATTATACAAGAATGAAAAGGGTGCGTTCCTGCCATTCTTGATTGCGACGCCTATTTTGTTTTTTCTTGGCGGCGTGATGGTTTATGAGGTTGTGTTGCCGTTGGCGTTGCCGTTCTTTTTGTCGTTCCAGACAAGTGGTACGGAGACTGCGCTCCCCATTCAGCTTGAGGCACGGGTATCGGAATATCTCGACCTTATCATGACGCTGATCTTTGCGTTCGGCCTATGTTTTCAGCTTCCGGTTTTGCTTACTCTGTTAGGTAAGGTCGGAATTATTCGCGCCGAACACCTCTCGCGTTTTCGCAAATATGCGGTTATTATCGTCTTTGCGCTTGCCGCGTTCTTAACCCCACCCGATGTCGTCTCGCAAGTCGCGCTCGCTGTGCCGCTTTTGGGGCTTTATGAACTTTCAATTTTGTTGATTAGATATGTCCAGCCCTCTGCAAATATACCACCAGCGCCTTGAAGCTGGCGCGCTTCAACCAGATGAGCATCAGTTGGCAGCGGCCACGGCGCTGGATGATTTGCATAGCACTCTTGTAGATCAACATAAGAAGCGCGGTTTTTTTTCAAAAAAACCGGACGCGCCTAAGGGGCTGTATATTCACGGTGGTGTAGGGCGCGGTAAGTCCATGTTGATGGATTTATTTGCCGATAGCCTGCCGGGCAATATATCGGTGCACCGTAGTCACTTTCACGAATTCATGATCGGTGTGCATGATTATATGCATGAGCGCCGTAGCAGCGGGATTGATGTTGATAAAGCTATTCCGCAATTGGCGAAGAAAATTGCGAAAGAGAGCGATGTCCTGTGCTTTGATGAATTTCATGTGACCGATATTGCGGATGCAATGATTTTGGCGCGGTTGTTTACCTATATCTTTGTCGAGGGGGTTGTGGTCGTCTCCACGAGCAATTGGGAGCCTGAACGCTTGTATGAAGGGGGGCTGCAGCGCGATCGTTTCTTGCCTTTTATATATCTGCTTCAAGATAGAATGGTTGTCCTGCACCTTGATAGTGCGACAGATTATCGTGGTGGTTTTGATTTGGAAGGTGGGCGTTATCTCACGCCTCTTAGTGAGATTACGCAGAAGAAAATGGATGTTGTATTTGCAAAGCTTACTCGCGGCGCTGCTGGTCATAAGGACAGCCTCAAGGTTAAGGGGCGGGATATTGAGGTGAAGGCGGCGTATCAGAGGGTAGCGCGTTTTAGTTTCTCACAGCTTTGTGAACGGCCTCATGGCGCTGAGGATTATATCGAGATTGCGAAACATTACGACACGGTCTTAATTGAAGGTATCCCAAAACTGACCTATGACCGCCGCAATGAAGCCAAGCGCCTTATGATTTTGATCGACGCGCTTTATGAGGCAGGGACGCGGGTTTTTATCTCCGCTGCCAGCACGCCTGATAAGCTCTATACTGGACATGACCATGCTTTTGAATTCGATCGCACTATATCGCGTCTTAATGAGATGCAATCGGATGAGTATTGGAAAAATGGCGAGGCAAAAACGAGTTGATATGGTAAAATAAAAAATGGCCAGAATGTTTTCCAAAATTTTCAAGAGAACGAAAAAAGTGTCTTACGGCGAGCAGCGTGAGGCTATGAATTCAGCCAATGTAAAAGACCGCATGACACTCGCGGCTATGAGTGAGGCGAATAAAGAAATTCTCTATTACATGGCTGAGCATGATCCTGATGAAAAGGTAAGGGCTGCTGTGTTGGAAAACCCCGCTACGCCGCTTCAGGCATCTACAATTTTGGCTACAGACCCTAGTATCGATGTGCGCATTGCGCTGGCGGCGCGTTTGGTTGAGCTTTTGCCCGATGTGTCGCAGGATAAGCAAAGCCAGCTCTATGCATTTGTAGTGCAGGCGCTGGGTACGCTTGCGCTTGATGAGGTTTTGAAAATAAGAAAAGCTCTGTCTGCAACACTTAAAGACCATGCTTATACTCCGCCGCAGATTGCTGGTAAGCTCGCGCGTGATGTGGAGCGCGAGGTATCCGAGCCTATTTTGCGCTTTTGTGTTGCTCTGTCAGATGAAGATTTGCTCGATATATTGAGATCGCACCCTGATAGCTGGGTGATTGAAGCGGTTGCCAGTCGCGAGAAGATCAGCGAAATAGTGTCCGGCGCGGTGATTGAATCTCGTGATGCGCGCGGAGGGGGGGCGCTTATTCGCAATGATGGCGCACCTTTGAGTGAGGGGTTGTTGCTCAAAATTGTAAATATGGCGCGCGGATTGCCAGAATGGCAAAAACCTATTGCCTTACGCAAAAGCCTGCCTGTAAGTGTGGCAACTGAGCTCGCGAGCTATGTTGATGCATCGATACGCGATATTTTGTTAGCGCGCACAGATTTGGATAAGGAGACCTCGGATGAGGTCGCCACTGTATTTCGTCGTCGTGTGGAATTTGCTGATGATGTTGAAAAAGAAGTACCGTTTGATAAGCTTAAGCGATTAATAGCGGATGATGGGCTAAATGATGAAAGCGTATTGGATGCGCTGGCTTTACGAGAATTTGAATTTGTCGAAATGGCGCTGGGGCAACTGTCGGGGGTTTTTCTTGCCGATGTGAAGCGTGTGATGGCCATGAAGGCGGCCAAGCCGATTGTTGCGCTTAATTGGAAGGCAGGGCTATCTATGCGCACTGCTCTAGAGTTGCAAAAGACCATTGGTGAAGTGCCGCACAAAGAAATTATATACCCCAAAGGCGGGACAGACTATCCGATAGATGAAGACGGGCTGAATTGGCAGTTGGAATTTTTAGGTCTTTAAATTTTCACGCCCCAATTTAAGGTTTTCTGGGGTATTCAAATTGTCAAAAATGGCGCTTATCGTGCCATCATCGTGGCTAAAACTCTGTTTTCGCTGGTTTTAGATATAGTCCCTTGCTTTAATAATAATACATAGCTGCAAATTGCCGTTTTTATAAAAATAAGCCGCACGTATATTAAATACGCTTACGTTTATTTTTAGAAAAGCCGAAAAATTTTCGCTGGATGTATTATTTTTAACCCAAGCGACTATAGAAGTTTCTCGAATGTTGTTGCATGCGCTTAAAGTGCAGCTGGCTTAATATTATGTCAGTTATCATGTTTGTAGCTTGGGCTGTTGTAATAAGAAACATTTAACGCCCCTTGTTCCGATTCATGAATGGGTGTAGCATTTTAGCACGATTTAAATATTACATTCGAAAGGCTTTATCATGAAATCTCCAGTCCGCGTTGTTGTCACAGGTGCCGCAGGTCAAATCGGCTATGCACTTTTGTTCCGTATTGCATCCGGCGATATGCTGGGTAAGGATCAGCCGGTGATATTGCACCTTCTTGAGATTACCCCCGCACTGGGTGCGCTTGAGGGCGTGGTGATGGAGCTTAATGATTGCGCGTTCCCATTGCTGGCGGGCGTTGTTGCCACTGATAAGCTGGATGTGGCGTTCAGTGATGTTGATTATGCTTTGCTGGTTGGCGCGATGCCACGTAAAGACGGCATGGAGCGTAAAGATTTACTTTCTGCCAATGGCGGTATTTTCGGGCCGCAGGGTAAAGCGCTTAATGACCATGCAAGCCGTGATGTGAAGGTTTTGGTTGTTGGTAACCCTGCGAATACAAATGCATTGATTGCGAAAGAAAACGCCCCTGATCTTGCGCCTGAGTGCTTCTCTGCAATGGTGCGCCTGGATCATAACCGCGCGATTAGCCAGTTGGCGGAGAAAACAGGCACGCATTCAACAGATATCAATAAGATGATTATCTGGGGTAATCACTCTTCTACTCAATATCCTGACATCCACCATACAACTATAATGGGTAAAAGTGCGATAGATCAGGTCGATCATGGATGGTACGAGCACACATTTATACCCGATGTTCAGCAGCGCGGCGCGGCGATTATCAAGGCGCGCGGCCAGTCATCTGCGGCTTCTGCTGCTGGCTCTGCGATTGATCATATGCGCTCATGGGTGCTGGGTACAGCTGAAGGGGACTGGGTTTCCATGGCTGTGCCGTCTGATGGGTCATATGGCGTGGAAGAGGGCGTAATATACGGCTATCCATGTATCTGTAAGGACGGTAAGTACACAATCGTGCAAGGGCTTGAGATCAATGAATTCTCGCAAGCACGTATGGATGCAACCGAGAAAGAGCTGCGCGAAGAGCGCGAAGCCGTTGAGCACCTGTTTGCAGGAAAAAGCAAGGCGGCCTAGACGTTTTTTATCATAGTGTTTATTGTGCCTTCTAGAAGGACAGGTCTCAATTCTAGCTGTACTTGGGAGCGATAGTTGATTCATAAGAGGTGAATTTGGAATTGATGCGACGTTCGAACTCTGCCCAAACTTCGGGGCCTGTAGAGTTTCCGACATCAAAAATAGATTCGTTGCTTTGCACGGCTGTTCTTATATCCTCTATCGCTTCAGACGAAAGACCGCTTTCTGATGGGGTTAAATTCATAAGAGCGTGTTTGAAGTCCTGATTAGGGTTTTCTTTCATTAATTGTTTGAATTTTTTATAAGTTTTAGGCCCCGTAACATAAGACATATATATTCCGCCAAAATCGGCTTTATTCTGCGGGTCTAGCCCTGTGGTGCGGGATATATCCTTAATAAGATATTTAGCTGCATAAGTGGCGATTTCAGGATCATTTCTAAGGCTTAGAAATTCAGCGTTTTTCGAGAGGCTTGATCCAATTTTATTTGAGTTAATCATGTCTTGAAGTGTGTTGGCGTCATCACCATATCCATCTTTTTTCATTTCGGAGATGATGCTAGAGCCGTATTTGTTAATAAGGCTGGCGAAAGTCCGCTGAATAAATTGGAAATCGCCTTGAGCACTCGTATGACTTTTTAGTGATACACCAAAATTACTCTCTGCCCCCCAAAAGCTTTGCAATAGTTTTGTTTCATTGCCGTCAGTTGCTTTATCGATTGCATTCATTACGGCTATTTGCCTTTCATTTAAGGGCATGCCGTTATAAACTCCAGTTTTCCGTGCTGTCTCAATTACGCCATTCTCAACGTCTTTTCTAGCTTGGTTGAAATCTACTCCAAACACTTTTGCAGTATCGACACTCGGATCAATATATGTCTCTCTGGCAATGTCATTAACCATCGAGTTGAAATCAAAGTTATAGCGCTGGCGGTAGTTGCCGTAGTCCATTACCGCGAGGAGTATGCCGAGCAAACTGTCTAAGTAGCTACCGAAGGAACGCTGTTGATATGGTGTGTTCGTGTTGTCAAAAATAAATCCGTCTGTGCGGTGTTTTTGTTCTTCTTTGAATTTGTCTGTTAGGCTCTTGTTTTTATCCGCTTTTGCTTTTGCGGCATCTGCGGTTTTGCTGGCAGGTGGTGGTGGGGTGCCAGCTGTGGCTGATTCAAATGCGGTTTGGGTTGGAGAAGGCGTAGGGGCTGCATCAGCCGCAGGCGCTTCATTGTCTATATCTGCAGTGTTATTTACATCTGCCATAATTTTTTTCTACCCTTTAATTTATCAGCGGTTATCCGCTCGTTATCCTATATTGCCCATGCCGGGAATGAATGTTTGTGCAATTTGCGTGTCTAGTTCAGGCTCTGGCTTCATTTTTCCTTCGGCAATTAGCTTTTCTCTCAGGGCCTCTTCTTCTAAACGGCGCTGCTCTTCTAATTGTTGTTGCTTGAGGCGGTTTTGCTCAGCTATCTGTAGCTCTTGCTGCTGCTTTAATTGCTCTGGGTCAAGCTCGTTGCCTAAGCGGTCTGGATTTAATGCATCCTGACCGTAGTTTGCGAGTGCAGAGTCGGCGGAAAACTCTATTTCACGGCCTGATTGTTCAATTTTGTTCTGTGCATAACTGATTTGATCAGGTGAGAGGCTGTCTTGCCCCAATTCGTGTGCAAGATCATCAGCAGTGATGTGCGTGACGTAAGGGTCATTAATCAAATTTTTTAGCGTGTTTTCAAGCTCGGTTTGATCTTTTGTTGGAGGCTCGTAGTCAAAATTTTCACCTTCTTTTGGCCGCTGAGAATCAAGCTGTGCCATTAGCATTGCATCACTGCCCGTCTGGGGCGTGTTGGTGGCGGTTTGAGCGCTGTTCATGCTTGTTGGTGTGGAGGGGGTATCCTCGCCATTGGCGAGCTGGTTTTGTATGTTGGCTTGCGCTCGCGCCCAGGCGGCCATTTCTGCATCTGTAAAGCCAGCGGTGCCGTGTAGCGTTTCTACTCTTACCGCGCCATCAGGCCCTTTTAGCGAGGCGGCCAAATCTGGAGATAATCTATTTATATCTGACATTCATAACACCTTTATTACTCTTTTCCCGATTTTTCGGGCTTTTCGGCCTTTTCCGACCGTTGTCTTAAAAATATAGGAAAAAGGTTAATAAATGGTTTAAGTGAGGCTTAATTTTAAATTTTGGTGGGGGGTGTTTGCTCCCTCCAATTATCCATAGTGTTTTGACTATAGTCCGGTCCATTATTCGAAACGGCTTGGGAAGAGGGTATGAGGGGGCTGCTTGCGTTTGAGAAAGTGCCTGAGGAAAGCGAGGGGGTCTGTCGCCCGGCTTCAAAAAAATGATCTAATGGCATTAGGCAGGAGAAACCAGTATCTATGCAGTTTAGTCCTTGTTTGGCTGATTTAATATTTACACCAGTCATATAATCGGAATTCATTTTATTCTTTATTGTTTCGATTTCCGTGGTTAGAGTCGCAATTTTATCCGTGTAGGGATCTTGGATATTTTCTTCCATCTGATTGGCCATTTTTTCGCTGCTAAGTATGGCATTTCTTGTCATTTGGAATGTGTTGCTCGGATCTGCGGAATACGGTGTTTCGTTCTTAAAAAGGCGTGCTTTTTCGCCGTATGCTTCGGCATATAATGCTCTGACAACATTTATGTCTTGGATATCTTGTCGTCCGGCTTCTTCACCGAAGGTGTATAATTGTCCCGTGTTGTTGTCACGGTATACATCCTTGCCCTCATGTTTGATTGAATCGTTCCACGCCTCCACGACATCCATTTTTTGCAGGACGGGTATTTGATCGCTTAACCATCCCAATGCACTGGCTGTTTTTTCACCGTTAAAAACAGGCATATTATTTATGAAGAAATTGCCGTGCACGCTTTTAAGTTGTTCGTGACGACCACCGTATAATTTTTGCGATTCAGTATAAAGTTTGGCTTCTTTTATGGCTATTAGCTCGTCTTCCCTGGCTTGTAAGACTGATGCTTGTAAGCTGTTCAGGTCTGCTTCGAGTGTATTAAGATTTTTGCTCAGTTCACCCTTTGCTGTCGTGATTTTATTTCCTATTTTTTTAATCGTATTATCAATTTCTGCATCCAGGTTTGCTAGTTTTTCTTCGTATGTGGCTAAAGCTTCGGGGGTGATTGTTTTATTATCAAATTCACTTATAAGCTGCTTTTTTTGATCGTAAAGATATTCAAGTTTTGTTTTTGCCTCGTATATTTCTACTTTGAGATTGGCGGTAGTCGTAAAACTTTTCCGCATATTATCAGCATAATTGTCAGTGGCTGGGTCATCTGTTTTTTTCAATACTTGCGATAACATGGATTGAAGTTTTGCATTTTTGGCGGGTGGGTGTTCGTTCCCTAGTTTTTGTCCTTCTGCGCTACTCAAATGTGTGAATAATGCTTTTTTCTGGTCTTCTAAAGCAATTTCTTCCCCTGTTTCAGGGTGGCTAATGCAATACTGCCCCGCTTCATTTTTATATAGAATGTGAAAATCTTGTTCTACATCATCAATCTTAACATTAATAAGGATGGTGTCTTTGGCTGCATTAAGAAGCTCAGTTGCTCCTTTTTGCATGGTTTCTGGAAGTGCGGATAAGCTGGTTAGGAGCGCCTTTTCAACATTTTTTAAAGTCTCTTCGGCCGCATTGAGGTTCTCCATAATTTGGTTTTCCTCGCGCGCGTAACTATCCTTCAACTCTAGCGCTCTGGTTTTTATCTTATCGTCGTAATCGCTGTTGTTTATTGTATCTTCTAAGTCCTGGCCAAGCTTTTTGTTTTTCTCAAATAGATTTTTAACTTCTTTGATTTCGCTACGGGTTCCGGCGAAATAATTGGAAACACTTTCACGAGCCGCAATACTTATGTTGATTGTGTTTAAGAAGTTTTCAAAAGCCTGGTCACGCTTTTTTTTCTTTCTCTGGCCGCTATCCGAGCTATCGCCAAAATCGCTGTTGTCATATGATGAGTTGGTGTGCCCGATTCCTGAAAGGGCTTGGTGATAGAGTTGGTGTGCACGCTTGGCGTTGTCGGGGGAGCCACTGAAAATGTCTTCTTTAGCCTTTTCGGCCAGCTCAACCATATAGGTAGTAATATCTACATTTTTGGGTATGTTCTGGATTGCAGAGATAACCTCACGCTGGGCGCGGCTCATTGGCTCATTTCTGTCGGTTGTTTCTGCCATATATACCCTGTTTTATTATTATTATAGAGTCTTGCACATACCGTGGGTAAGGCCACTCCTTAGTCTGCATGGTAGTATGTAAAATTTAAAAAATAGTTAACGTCTGCTTAACCTTTGGAATTGTTCGCGGTTTTTCTCGGATTAGGGCTTGCAAAAGAAAAGACGCGGGTTTAAGGAAAGAGGGTAGATTTTATTGATTCCATTGCAATTGGAGAGCAAAGCCAGATGAATATCCATGAATATCAAGCCAAAGAATTATTGAAAAAATACGGTGTTGCCGTTCCTGCAGGTATTCCTGCCATGAGCGTTGATGAAGCCGTAAAAGCTGCTGAAAAGATGCAGGCCGAAGGGACGACATTGTTCGTTGTTAAGGCGCAGATCCACGCCGGTGGACGCGGTGCGGGTAAGTTCAAGAACAACCCTGAAGGCAAGGGCGGCGTTCGTCTTTGCAAGACAATTGACGAAGTTAAGGACGCGGCTGAAGCTATGATGGGGCAAACTCTGGTTACAATCCAGACAGGCCCTGAAGGTAAAGAAGTTCAGCGTCTTTATGTTACGGACGGTGTGGACATTGAAAAAGAATATTACTGTTCGGTTCTTCTAGACCGCGCGACATCCGATGTGACTTTCATGGTTTCGACCGAAGGTGGGATGGAAATCGAAGAGGTTGCACATAACACACCTGAAAAAATCGTTAAGGTCGGTATCGACCCAGTGGCAGGTTTCACAGATGCAGATGGTAAGAAACTTGCGGAAGGCTTGAAGCTATCTGGTGCGGCAGTAGATAACGCGATTACATTGTTCAAATCTTTGTATCAGGCTTATATCGACACAGATGCCGCGATTATCGAGATTAACCCTCTGATTCTCGTGGGTGATGATGTGATGGCGCTCGATGCCAAAGTAAATTTTGATGACAATGCTTTGTTCCGTCACAAAGACATTGCAGAGCTTCGTGATGAAACCGAAGAAGATGAGAAAGAGCGTGAAGCCCACAAACATGATCTGTCATATGTGGCGTTGGACGGTAATATCGGCTGTATGGTTAACGGCGCTGGTCTTGCGATGGCAACGATGGACATAATTAAGTTTTATGGTGGTGAACCTGCTAACTTCTTGGATGTTGGTGGTGGCGCTGATGAAGAGAAGGTTACAGCGGCATTCAAGATTATCTTGTCGGACCCTGAAGTGAAGGGCATTTTGGTTAACATCTTTGGTGGTATCATGAAATGTGACATCATTGCCAAGGGCGTTATTGCAGCTGCTAAAGAAGTGAAGCTGTCTGTTCCACTCGTTGTGCGTCTTGAAGGTACAAATGTGGAAGAGGGTAAGGCAATCCTGAATACTTCCGGTCTCGACATCATTGCTGCGAATGATCTTAAAGATGCGGCGAAGAAGGTTGTTGATGCAACGAAGACAGCGATGGCTGCTTAACTGCATAAGAATGCAAACAACACATTGAGAATAAAAAAAGCCGGATTTATTTTCCGGCTTTTCTTTTATTTGGTTATGCCTTAGTGAGTATGTGAGGTTTTGTAGCTGTCATGTCTGCGCGGTGTTTCAGACACAGGTTTAAACCACCGACGATAATGAGCGCCAACGTGATGATATAGTAGTTTCATTTAATAATAAGACATAATGAGTTGATCGATTGTTGTTTCCGGTGGCATGCCCTGCCTTCGTTTTTTGAGAGCGCCAAATGTTTGTTCGATGGGGTTAAAATCAGGCGAATATGGCGGAAGCGGGAT